>NZ_KV787956.1:56746-134298 GCF_001807155.1 Corynebacterium sp. HMSC05C01 | reverse complement strand
CATAACAGGCCTCAAGACACGAAAACAGGGTGTTTCACGTCCGTCTGCGCCGCCACAACGACCATCGTCTAGCTCCCCGAAACGCCAACCAGACGATCAGCTCCATAGTGACAATGACCCTCAACACCACCTGGGGGTTTGGAGCCGTCGAAACGAGACCGTCTAGCAACATCACGAGACCAGCTAGACGACCAGCAAAAGACACCGCGCCCTAAAAGCAGAAACGGGCTGATACGAGAACGAATCCTCGTATCAGCCCGAAAACAGGCCTAGCGATCGCGTTTAGTACTGCGGGTGGGAGCCTGTCAGCACGGCGCGTTTCTCGTCGCCTTCGCTGGTGGCGCGGACCTCGCCGAGCACCCACGCATCCACGTGACGGGCGGCCAGGATGGCCAGGGCGCGATCGCGGTCTTCCTCGGCAACGACGGCAGTCATGCCGACGCCCATGTTGAAGGTCTTCTCCATCTCCTCGTCCGGGACCTGGCCGACGGACTTGATGGTGCGGAAGATCGGACCTGGGGTCCAGGTGTTGCGGTACATCTCTGCGACAAGGCCCTCAGGAATGATGCGTTCCATGTTGCCTGCCAGGCCACCGCCGGTGACGTGGCAGAACGTGCGGACCTCGCACTCGGCGGCCAGTTCTAGGCAGTCGAGTGCGTAGATGCGGGTTGGCTCGAGAAGTTCCTCGCCGAGCGTGCGGCCCAGCTCTTCCATCTCGGCGTCCAGGGGCAGGCCGGCGCGCTCGAGAAGCACGTGGCGGGCCAGGGAGTAGCCGTTGGAGTGCAGGCCAGACGATGCCATACCGATGATGATGTCGCCCTCGCGGACCTTTTCAGGACCAAGCAGTTCCGAGGCCTCAACGACACCGACTGCGGTGGCGGAAACGTCGTAGTCGTCCGGCTCCATCACGCCGGGGTGTTCAGCGGTCTCGCCACCGAGCAGCGCACAGCCAGCCTGGACGCATCCCTCGGCGATGCCGCCGACGATTTCGGCGACCTTCTCCGGCACGACCTTGCCAATAGCGATGTAGTCCTGCAGGAACAGCGGCTCGGCACCACAGACGACAAGATCGTCTACGCACATTGCGACGAGGTCGATACCGATGGTGTCGTGCTTGTCCATCGCCTGCGCAATGGCCAGCTTGGTGCCCACGCCGTCAGAGCCTGCTGCCAGCAGTGGCTCCTTGTACTTGCCCAGCGCGAACAGGCCGGCAAAGCCGCCGAGGCTGCCACGAACCTCAGGACGGGTGGCGCGCTTGGCGTGCGGGGCGAACAGTTCGACGGCCTTATCGCCGGCCTCGATGGATACGCCGGCGGCCTCGTAGGAAACTGGGGTCTGCTCAGTGGTCATTAGGCTTCAGCACCTTTCTGGATGCGTCGGACAAGGTCGGCGTTGGGGTTACCGTCGGGCAGCCCCAGGGGGTATTTGCCTGTAAAGCAGGCGGCACAAAGGTTGTCTTCGTGTTGGTTCGTGGAGGCGATCATGTCGTCGATAGGCACGAACGCGAGCGAGTCCGCCCCGATCATGGTGCGGATCGACTCCGCGATCGCCTCATCGGAATCAGTACGGCCGTGGTTGGCGATGAGTTCGCCGGGGCTTGCGAAATCGATGCCGTAGAAGCACGGCCACTTCACCGGCGGCGACGCGATACGCACGTGCACCTCGGCGGCGCCGGCTTCGCGCAGCATGCGGATGAGTTTGCGCTGGGTGTTGCCGCGCACGATGGAGTCGTCGACAACGATGAGCTTTTTGCCCTCGATGACTTCGCGCACCGGGTTCAGCTTCAGGCGCAGGCCCAGCTGACGCAGGGTGTCCGACGGCTGAATGAAGGTGCGGCCGACATAGGCGTTCTTCATCAGGCCCTGCTTGAACGGGATGCCGGACTCTTCCGCGTAGCCGATGGCGGCGGGGGTGCCGGATTCGGGCACCGGCATTACCAGGTCGCCGTCCACCGGGGTGACGCGGGCGAGACGGCGGCCGATCTCGATGCGCGACAGGTTGACGGTCTGGCCGTCGATGATGGAGTCGGGGCGGGCGACGTAGACGTACTCGAACACGCAGTGCGCCTTCGGGGTCTCGGCGAAGCGTTCGGAGTGGACGCCCGCGTTATCAATCGCCACAAGCTCGCCCGGCTCGATATCGCGCACGAACGAGGCGCCGACGATGTCCAACGCACACGTCTCGGAGGCGATCACCCAACCGCCGTCGAGGCGGCCCAGCGACAGCGGGCGCACGCCGTGCGGGTCGCGCGCGGCGTAGAGGGTCTGGCCGTCGGTGACCATGAAGCAGAATGCGCCTTCGACGCGTGGGAGGAGTTCCCGTGCGGCGTCGAGAAGCGTCTTGTCCTCAGTGACCAGATCCGCCAGCAACGCAGACACCACAGCGGTGTCTGAGGACGAGCCCTGTCCATCCACGCCCGACGCCGGGATGAGCTTGCGCTCGATCGCTTCTTCTTCGAGTTCCTTGAAGTTCACCAGGTTGCCGTTGTGCGCCAACGCAATGTCGGTGCCATTGGGCGAGGTGCGGAACATCGGCTGGACGTTTTCCCAGGAGTTCCCGCCAGCTGTGGAGTAGCGGGTGTGGCCGATCGCCACATCGCCCTGCAACGCCTCCAGGACAGGTTCGTCAAAGACCTGGCTGACCAGGCCGGTGTCTTTAAACACCACGACGTTGTCCTTGTCGCCTACGGCAATGCCGGCGCCTTCCTGGCCGCGGTGCTGCAGCGCGAACAAGCCGAAATAGGTCAGCTTGGACACGTCCTCGCCCGGTGCCCAGACACCGAACACGCCACATTCGTCGCGTGGTTCGTCGTTGTTCTCGAAGTTGGTCTTCCCCGTGGGGCTCTTCGTATGCACGACAAACACTGTATCCGAGGAATGTCAGCGGAGGGCAATTACTGGAAGACCCGCCGCGATCTCGCCTGCGCGCGATCCGGAAGCATCCACGTTGCCTTGCGCGAGTTCTTCCTCGAAGGTGGTTAAACCGGTGGCCAGTCGCATCCATGTGCGGGGGTCCATCTCCACCACGTTTGGCGGCGTGCCGCGGGTGTGGCGTGGGCCTTCGACGCATTGCACCGCCACAAATGGGGGCACGCGCAGTTCCACGGAGTGGCCGGGGAGTTCTTCGGCGAGGGTGCGCGCGGTTCGTCGACAAGCATTTGCAATCTCGCTTCTCGACGACTCCTCATCCCCCTCGATCCATGCTTTGACCGCATCGACGGCCTGGCGTGTCAGTATCGGGTCCTGCTTTTGCACCATGTGGACCCATATTAAGGTGTCGGCATGTCCAAAACCCATGTAGTTGCTACCGAACGCTCCCCTCGCGTCACCCTGCGGTTTATGGCCTCCCCCACCGATGTGCTCCACTACGGCGCACAGGGTGTCTCCGGTGGTCGCGTGCTGGAGTGGATCGATAAGGCCGCCTACGCCTGCGCCGCCCAGTGGTCCGCCACCTACTGTGTGACCGCGTATGTGGGCCACATTCACTTCACCCGCCCGATCCCTTCGGGCCACATTGTGGAGGTGCGCTCGCGCATCGCCATGACGGGCCGTTCCTCGATGCACATTGTCAACGAGGTGCTTTCCGCCGACCCGCGCGAGGGCGTGTTCACCCGCGCCTGCGACTGCCTGGTCATTTTCGTGGCAAAGGACCCGGACACCGGCAAGTCCATGCCGGTGCCGACGTTCGTTCCGACGAATGCCGAGGAACGCCGCGTGGCCGAAGCAGCAAAGTCGCGCATCGACCTGCGCAAGGCCATTGAGGCGGAGATGGAGTCGCAGACATACACCGACGACTCCACGGCGCAGCGCATCGTGCACCGCTTCATGGCGAAACCAACCGATGTGAACTGGGGCGGCAACGTCCACGGTGGCACCGCCATGGAATGGATCGATGAGGCCGGCACGGCCTGCACCATGGAATGGTCCGGGGAGCGCACCGTCGCCGTCTACGCGGGTGGTATTCGCTTCTACCACCCGGTGCACATCGGCGACCTGATTGAGGTGGATGCGCGCATCACCCGTACGGATGCGCGTTCCATTCACACCTCAGTGCACCTGCGCGCAGGCGACCCGCGTGGTGGCCGCGACAACTTGAAGGATGCGATCCACGCGACGTTTACCTACATCGGCATGGATATCGACGGCACCCCGCTGCCGGCACGTAAGTTCACGCCGGTTACGGATGAGGACAAGCGCCTCTGGGATCACACGCAGACGCTGAAAGACCTGCGCGCACAATATGAGCCGGTGCCCATTGTGGAACAGGCACCGGCTATGCAGCGGACGGACTAGACGGCCGCGTTCGGCGCGGTTGCGGCTGCGAAGTGCGACGGCATGGTCGCAGCCCATGCATCGGCAAGCTCCTGCACGGAGATTTCTTCGCTGGCGACGCGCAGGACGCCGTCGCCAGTCGTGTCGCCAAGCACTGCGACCGGGATGCCGGCTGCGGTAGCACGCTCGACCGCTGCTTCTGCGCGGTCACGAGAGACTGCTACGAGCACGCGGGATGCGGACTCGGAGAACAGCGCGGTAAACGCGTCCTCGTACACACCCTCGAGGTTCAACTCAGCGCCCTTCTTGGAGCCGAGCAGCATCTCGAACACAGCCTGGGACAGGCCGCCCTCGGACAGGTCGTGTGCTGCTGCTACACCGGCTGCGTTACCACCGAGGAACTGTGCGAGGCGTTCCTCGTTAGCAAGGTCCACCTGCGGCGGAAGGCCTGACAGGCCAGCGCCGGAGATGTCCTGCCACACGGAACCGCCGAACTCGTCCTTGGTTTCGCCGAGCAGGACCAGGGTGAACTCCTCGTCGTCCGCAGGCAGGGCGTGCGGGATGGCCTGCGCAACGTCCTCGATAACACCGAGCACACCAACAACCGGGGTCGGCAGGATCGGGGTCTCGCCGGTCTGGTTGTAGAAGGAGACGTTGCCGCCGGAGACCGGGATTTCCAGTTCGGCGGAACCGTCTGCCAGGCCGTGGACTGCTTCGCGGAACTGCCACATCACGTCCGGGTTTTCCGGGGAACCGAAGTTCAGGCAGTTGGTTACCGCAAACGGGGTGGCGCCGGTGACGGCGACGTTGCGGTAGGCCTCTGCCAGCGCCAGGCGTGCGCCCATGTTCGGGTCCAGGTAGGTGTAGCGGCCCGATGCGTCGGCGGAGATAGCAACGCCGCGGTTGGTCTCTTCGTTGATGCGCAGCACACCGGAGTTGGCGTACTTGGCCTGCACGGTGTTGCCGCGCACGTAGCGGTCGTACTGCTCGGTGATGAAGTCACGCGAGCACAGCGCCGGGGAGGCAACCATCTTCAGCCAGGTGTCCTTGATGGTTGCCTGCTTATCGACGACACCACCGCCCTGCACCTCATCCAGCCACGCCGGACGTGCGTACGGGCGTTCGTAGACCGGGCCCTCGTCAATCGTTGACGGCGGCGCGTCCACCACGAGTTCACCGTTGTGGAATACCTGCAGGCGGTCCTTGTCGGAGGTGACCTCGCCGATGACGGAGGCCAGCACGTCCCACTTGGCGCAGATTTCCATGAACTTATCCACGTCCTCCGGAGCCACCACGGCGCACATGCGCTCCTGGGATTCGGAGGCGAGGATCTCTGCTGCGGACATGTTCTCAGCGCGCAGCGGCACGTTGTCCAGGTTGACGGTCATGCCGCCGTCGCCGGATGCAGCCAGCTCGGAGGTGGCACACGACAGGCCACCGCCGCCGAGGTCCTGAATGCCCTCGACCACGCCAGCTGCGTAGAGCTCGAGGCAGCACTCGATGAGCACCTTCTCTGCGAACGGGTCGCCCACCTGGACTGCTGGGAGCTTGCGCTCTTCGCCTTCCTCGAAGGTGGCGGAGCCCAGCACGGACACGCCGCCGATGCCGTCGAGACCGGTGCGGGAGCCAAACAGGATGACCTTGTTGCCGGTGCCGGATGCGAACGCGAGGTGGAGGTCTTCCACCTTGAGGGTGCCCACGCACAGTGCGTTGACCAGTGGGTTGCCGGCGTATGCGGCGTCGAAGACGGTCTCGCCGCCGATGTTCGGCAGGCCCAGGCAGTTGCCGTAGCCGCCGATGCCGTGGACCACGCCCGGAAGGACGCGCTTGGTGTCCTCGGCGTCGATCGGGCCGAAGCGGAGCTGGTCCATCACGGCGATCGGGCGGGCACCCATGGCCATGATGTCGCGGACGATGCCGCCGATGCCGGTGGCAGCACCCTGGTACGGCTCGACGAAGGAGGGGTGGTTGTGGCTTTCCACACGGAAAGTCACGGCGTCGCCGTCTCCGATGTCTACCACGCCAGCGTTCTCACCGATACCGGCGAGGATCTTCTTTTCCATCTCCTCGGTCATGGTCTGACCGAAGTAACGCAGGTGCGTCTTGGAGGACTTGTAGGAGCAGTGCTCCGACCACATCACGGAGTAGAGCGTGAGCTCCGCGTCCGTTGGGCGGCGGCCGAGGATTGCCTTGATCTTCGCGTATTCGTCATCCTGCAACCCGAGTTCCGCGTACGGCTGCTCAAGGTCAGGGGTGTCGACGGCGTTTTCAACAGTGTCGTTGTGCACAGTCATGGTCTTTTACGCTCCGATCTTCGAAATCGCGTCGATGGCGGAAGTGAACAGGCCCAACCCGTCGGTGGACGGCCCGGTGAGCGTCTCAATCGCGTGCTCCGGGTGCGGCATGAGCCCCACAACGCGGCCGGTTTCGTTAGTCACGCCGGCGATTGCGTTGATGGAGCCGTTGAAGTTGTCGGTGTAGCGGAAGACCACGCGGCCTTCCTTCTCCAGCGCCTCGATGGTTTCCGGGGACGCCTGGAAGCGGCCTTCGCCGTGCTTGGCGGGCACGTAGATGCGCTCGCCCAACTGGCTGGTCCATGCGGTGTCGTTGTTGGCTACTTCAAGGTAGGTGTCCACGCAGTGGAAGTTCAGGCCCTGGTTGCGGGTCAGCGCGCCCGGCAGCAGGCCGGCTTCGGTGAGGATCTGGAAGCCGTTGCAGATGCCAAGGACCGGCATGCCCTTCTTCGCGGCCTCCACAACAGCGCCCATCATCGGGGCCTGCGCGGCGATCGCGCCGGAGCGCAGGTAGTCGCCGTAGGAGAAGCCGCCCGGGACGACAACGGCGTCGACGCCAGTCAGGTCGTTGTCGGCGTGCCAGAGTTGCTTCGGCTCGGCACCGGCGAGGCGGACGGCGCGCAGCGCGTCAACGTCGTCGAGGGTGCCGGGAAAAGTAATGACTCCGATAGTTGCGCTCATCGCACAACCTCGAAGTCTTCAATCACAGTGTTAGTCAGCAGGGTTTCCGCCATGCGCTGCAGTTCGGCGTCGGTGACGGAGTCGTCCACCTCGATCTCGAATCGCTTGCCTTGGCGGACGTCGCTCACCCCCTCGACACCGATGCGGCCCAGTGCGCGCAGCACCGCCTGACCCTGGGGGTCAAGAATTTCGGCCTTGGGCATGACATTGACGACGACTCGTGCCATGAGAATCCTTCACATTTCGGGAGGTTGATCGACCTTTGCGGTACGGCAGCGAGTATATCGGACGGACAGACGCGTCCAGCAATATCGGATGACCGGCTACGTTAAGGGAATGTTTCGGGCTCGTCTGCTGTGGTTGGTGCTGGTGTCGTCGTTAAGCATCGCGCTTGTGCCACATGCTGAGGCGGTGGTGATCAACGAGGTCTACGGTGGCGGCAGCAATGCGCAGGCGCCACTGAACGCGGACTTTGTGGAACTGTTCAACCCCACCGGTCAGGACGTTTCAATCGACGGCTGGGAGCTGGAGCAGTTTTCCGCCAAGGGCAACTCCGGCACGGTGGTTGAGTTGTTCGGGGTGGTGCCGGCGGGTGGGTATTACCTGATCAGCGGGGTTTCCGGCGAGACGGGAGCCGATCTGCCGGCACCGGACCGCGAGGCTGCGTTTAACTTTTCTGCCACGAGTGCGGTTGCGGTGCTGCGCAGCACTGATGGCGAGGTAGACCGCGTGGCTTGGGGTGATACGCCACCCGATCTCGCGGAGGGCACCCCCGCCGAGAAGACGACGAATCAACTGTCCATCCAGCGCGTCACCGATGGCGCGGATACTGACAACAACGCCGCCGATTTCCGTGCGGGTGCCCCCACTCCGCGCAATTCCGGCATCGCACAGGCAGACCCGCGGGTGTTGACCATCGCGGAGATCCAGGGCACCGGCGCGGTCTCCCCGGTTGAGGGCACGACCGTCATCACCACCGGCGTAGTCACGGCGGTCTACGACGAGGGCGGTAAGCGCGGCTTCTTCATGCAAACAGGCGGCTCCGGCCAGCCGAAACAACCCGGTGACGCCTCGGACGGCATTTTCGTGTTCGTGGGCAAGCAGGGCCACTACCCCGCCCACGGCGATTCGGTGCGGGTGGAAGGCACGGCGAAGGAGTTCTACGGGCAGACCCAGATTTCAGCGAGCAGCATCACGCTTCTCGACGATCCCCTGCCCGCCCCAACACCCATCCCCCTCGATGCCCTACCGGCCGGCGACGCCGCCCGCGAGCCCTACGAGGGCATGCTCGTGCGCCCCGGCGCCTACACCGTGACCGGGAATTACAACCTGAACCAGTACGGCACCGTGGGCCTGGCGCCCGGCACCGAGCCCCACTTTTGGCCCACGGAGAAGATCCGCCCCGACGCCAATCAGGTCGCTGAGATGAACGAGCAGCAGGCGGCGGAATTCGTCAACCTCGACGACGGGCGCACCCGCAACTACACCAAAGAACCCGACGTGCCACTGCCGTACCTTTCCCCCACGAGGTCCATCCGCACGTTTGACACCGTGACCTTCCAACAGGATGTGGTGGTGGGCTACAACAACGGGGATTGGACGTTCCAGCCACTGCGCCCCGTCACCGGCCATACCCGCGCCGAGGACCTGCCAATCACCTGGGAGGATTCCCGCGCCGAGGTCATCGATGCGCCCACGAACGTCCGCGGTGACCTATCGATCGGGTTTTTCAACGTGATGAACTACTTCACCCACTTCCCCGACATCGACCCGGAGACCGGCTGCACGAACTGCCACCTGTTCCGCGGCGCGCACGACGCGGAGGCCCTCGCATTGCAAGAGGCGAAACTCGTGAACGCAATCAACCGGCTCGACACCGCCATCCTCGGCCTGTCGGAGGTGGAGAACACCGCCCGCACCACAGGCGATACCGCCCGGCGCGACGAGTCACTGCAGCACTTGGTCGATGCGCTCAATGCTGCGGCGGGGGAGGATCGGTGGGCGGTGGTGTCGTCGCCAAGCGAGCTTGGCACTCGCGAAGACGCGATCCGCGTGGCGTTTATTTACCAGCCGGCGAAGGTGCGTCCGGTTGGGCAGTCGCGCATTTTCGATGACTCCACGTTCACCGGCATCGCCCGCCAGCCGCTCGCCCAGGAGTTCGCGCCTGCCGCCGGCGGTGACCACATTGTTGCGGTGGTGAACCACTTCAAGTCCAAGGGCACAGTCTCGCGTAATGACGACGCCACCGCCGACGGCCAAGGCAACAACGCCCGACTCCGCGCAGACATGTCGCGGACGCTGCTGGAACACCTCGACATGCAAGACGACTGGCGCGACCTGCCCACGTTCCTCATTGGCGACTTCAACGCCTACTCCCAAGAAGACGCGATCGCCGTGCTCAACGACGCCGGCTACGCCACGATCCCGCAGGAACGCCCGTCGTATCAGTACGACAACAAGGTAGGCTCACTCGACCACGTGCTGGCCAACGATGCCGCGATGGACCTCGTGAAAGATTCCCTGGTGTGGGCGATCAACAGCGACGAACCGCTCATCGACGAGCCCGGGACCCCATTCCGGTCCTCCGATCACAATCCGGTGAAGGTGGGTTTCGACGCCACCAGCTCACAGTCGTTGTCGTACCTCCGCGCCGGGTGGATTGTGGGCGCAGTGTTGTTGATGGCACTGCTCGCAGCACTGGTTCTTCGTCCGAAACAGATTGAAAACAGTTTCCAATAGTGATTGAATACCGCGTATGCACAATCGTTTTCAGGCCAAGACCCTTGCCACGCTGGCTGCACTCACTCTTGCAGGCACCGCGCTGACCGCATGCTCTACGGAGTCCGAAGACGCGGCCGAAGGTTCCGGCATCATCGCCACCACCGGGGTGTGGGCAGATGTTGCCGCCGCCGTGACCGGGGAGGACGTGGATGCGATCATCACCGGCGACGCTGTAGACCCGCACCACTTCGAGCCGTCCGCCAAGGACCTGTCTCGTATCAAGGAGGCGGCGACGGTCGTCGCTAATGGTGGCGCCTACGACGCGGCCTTGTACACCGTCGCGGAGCAGGACCGCATCGTGCACGCCATTCCGCTGCTCGACCACGCAGAGCACGATCACGAGCACGCCCACAGCGATCACCTGCCGGAGTCCCTCGACGAGTTGGAGCACGCCTGGTTCGCACCGTCAAAGGTCCGCGAGGTAGCCGATGCGGTGGCGCAGCGTACCGGTGGGGATGCTGGGGTCGTCGATACGCGAATTGCTGCGATCGAGGAGAAGCTCGCTTCCGTGCCGCACGTGCACATCGGCATGACCGAGCCGATCGCCGCCGGGCTTGTATGGGGCACTGAACTGCACGACATCACCCCGGAGGAGTACGTCAAGGCCAGCCTGAACCACCAGGAGCCGTCTGCGGCTGCGGTGTCGGCGTTTTTGAACCAGATCAAACAGGGCGATCTGGACATGCTGTTTGTGAACCCACAGAGCACCAACAGCGCCACCGAGCGGTTGGCCGCTGTCGCGCAGATGAAAAATGTCCCCATTGTTGAGATTCGGGAAACTTCCCCGGCAGGCGAGAACTTCCTCGACTACTTTGAGAAGATCGTGGACCAAATCGTGGAGATCGCCAACAACGCCGAGCCGAGCTTCCACCACCATTAGTCAGGACATACACATTTGATTGCTGAGCTACGCGGCGCCGCCGTCGACCCGTTGTGGTCGGGCCTCGACCTGACCATTGAACGCAGCGAATTCATCGCGGTGCTCGGCCCCAATGGGGTGGGCAAATCCACCCTGTTGGGCACGTTCATGGGAACCCGCCGCCTCACGCACGGCTCGGCGGAAGTGCACGGCCGCATCGGGTTTATCCCGCAGCAACACATGTTCCCCAAAGACCTCCCCGTTCGCGGGCGTGACCTGGTCAAACTTGCAATGGGGAACCGTACAAAACCAGAAGACGTCGAGGCGCAGCTTGCCTCCGTCGGCGCGCAATCGTTTGCCGACCGCCGCGTCGGCATCCTCTCCGGTGGGCAGCAACAGCTCATCCGCCAAGCACAAGCCTTCGCGCAGGATCCGGAGCTTGTGCTTGCCGACGAACCCCTGCTCTCCCTCGACCCCGCCCGCGCACGCGATACTGTTGAGCGTTTAGCAGGGCACCCAGCTGCCGTAGTGTGCGTGACGCACTCCATCAACCCGGTGCTCGACGTGGTGGACCGAGTGCTCTACATCGGACCTGAGGGCCACGTCATCGGGCCCGTGGCCGAGGTAATGCGCTCGGAGGTGCTTAGCGAGCTCTACGGCACACGAGTAGACGTTGTGGAAGTAGACGGACGGATGGTGGTCCTGTGAGCACGTTTATCGCCGATACCTCGTACCTGCTTGGCCAGGACTTCGTCCAGACCACGCTCATCGCGTGTGCGTTTCTGGGCATCCTGTCCGGCGTGATGGCGCCGCTGATCGTGCTGCGCCAGATGTCGTTTTCGGTCCACGCCACCTCTGAGCTAGCACTCATGGGCTCGTCCGCCGCGCTGTTGTTCGGCCTCAACGTCGGATTCGGCGCGGTCGCGGGTGCGATCGTGGCGGCGCTGGTACTCGCTGCGCTGGGGCTGAAAGGCCAGCAAGATTCCGCCGTGGGCGTGGCGATGAGTTTCGGCATGGCCCTATCCGTGCTGTTTATCCACCTCTACCCCGGCAACTCCAACCGTGCGCTGGCACTTCTGACGGGCCAGATCGTGGGTGTGTCCGCCCAGAACGTGATGCTGTTGGCGGCAACCACGGTGCTGGTCGCCGTCGCGGTTGTCGTGTTGTGGCGCCCGCTACTGTTCGCCTCCGCGGATCCGGTGATGGCAGCCGCGTGCGGTGTCCCGGTACGCACGATGGCGCTGGTGTTCGCGGTGCTGGTCGGCATTGCCTCCGCACAGTCGGTACAGATCGTCGGCGCACTGCTGGTCATGTCGATGCTGATCACACCCGGCGCGGCCGCCGCCCAAGTCACCGCCAACCCGGTACGAGCGGTATGGCTGTCAATCCTGTTCGCCGAGGTTTCCGCGATCGGCGGCATGGTGCTCTCGCTCGCCCCTGGCGTGCCGGTGAGCGTGTTCGTGGCGTTTATCTCTTTCGGCATCTACCTCGTGTGCCGGGCGATCGCTTACCTGAAGGCGCGGTAGTCGGCAGGTTTTGCGCCAGCCTCGATGGCCTCAGCCGCCGCAGCGAGGAAGTCGCGGCGCACCTTCTTCTGCCCCAACTCACGCCCGGACACGGACAGGCGGATCGTGTTGCCTTTCTCCGCGCCGCGCCCGGCGGCCTTGATCACGTTTCGGCGCCACCACTTCGCGGCACCGTAGCCCTCACCCACCGACAGGTTGCGGGCCTGAGAAAACTCGCCACGTGCTAGGCGGTAGATCCCCTTCGTCGACGCCGCGACCACAAACCCGAACTCCCCCATCACCTCAAGCGTGCCCTCGGACATGCGCCAACGCGGCGGGGCAAACATGTCCAGGTCAAAGCCCAGCGCAGCCATCTGACGGGTCGCCCCCTTTAAGCGCAGCCGTGCTTCGTGGGCACCGAGGGTGGCAAATTCACTGCGCCTGCCCTGTACCGCCTGGTCGAACCCGTTGAGCAGCAGCGCGCGATCATCGCGCTGCTCTGCAAGCCAACCCCTGGTGGTGGTGTCTTTGGCCAGGTGCCAGGTGGCGTCGATATGCGGCGCCACAAGCAGCGACACCGGCACGCGTTCCTTATCCAGGTCGCGCACCATGCTTGTCACGTCGTCCAAGGTGGCGTCGAAGATGGACGAGATAGAGACAAGCAGGCTGCCGGGCATAGCCGGGATTATCGCACAGGTTCGTCGACTGCGCCCGACTTCACCAACGTCCACGCGTACTCAAACGCGGTCTGCTTCCACTTCGCGTAGCGGCCCGATACGCCGCCGTGTCCTGCGGACATTTCGGTCTTGAGCAGGATCTCGCCACCGGTGGCTACCTCGCGCAGTTTTGCCACCCACTTCGCGGGCTCTACGTAGAGCACACGAGTGTCGTTCAGGCTGGTAATCGCCAGAATGTCCGGGTAGTTCTGCGCCTTGACGTTCTCGTACGGGGCGTATGTAGCCATGTAGTCGTAGACGGTGACGTCGTGGTACGGGTCGCCCCATTCCTCCCACTCGCCGACGGTCAGCGGCAGTTCGGGTTTCAGGATGGAGGTCAGCGGGTCCACGAACGGCACGATCGCCTGGATGCCGGCGAACTTCTCCGGGGCCATGTTCGCCACCGCGCCCATCAGCAGGCCACCGGCGGAACCGCCTTCGGCGACCATCTGCTCGTGCGTGGTCAGCCCCTCGGCCACTACGGCGTCGGCACACGCGATGAAGTCGGTGAACGTGTTCACCTTGTGCAGCATCTTGCCGTTGTCGTACCAGCCGCGGCCCATCTCACCGCCGCCGCGCACGTGGGCGCACGCCCAGATCATGCCGCGATCCAGCAGCGACAGCCTCGCCACCGAGAAGCCAGGGTCCATCGACGCCTCATACGAGCCGTAGCCGTACAGCAAAAGCGGCGCAGGGCCTGTGACACCCTTGCGACGCACCACGGATACCGGCACCTTCGCGCCATCCTTCGCGGTGGCCCACACGCGGAAGGCCTCGTAGTCGTCGGCGTTGTAGCCGCCTTCGACTTCCTGTTCCTTCAGCAGCGTCATCTCACCGGTCGCCACCTCATAATCAACGACCTGCGACGGCTGCGTGTACGAGGAGTACACGATACGCACCACCGGCGCGTCCCACTCCGGGTTGCCGCCGAGGCTCGCGGTGTAGAGCTCCTCAGAGAACTCAAGCTCGGTGAACTCGCCGAAGCCATTGCTTAGCGACGACACCGCCAACCGCGGAATCCCTCCCCGGCGATACCCCATGAACATGAAGTCGCGGTACGTATCGATGCCCTCGATACGCATCGAATCGGAGTGCTCCACCAGCACGTCCAAATCGCGCAGCGCCGGCAACTCACCGACCGGCGTGGTGGCCACACAGAAGTTCGGCCCGTGGGCATTGTGGGTGATCACCCACTGCTCTTTACCGTCCACCACGCAGTAGTCCGGGTGGTACTCAATGCCGGACTCGCGCGGCCACAGCACCTCGAACTCACCGGTCGGGTTATCCAAATCCAGCACCCGGTACTCCGAGGTCAGCGAAGAGGACGTCACAATCATGAGGAACCGCTCGGCGCGGTCCGCTCCCACACCGACGCCGAATTTCTCGTCCGTCTCTTCGTAGATCAGCACGTCGTCTTCGGCCGGGGTGCCCACCTTGTGGCGCCAGACCTGGTGGGGGCGCCAAGCGTCGTCCACACGCACGTAGAACAGGTACTCTTCGCCGGCCCAGGTGGCGCCGTAGAAGATGTTGTCGAGGCAGTCGTCGAGAAGCTCGCCCGTCTCAAGGTTCTTAATGCGCAGCGTGAAGCGCTCGTCGCCTTCAGTGTCGTAGGAGTAGGCCAACAGACGACCGGTCGTGGCCACCGAGGAGGCACCCAGGGAGAAGAACTCGTGGCCTTCTGCCAGTTCGTTGATGTCCAGCAGAACCTGCTCGTCCGCCATGTGGTCGTTGACCTCGGGCGGTGTCCACGGCTCGTCACGCGTCGGCACACGGCAGGAAATGCCGTAGTTTTTGCCCTCAATGGTGCGGCCGTAGTACCACCAGTCGCCCTGGCGCTGCGGCACGGACATGTCCGTTTCCTTGATGCGGGACTTGATCTCGGCGTAGATGTCGTCGACAAGACCCGTCCAAGCGGCAGTCTTCGACTCCGTATAGGCGTTTTCCGCCTCGAGGTAACTGATTACCTCGGGGCTGTCCTTGTCCCGCAGCCACTCGTAGTCGTCGACAAAGTCGCGGCCGTGGAACGATCGTGTAATCGGGTGCTTCGCAGCTTTCGGAGCAGTCATACCCGGAGAGCCTACGCGTGCTCCCCCGGCCACTCAGAGAAGCGTCGGCCACTGAGGCGCTCGTAGGCCTCGATGTAACGGTCGCGGGTGGCTTCCACCACGGATCCGGGCAGTTCAGGCGGCTGCACACCATCGGCTGGGTCCCAACCGGACTTCGAGCTTGTCAGCCAGTTGCGCACGTACTGCTTGTCAAAGCTCGGCTGGACCACGCCCTCTTCGTAGCTGTCGGCTGGCCAGTAGCGGGAAGAATCCGGGGTGAGGACTTCGTCGGCAAGCACAAGCTCACCGTTTTCGTCCAAACCGAACTCAAACTTGGTGTCTGCCAGGATGATGCCCTTGGTCTCCGCGTACTCGGCGGCACGGGTGTAGACATCCAGCGTTGCCGCACGCAGGCGCTCAGCCAGGTCAGAACCAACCTTGTTGGCCACGAACTCAAAGGTGACGTTCTCGTCGTGGTCGCCCTGCTCCGCCTTGGTCGCCGGGGTGAAAATCGGCTCAGGCAACTTCGATGCCTCAGTTAGGCCCTCCGGCAGTTTCACGCCACAGACGCGGCCAGTGGCGTCGTATTCCTTCTTGCCAGAGCCGGTGAGGTAACCACGCGCAACGCACTCGAAGGGCACCATGTCGAGCTTCTTGACCACCATGGCGCGACCGAGGACCTCTTCGGGAATGCGCTCGTCGTCAATCGGCCCCGCAAGATGGTTCGGGACATCGCCGAGCAGGTCGAAGAAGAACATCGACGTTGCGGTGAGGATACGCCCCTTGTCCGGAATGGCCGGCTCGAGCGAGAAATCGAACGCCGAAATACGGTCGGATGCCACCATCAGCAGCGTGTTGTCATCGACTTCGTAAATTTCGCGGACCTTGCCGCCGGCGAGATGGGCATAATCAGAAAGCTCTGGACGCATGCGCGTTAGTATATTCCCCGTGATCAAACGCGCGACTGCAGTCCTACTCCCCCTCGTTTTGGCTGCGTGCGGCACCCCTTCGGAGTTCGCTGGCAACATGCCAGCGTTTGAACCAACCCGCGACGGCACCACATTGTCCTTCGGCGACACCGCCCGCGTGGTCACCGAGGATGTGAGCTTCCACGTCCCCGTGCAGTGGGACGTCACCGTCGGTGCCCCCAAAACGCGGCGCGCTCCACGCAGCGCCGAGCAGGCAAACATGCTCGTGTGCTTCCCAGTCACGTTCACCCCGGTTGCGGTGGGTGAGTTCCCCGTGGACGTCACCGTCACGCTGCCGAAGCTCACGCTTGTCGACGACACCCTCACCGCCAACACCGCCAACCCCGAATACTGCGGCGAAAGCACCATCACCGGCTACACCCCGGACCTCACCGGGACCCAGCACGGCTATGTGGCCTCCTGGTCCGGCACCGCAGACCGGGGTGTAGTAGGCACCGGCGTCGAGGTCAGCACCCGCGACGCGACGGTGACCTTTACTTCTTCCTAGAGGATGTCGCCCGGGGTGTAGTTCGCCGCCTCCGGGTGGGCATCCACAACCTTCTGGATGCGCGCAAGCACACGATCCACCTGCGCCTCGGCTGCACCGATGAACGCGTGGCGGTCCTCCAACGCTTCGTCCAACGCGGCCTTGTCCAACGGAAGGCGCTCGTCGTTAGCCAAGCGCTCCACCAGGTTCTGCTCTGCGCCGCGCTCGCGCATGTCCAGCGCCATAGCGACGGCGTTTTCCTTGATCACCTCGTGTGCGGTCTCACGGCCGACGCCGGCGCGCACCGACGCCATGAGGATGCGGGTGGTGGCAAGGAATGGCAGGTAGCGGTCCAGCTCGCGGTTGATCATGGCCGGGAACGCGCCGAACTCGTCGAGCACGGTCAGCATGGTTTCCAGCTGGCCGTCAATGGCGAAGAACGCGTCCGGCAGCGCCACGCGACGCACCACGGAGCAGAACACGTCGCCCTCGTTCCACTGCTGGCCAGCAAGGTCGCCAACCATGGTGAGGTAGCCACGCAGGATGACCTGGAAGCCGCCGACGCGCTCGCAGGAGCGTGCGTTCATCTTGTGCGGCATCGCCGAGGAACCAACCTGGCCTTCCTTGAAGCCCTCCGTGACCGTCTCGTTGCCGGCCATGAGGCGGATCGTGGTGGCCAGCGACGACGGGCCTGCACCCAACTGCACCAGCGAGGACACCACGTCGAAGTCGAGCGAGCGCGGGTACACCTGGCCCACCGAGTCAAAGACGCGGTCGAAGCCGAGGCCTTCGGCGATGCCCTGCTCGAGCTGTGCCAGCTTGGCCTCGTCGCCACCCATGAGATCCAGCATGTCCTGCGCGGTACCCATCGGGCCCTTGATGCCGCGAAGTGGGAGCCGATCCAGCAGTTCCTCAATGCGTTCGATGGCCACCAGGATCTCATCGGCAGCAGAGGCGAAACGCTTGCCCAGCGTGGTGGCCTGCGCCGCAACATTGTGGGAGCGTCCAGCCATGACCAGGGACTTGTACTCGCCAGCGCGGTTGCCCACCGCCTTGAGCAGCGCGACTGCCTTGTCGCGGGTCAGTTCCAGTGCCTTGCGGACCTGGAGCTGCTCCACATTTTCGGTCAGGTCGCGCGAGGTCATCCCCTTGTGGATCTCCTCGTGGCCCGCCAGCGCATTGAACTCCTCAATGCGTGCCTTCACGTCGTGGCGAGTGACCTTCTCGCGCTGCGCGATCGAGTCCAGGTCGACCTTGTCGATGACCTTCTCGTAGTCCTCGATAGCGCCCTCGGCGACCTCGACACCGAGTTCCTTTTGGGCCTTGAGCACTGCGATCCACAGTTGGCGCTCAAGGATGATCTTGTGCTCCGGAGCCCACAGGGTGGCCATCTCCGGGGAGGCGTAACGGTTGCTCAGAACATTGGAATTATTCGGTTTCACGGCATTTATCCTAGGGAAATAGCGCCTTCGATGGCGGGGCGGGCGATGTCTTTGCGGTAGAAGGATCCGGGCAGTTCGATGCCCTCAATGATGCGGTACGCGTTGTCCACGGCCTCCTTGAGCGTTGCGCCATTGCCGACGACGCCAAGCACACGGCCACCAGACGCCACATAATTGCCGTCCCCTTCCTTGGTGCCTGCGTGGAGGACCTTCGTCGGGTCATCGAGTGCGTCGCCGGTGATCACACCACCGGTCTTTGCGGACTGCGGGTAGCCCTCGGCAGCCAGCACCACCATGGCGGCGAACCCGTCACGCCACTGCAGCGGCTCGATCTCACTCAAGCGACCTTGTGCGACAGCCAGCAGCACGTCCGCCAGCGGGGTCTCCAACAACGACAGCACAGCCTGGGTTTCCGGGTCGCCGAAGCGGGCGTTGAACTCCACAACCGCCGGGCCTTCCGGGCCCCACGCGGCACCGATGTAGAGCAGGCCTTGGTACGGGATGCCACGGTTGACCATTTCGGTGGCTACGGGGCGGGCGATGTCGTCGACAAGCACCTGCACCCCATTCTCCGGCAACCACGGCAGCGGGGCATACGCACCCATGCCGCCGGTGTTCGGGCCCTCGTCGTTGTCGTAGGCCCGCTTGTGATCCTGAGCGGGCAACAGCGGCACGACCGTTTCGCCGTCGACGAGGCAGAACAGCGACACCTCCGGGCCTTCAAGGAAGGACTCGAACAACACCGGGTTGCCAGCTGCGATGACAGCCTCTGCGTGCGCCTTGGCTTCGGCGCGGTCCTCGGTGACCACAACACCCTTGCCGCCGGCAAGGCCGTCGTCTTTGACCACGTAGCGCGGGCCGTACTCGTCGAGGGCTGCCTCGATGGTGTCGGCGGATTCCACGCGGGTCGCCGTCGCCGTCTTCACACCAGCTGCCGCCATGACTTCCTTGGCAAACGCCTTCGAGCCCTCAAGCTGCGCGGCCGCCTTCGTTGGTCCGAAGACGGGGAAGCCGGCGTCGATCAACGCGTCGGCTGCACCCGCAACCAACGGCACCTCAGGTCCAATGACCACGAGTTCCGCGTCGATCTCACGGGCGAGCGACACAATATCTACTGGGGACGACACGTCGAGCGGACGCACCGTGGCCAGGCGGGACATACCCGCGTTACCCGGCGCGACAGTGAGCTCATTGCCGTGCATTGCATGGAGAAGGGCGTGTTCCCGGCCGCCCGAACCGATGACAAGGATGCGCATGCGATCCAACTTACCGGTAGCGTCGGAGACTATGAGCACTGTATTCAGCAAAATTATTGCAGGCGACATCCCGGGCCGAATTGTGTACCAGGACGACAAGGTCGCAGCCTTCCTCACCATCGAACCGGTCGCGTACGGCCACACGCTGGTCGTTCCCATCGAAGAGATTGACAAGTGGACCGACATCCCGGCGGACCTGTGGGCGCACATGAATGAGGTGGCGCAGAAGGTCGGACGGGTGATCGTCGATAAGTTTGATGCGCAGCGCGCGGGCTACCTCATCGCAGGATTCGAGGTCCCCCACGCCCACATCCACGTCTTCCCCGCCAACGACATGTCCGGCTACTCGCTGGCCAGCGCAATGCGTGCCGACGAAACCGACGCCGCCAAGATGGACGCCGCCGCCGACACCATCCGCGAAGGCATTAAGCAGCTGGAAGCGAAATAGTAAACGTCGAGCCCTCGCCCGGCGCCGTATCGACAACCACGGTGCCGCCGTGGGCCTCGATCAGCGACTTGGTAATCGCCAGCCCCAGACCCGAGCCTCCGCCCGAGCTGCGGTTGCGCGACGCATCCGCGCGGTAGAAGCGCTCGAAAATATGCTCGGCGTCCTTCTGTTCCATGCCGCAGCCATTATCCGCAATGTCGAGGACCACACGGTCCAGGTTGTGCCGGATCGTGATGGTCACCTCTGCATCCGGACCCGCGTGCTTAAAGGCGTTAGTGACCAAGTTGACCACTACCTGGCGCAGCCGGCCGGGATCCCCCACCACGACAGGGACGTCTGGGGTGTCCTTGACCACGTCCACCACCCGCTCTGGGTAGGCGGCGTGCATCGAGTCCTTCACCGAAAGCGCAAGCTCGAGCACATCCACCTCCTGCTTCTCCAGGCGGGAACCCTCCGCACGGGTTAGCGCCAGCAGGTCCTCGACGAGCAGCTGCATACGCGCGGACTCTTCATCGATCTTGCTCAGCACCATTTGCGGGTCATCCACCATGCCCTTGCGGTACAGCTCGGTGTATCCACGCACGCTGGTGAGCGGTGTACGCAGTTCGTGTGAAGCATCGCCAACGAAGCGGCGCATCTGCTCTTCCTGCGTTTTCGCATTTTCCAGCGATTCTTGCAAGCGGCTCACCATGGTGTTCATGGCAAACGACAGACTGCCCACTTCTGTCTCACGTGGCCAAGCGGGCACTCGCCTGTCGGTATCGCCTCCGGCGATCGCCAGAGCGGTGTTTTCCACAATCTTTAACGGAGCCAACGCACGTGCCACGAAGTAGTTACTTGCAATGCCAATGCCGACGAGCACCAGAGCCCCAACCAGCGCCTCAATCTGTGCCAGGGAGCGCAACATCCGGTACTCCGACTCCAGCGACTTCGCCACATACTGGACGGAGCCGTCGGACTGCTCCGTGGCAATGGCACGCCAGCGCTTCACAGTCGTCGTATTTGGGTCGCTGAGATCAGAAGTGATCGTGACCAACTGTCCGAAGTCAGTCGTTTTGATCTGGCTCCAATCTGGCGAGTTGACCTCCCCCGGGCGCGACACCATCACGCCCCGGTCCGGGTACAGCCTGGATTGGGTGAACTCACTCGGCAGGTTCCAAGGGTTGAACTGCCACACCGGCCCCTGGTGCGCCCACGTATCCAAGCCTTCCCGCAGCTGGTCGTCTGCACGGTCCAGCAGCAGGTTGCGCATGAGGAAGTAGATCAGCACGGAACTCAGTGTCGTACCGATCACGGAGATGACCATCACGGTGGTGACAAGTTGCCGCTTCAGTGGCTTCTTTGTCGGCCCCGTAAATAAGGAATACGCCATAACGTTGCGAAAGGCCTACTGGCGTGGGGTGCGCAGCACGTAACCGACACCACGGACCGTGTGGATCAGCGGCACATCGCCCGTGTCTACCTTGCGGCGCAGGTAGGAAATGTAGGACTCGACCACGTTGCCGTCGCCGCCGAAGTCGTAGTGCCACACGTTGTCCAGGATCTTCGCCTTGGACACGACCACCTCAGCGTTGAGCATCAGGTAGCGCAGCAGGTTGAACTCCGTCGGGGAGAGCTCGACGATCTCGCCGGCTTTGGTGACCTCGTGGGTGTCGTCGTTAAGCGTTAAGTCCGCATAACGCAAGGTGGAATCCTGGTTCGAATCGTCCACCACGTTGCCGCGCCGCAGGATCACACGCAGGCGCGTGATCACCTCTTCGAGCGAGAACGGCTTGGTCACGTAATCATCCGCGCCAATGGTCAGGCCGTGGATACGGTCCTCCACGGCATCCTTTGCTGTCAGGAACAGCACCGGACTGTCAAGTCCTTCTGCTCGTAGCTTGCTGAGCAGCTCAAAGCCGTCCATCTCCGGCATCATCACGTCCAGGATGTACGCATCCGGGCGGGAGGTGCGCGCCAGCTCGAGGGCTTCCGCACCAGAGTTGGCGGTCTCCACATCAAAACCCTGGAACTTCAGAGACACCGTCAACAGTTCGACGATGTTCGGCTCATCATCAACAACCAGCACCTTGAGGTTCTGCGAGTCAGCCATGGTTTGTGTTCTCCTTAATTTTTGCGGCAATCATGCACTTGCCACGATTAAACAACACAACGCTGTACGTCGCCTGTGTACTTGCTGCCCAAGGTTGAGCAAGTCGATCTTTGTTCGCCAAAGAAAATGCCCCCTCGCCGATACGTATCGACGAGGGGACCCACGAGCTGGAGACGAGACTTGAACTCGCAACCTACGCATTACAAGTGCGTTGCGCTACCGATTGCGCCACTCCAGCAACGCGCTAGATCTTACACATAGCCCATGGTCGCGCGAAAACCGCCAAGCCGATAGTGTGGCCTGTGTGGAAAAGAGATTGTGGGGAAAGCTCAGAGGTTCGCGCCAACGCTTAGCGACGATCGACGCTGCCCGCACCTCTCCTCCCCCATCCGTCCTCGCCCCGATCAACCTGACCGACCCGACAGAGGTCGCCGCGGTGATGAACATCGCCGCCCGCATCGGCGAGATCCTCATCGCAAACGCAACAACATCTGCGGATGCGATCAAGCAGATCCACACCGTGTGTTCGTCGTACGGCCTGCACTACGTGCACGTATCCATCACGGTGAACACGATTACGTTGAACACCATCATCGGTGTGGACCACCGCACCCCAGTCAACGTGTTCCGCGTGGTCACCATGATCAGCGAGAACTACCACAAACTGCAGGAAGTGGACCGCCTGATCCGCTCGATCCGCTCAGGCGCAACACCGCCTGAGATAGCGGAGAAGATTCTCGACGAGATCGACAACGCCCCCATCCCCTACCGCAACACCCGCAACTTGGCCGGCTGGACTGTGATGGGTTTCTTCGTCGCCATGCTGCTCGGCGGCGATTTGCTGCTCATGTTCTTCGGCGGCCTGACCGCGTTTCTCATCATGGGGTTTTCCAAGTTGCTCTCCCGTGGCGGGTTGCCCGGGTTTTTTCACAATGTGATTGGTGGGTTCGTCGCCACGCTGCCCGCTGCAATCGCCTATGACTTTTCCGCCTCGATCGGGCACACGATCAACCCCAGTCAGCTGATCGCAACAGGCATCATCGTCCTGCTTGCAGGTTTGACGCTGGTGCAATCGCTTCTCGACGGCGTCACCGGCTCCATGGTCAACGCCTCCGCCCGCTTCTTCCAAGCCATGTTGGGCACCGGCGGCATCGTCGCAGGCGTCGCCGCTGGCGTGCAGGTTTCCGAGCTGGTCGGGATGCCACTGCCACCAGTCGAGGTGCTCCCAGCTGATGCGGCGTACAACAACGTGTGGCTGACCACCTTCGGTGGTGCGATGGCGGCCGCTGCCTTTGCGGTGTGTTGCTTTGCGGAACGAGCCGCTGTGCTGCTGTCCTTCGTCACCGCAGCGACAGGTTCATTCATCTTCTACATCGTGCTCACTCCGCTCGGCGCTGGCCGACTGTTGGCTATCGCGGCGTGTGCGGTCGCCGTCGGCTTGGCCGGCGGTCTCATTTCCCGTCGCTTCCTGATCAACCCGGTGATCACTGCTGTCGCCGGCGTGACCCCGTTCCTGCCCGGTTCGTGGATCTACCGCGGCATGTACGCACTGATGAACGAGCAGCTCCTGCTCGGCATGATGAACCTACTGACCGCGATCGGCACCTGCCTCGCCCTAGCCGGCGGTGTGGTGTTCGGCGAGTGGCTGGCCCGCCGCATCCGTGCCCCACAGCTCTACGTGCCGTACGAGGCGTTTAGGCGCGCTGGCCGGCTGACTTTCCAGCAGATTCGTCGGGTACGGCGCCGTCGTTAAGCAGGTGGCGTAGAATGATGGGGCTTTAGCTGTCGTTCTTGCAAGGAGGAACCCCCAAGTGCCACCTAAGATCACCGATTCGCGCCCCACCGCCGAACAAACGCATGCCGTTGAGGAGCAAACTGCGTCGGGCGCCCGTCGGATCGTGGCCACTTACGCTGAGGACTTCCTGGACGGCGTAACGCTCATGTCCATGCTGGGTGTCACCCCGCAGGGCTTCGTGTACAAGCGCTACGTCGAGGACCTGGAGCAAGCAGCGGAAGAGGAAGCGCCGAAGAAGGCCACCAAGAAGAAGGCCACGAAGAAGAAGGCGTCCAAGAAGAAGGCCACCAAGAAGAAGGCGACGAAGAAAAAGTCCACCAAGAAGGCAGTGAAGAAGGCTGCCAAGAAGACTGCTAAAAAGTCGACGAAGAAGACCGCCAAGAAGGCCTAATGGGTAGCAACGAGTTCCTCGTCGTGGCCAACCGCCTGCCTGTAGACAAGGTGGGCGACCATTACGAGGTCTCCCCTGGCGGTTTAGTCGCAGCCCTCGCACCGGTACTGCGCTCCCGTGGGGGCTGCTGGGTGGGATGGCCTGGCGATACCAGCGCAGAACTCGAACCGTTTGAGTTCAACGGCATCTCGCTGGTCCCCGTGTGCTTGGACCAGGACGACTTCGAGGGCTTCTACGAGGGCTTTTCCAACTCCACATTGTGGCCGCTGTACCACGACCTCATCGTCACCCCCGAGTACAGGCAGGAGTGGTGGGAGCGCTACGTCGCCGTCAACGAAAAGTTTGCGCGGGCGACCGCCAAAGCCGCTGGCAAAAACGCCACGGTGTGGGTGCAGGACTACCAGCTTCAGCTCGTACCGGGGATGCTGCGCGAACTACGCCCCGACTTAACCATCGGCTTCTTCCTGCACATCCCGTTCCCGGCTCCGGCGCTGTTCCAGCAGTTGCCGTGGCGCGACGAGATCCTCTCCGGCCTGTCCGGCTGCGACCTGATCGGTTTTCAGCGCACCACGGACGAAGAGAACTTCCGCCTGCTCACCACCGATATTCGTACTGGCACCTTCCCCATTTCTATTGATGCGGATGAGGTGCAGGCGGCGACGGAGTCGTCGATACGCACACTGCGCAATTCGCTCGGCAACCCGAAGCACGTGCTGCTGGGCGTGGATCGGATGGATTACACCAAGGGCATCCTGCAGCGACTGCTGGCGGTCGAGGAACTGCTGGAGGAAGGCGAACTCGACGATATTGCCGTGGTGCAGTTGGCTACGCCGTCGCGTGAACGCATCGAGCACTACCGCAAGACCCGCACGGAAGTTGAGCAGGCGATCGGGCGTATCAACGGCCGCTTCGGCCAGGTCGGCCGCCCGGTCGTGCATTACATCCACCGCGGAGTGCCCAAAAACAAGCTGGGTACCTTTTATGCGGCGGCCGACATCATGCTGGTCACGCCGTTTAAGGACGGCATGAACCTCGTGGCCAAAGAATACGTCGCCGCACACCCGAAGGGCGACGGCGCGCTTGTGCTTTCCGAGTTCGCAGGCGCTGCAGTCGAACTCAACCAGGCCTACCTGTGCAACCCGTTCGACCTGGGGTCCGTCAAGGCCGCGATTGTGGCCGCAACCGACCCCGACCCGGCACGCATGCGGGCGATGCACGACTGGGTCATGGAACACGACGTGACCCGCTGGGCGCAGGACTTCTTGGAGGCGTTGTGAAGCGCGCGCTGCTGCTCGCCCCGGTGATGCTGCTCGCGGCGTGTTCGAGCCCGCAGCAGTGGCACGTCGTTGGCGTGTACACCGACCCAGAGGCGCCCGTCGCGCGCAATACCGGCGGCGCATCCGTCACCTTTTCGGGTTCGTCGTTTTCCGGTACCACCGGCTGCGCTGAAGTGTCCGGCGAGTTTGAAGGCGACGACACTGTGCGCCTCCACGACGTGACGGTCGGCGACCCGGGCGACTGCTCCGGCTGGGCCCGCCACATGCACGACCAGTTGGCGCCACTGCTTCACGACGACTCCGAGTTCACCGTCACCCGCCCAACCGACACCGACCTTGTGCTCACCCTGCTCAGTGACGCCGTGGATGCCCCGGCCGTTAAACTGCGCACATGGTGATTGCTCAGGCAGAAACGTTGTTGGTGTGCCTCGACTTCGACGGCACGCTTGCTGAACTCAACCCCGACCCCTACGCGGTCACAATGCATCCGGCGGCCGAGGACGCGATCCGTCGCCTTGCTGCTCTCCCCGGCACCGAGGTTGCAATCCTGTCCGGCCGCCACCTCGACGGTCTGCGCCAGGTCCTGCCTTCCGGCCTCAATGTCACCCTCGTCGGCTCCCACGGTGCCGAGCCCGGGCCCACGCTTGACGACGACTCCCGCGCCCACCTCGTCGACATCGAACGCCAACTGCGCGACATCGCCATGCCGCCCGCCTATGTGGAGGTGAAGCCGTATCAGCGGGTGTTGCACGTGGCGCCGGTCGCGGATAAGCAGGCGGCCCAGGACATGCTCGACGCCGCCGCGGCCCTGCCCGCCCGAAAGATCACACTGGGACACAATGTGGTGGAGTTTTCGGCCGTGGATATCACGAAGGGCACCTGGCTCGCCGAATACAAACGTGACTTCGCCGCCACCCTGTTCGCGGGTGACGACGACACCGACGAAACCGCCATCGCCGCCCTCGGCCCCACCGACCTGGCGGTAAAGGTCGGCGACAAACCCTCGCTGGCGTCGCGTCGCGTCGCAGATGTTGACGCCATGGCTGAGCTCTTGGCGGAACTCGCCGACGAAAGGGAAGCATGGAACGCCTCTCGCTAGAGCACCAGGGACGCACTCGCACCTGGACCGCCGTCGAAGGCGACCCCGACACGCTCCTGCTGGTGCTGCACGGCTCGCGCCAATCCGGCAACGTGATGCGCAACTTCACGGATCGCACCTTTGAAGCCCTCGGCGCGACCGTGGCCTACCCGGACGGTGTGGAGCACCACTTCAACGACCTGCGCACCGGTTTCAACGAGTCGGCACGCCGCCTGAACATCGACGACGTCGGATTCCTACGGAAGGTCATCGCACACCACGCCCCGCGTCGCGTGATCGGCATCGGCTTTTCCAACGGCGGCCAAATGGTCATGCGCCTCCTTTTCGACGCCCCCGGCCTCCTCGACGGCGCCGCCACCTTCGGCGCCTCCATGCCCGTCGAATCCAACACGTGTGTTGGCACTTCCGATTATCAGCCCACCCCGCTCGTTTCCGTCCAAGGCACCGCCGACCCGCTCGTCCCCTACAACGGCGGCGAAGCCGGGATCGGCGGCAACAACCGTGGCCAGACCCGTTCCGCAATCAACTCTGCGCAGTTCTTTGCGGAACTCAACTCGTGTGGGTGGCGGGGGTCGTCGACAAGCGGTGCCCTGCGTATCGACGACTGGCACGGCCCCGCCCCCGTCCGCCTCATCACCATCGACGGCTTCGGCCACATGGTGCCGGTAGCCAAACCGCTCGACCCGCGGCTTGGGCCCGGCACCGACGACATCACCGGCGGTGAGGTTATTCAGCGATTCTTCTTTGACGAGCGAACTCGCTAAGCACCACGCCCGCCGCCACCGACGCGTTGAGGGACTCCACCCAATCCGTCATCGGCACCGACATGATCACGTCGCAGTTCTCGCGCACCAGGCGTGAAATGCCCTTGCCTTCGGAGCCAACCACGATCACTACCGGGCCCGTGGCCTGGTCAAACGTGTCCAGGGTGTGCTCGCCGCCCGCATCCAGGCCGACGACCGTGTAGCCGTTGTCCTGGAACTTCTTCACCGTGCGAGTCACGTTGGTCACGCGCGCCACCGGCAACTGCGCCGCCGTACCCGCCGACGTCCGCCACGCCACACCCGTGACCTGCGCCGAACGCCGTTCCGGGATGATCACGCCGTTACCACCGAACGCCGCAGTCGAACGAATCACCGCACCAAGATTGCGCGGATCCGTAATGTTGTCCAGCACCACAAACATGCCGGGGCCATCCACCGACTCCAGCAGGTCATCCAGGTCAGCGTACTTGTACGGCTGGATCTTCAGTCCGATGCCCTGGTGCAGGCCGTTACCGGTCATCGCATCCAACTGCTGACGCGGCACTTCCTGCACCGGAATGTTCTTGCTGTTCGCCAGCGCAACGGCCTCGCTCAGACGATCATCGTGGCCGGTGCCCTGCGCGACGAACAACGCCTCCGACGGCACCTTCGCCTTCAGACACTCAATGACCGGGTTGCGGCCCACCACCAGATCCGCCACCTCACGATCGTGCCGGCCCTGCGCGCGGCGCTTCTGCTCCAACTTGCGCTTATGCGCCGCGTGGTAGACGCGATCCTCAGCCTTCGGCGTCGCACCCTTGCCCTTCAGTCCACGGCGACGCTGCCCGCCAGAGCCCTTCGTCGGACCCTTTTTGTTCTTCTTCTGTACGTCACGACGCTGATACGGTTTCGCCATCGTCTACTCCTTTACCTGCCACTGCGGCCCCTCGGCCGTGTCGGTCACTTCAATTCCCGCACGCGCCAACCGGTCGCGCACCTCGTCCGCCGTGGCCCAATCCTTCTCCGCACGCGCGGTCGCACGGCGTTCCAGTTCAGCTTCCACCAGCACGTCTAATGCCTTGCTATTGCCATTGCTTGACGACGACGGCCACGCCCCCGGATCAACACCCAACACCGCCGCCATCGCACGCACCTGCGCCGCGATCGGGGCCGGATCGGCTGCCTTATTGCCCTCGCGCACAAGGTTGTGGATTTCTGCGAGGGCTTTCGGGACGGCGAAGTCGTCGCTAAGCGCCTGCTCAAATGCCTCAGTCCACGTCGACGGCTCCGGCATACCAGCGCGCTTCACAAACTCCTCAATGCGCCTAAAGCCGGCCGCAGCTTCCTTGAGCGCCTCCGGCGAATACTCCAACACGCTGCGGTAATGCGCCGACCCGAGGTAGTAACGCAACTCCACCGGGCGCACCTCCTCCAGCATGTTGTCAATGGAGAGCACATTGCCCAGGCTCTTCGACATCTTCTCGCCAGCCATGGTCACCCAGTGGTTGTGCATCCAGTACTGCGCGAAATCATCGCCCGCCGCATGCGACTGCGCCTGCTCGTTCTCGTGGTGCGGGAACTGCAGGTCAAGGCCACCACCGTGGATGTCAAACGTGCCACCCAGGTACCACGTGGACATCGCCGAGCACTCCAAGTGCCACCCCGGACGCCCATCGCCCCACGGGGTCGGCCAACTCGGCTCACCCGGCTTCGCCGCCTTCCACAACGCGAAATCACGTGCGCCACGCTTGCCCGCGTTCGACGTCTCCCCCTGCTCCATCTCCTCAACCTTGTTGCCGGAAATCGAGCCGTAATCGCCGCCCGCCTTCACCCAAGCGTCGACGTCGAAGTACACCGAACCGTCCGCTGCATAGGCGTAGCCGTTATCAATCAGGCGCTGCATGTAATCGACCATCTGCGTCACATGCCCAGTCGCCCGCGGCTCCACCGACGGCGGCAACACACCAAGCGTGTCGTACGCACGGGTGAACTCACGCTCGTACGTGGACACCCACTCCCACCAGGGGCGATTGTGTTCGTCTGCCTTGGCGAGAATCTTGTCGTCAATATCCGTAACGTTGCGCACAAACGCGACGTCGTTGCCCTTCGCCGCAAACCAGCGACGAACAATATCGAACGCAACACCCGAACGCAGGTGGCCAATATGCGGCTTCGCCTGCGGAGTGGCGCCACACAGATAAATCGAAACGTGGCCAGGATTCACCGGCTCGAAGTCTCGCAGCGTGCGGGTCTTGGTGTCGAAAATACGTTGATTCACGCCGTTTATCCTACGTTGCCGTTCAATTCCACCAACGCAGTGGCAATCGCCGCCCGGCCCTCACCCGAACCAGTGAACCCCATGTGGTCCGTCGTCGTCGCCGACACCGATACCGGAGCACCCAAAGCCTGCGACAACACCCGCTCTGCCTCCTCACGCACCGGGCCCATCTTCGGGGTCTGCCCAATCATTTGTGCAGAAACATTGACGACGGTGTGGCCGTGGTCGTCTACAAGCGCACGGAGCTCCTCGAGCAACTGCACCCCTCGGACCCCGTCATACTCCGGGCGGCCGACCCCGACGAACGAGCCGAGATCCCCAAGGCCCGCCGCCGACAGCACCGCGTCCACGATCGCGTGGCTGACAACATCGCCATCTGAATGACCTTCGCAACCATCCTGGCCCTCGTGCAGAATTCCGGCGATCCAGCACTCCTTCCCGGCCTGGATCTGATGGGCATCGAAGGCAGTACCAACTCGCAGATTCGTCATGGACTGAACACTACCCACTCCGGGGACGCCGAGTCGCATTCTTCGAAGCCCTCGCGCTCCAGTTCGAGGTCGCGCAGGTGTCTCTTCAGCGAGGCGAGGAGTTCCGGCGTAATCTCCGGCATCTTCTCCGGCGCATACTCGAACTTGCGGCCAAACTTATCCTCCAGCGTGGTGATCGTTTCCACGCAGGCTTCCCAGTCGTAGTCCTTTTCGTACTGCTCCACCGCCGAGTGACACCGGGCGTTGAACTCCGCACTGTCGCGGCGCCGCTTCCGACGCTGTTCCAGAGTGGACTTCCACCGCGGGTTTTCACCTTCGGCGAGATACTCGACGATCAAGCCGTCGGGTTCGCTGACCTGGAAGGTGCCGTCATCGAAAAGCCAGACGACTTCGCCCGTGACGTGATCGACCACATAGGTAGCGCGGCGGTCCGTCTTGATGTTGTGGTGACGCTGGCACAGACAGAACAGGTTCGACGGCGTCGTTTTGCCGCCGTTGCCGTAGGGAATGCGGTGGTCGAGCTGGCAGCGCTTCGCGGCAACGTTGCAACCCGGCCAACGGCAGGTACCGTCGCGGGTTTGCACGAACGCCTTCATTGCTTCGGTGGGCACATAGGCGTCAGTCTCGGCATGTTCAGCCTCGTCGAGGTCGATGACCTTCACCTTGGCGGTTTCTTTGAGCGCGTCGATGACTTCCGTGCCGTCTGCCCCCGACCAGCCGAAGCCGGGAACGAAGTAGCCGGCGCCTGGGGTCTTCGGCGAAAACACGTGCAGCACCAACTGAATCGACGAGTGCTGCTGGCCGGTGAGGATCATCTGCAGCGCATCGTCACGACTGAGCTTGTGTTCCTTCGCGACGGCACCGACATACATATCCATCAGGCCAATCGTTGCCGAGTCGCCAGAGATATTCAGACCGGCGTCCCCGTCGTCTTGGCCATAGAACACGCCTTGGCAGGTGCCGAATGGCGCATCTTTTGCTTTCTTGCGAGCTTTCGTTTTCTTCGGGCTTGGTGCCAACTTCGCATCGACTTGCTTAATCCGATCACGCAGGCGGCGCTTTAGCGACGTCGCCGATGGCAACTCCATCCCGGCGGAACGCGGCGTGAACACCTTGACTAGGTAGTCGTCGAACTCAGCCAACACTTCGGGTGTGGCGAGATCGTTCAACCGGTTTAGCACGGTCTCGATTGCGCTAAGGCGCGTGATATCTAGCCGTCGCATATCAGCCTGCATTTGGCGTAGTTTCGGCAGGTCTGCCAAGACGCTATACCCAAGAATTCCGCTTTCAGCCCAGCTCACGGTACGGCCGGCGGCGCTTGCGATGCGCTGGCTTACCAGTTCGAAGTCGTCGATAATCGCACCGGGCTCAGCGTAAGCGTGAAAGATACTGTATTCCGCGTCTCGCATCGCTTGACCTGCAACACTGACCTGGTCGCCCTGACGTTCTGTTGCGAAGTATCCGGTAGACATTGTCCCCCCTTTCGATCTTTCAATCGAACATACATGCCACCACCGCGACAATGCAAGGGTTTTTCGAAACTTTTTAGATAATTCGTTCGAACACTCTAGCTAGTTGCCGGGGATCTCGAACACGGTCGGCTCGGCCTCATCGGTAATGCTTTTCGCCAGGCGAAGATCGATCGGGGTGGTAATCTTGAACGCCATCGGATCGCCCTGAACAGTGGTGACGGGGGCGCCGTACCACTCCATTAGAGACGCGTCATCAGTTGCCACGAACTCGGGCGACTGCTCAAGGTAAGCACGGTTGGCGGCACGCAATTGGCGCAGGTCAAAGCCTTGCGGTGTCTGTGCGGCCCGCAAACGGCTGCGGTCCAGCGTCGCCTCCACCGCATCCACCGCACCCCCACTGACCTGTTTAATGGTGTCCGCGACAGGTACAACCGGCACCACCGCGGGCGCGCCATCGAGCACGGCACGGGCCACGCGGGCAATCATGCCGGGAGGGGTGAGGGCGCGGGCGGCGTCGTGGACGAGCACGCAGGCGTCGTCAAGCGAAATTGCTTCGAGCGCTGCGTAGATGGAGTCCGCGCGCTCCGCACCGCCATGCACAAACTGCACGTCGTGCCCCCGCAGGCACTGACGGGCGTGCTCCTCCATGGCAGGGCTGATGACGACGACCACCTGGTCCACAATCTCGGAGGTTTCCATCGCGGTGACGGAACGCTCCAAAAGCGTGCGCCCGCGCAACGGGACGTACGCCTTTGGCACCTCAGCGCCCAGCCGGGTGCCCTGACCTGCTGCGGCAACAACCGCTACGACACGGCGGTCCAAGGGCTCGTCTTACTCGTCGTCGAAAGAAAGCTCGTCGAGGTCAACATCATCTTCGGCGTCAATATCGCCCGGCGCCTCGGAGATACCGGCCTTGACCTGCTCGTCGATAATCTTCTGGATCTCGGCTTCCATCTCCTCGACCTTCTTCTCATCGACGGGCTCTGCAAGCGCGAGCTCACCGACGAGAATCTGGCGGGCCTTGCCAAGCATGCGCTTCTCACCAGCAGAAAGACCCTTTCCCTGGTCACGGCGCCACAGGTCACGTACAACCTCGGCCACCTTATTAATGTCGCCGGAGGCAAGGCGCTCCTGGTTCGCCTTGTAGCGACGAGACCAGTTGCCGGCCTCCTCAACATCCGTCTCACGCAGCACGGAGAACACCTTCTGCAGGCCCTCCTCGTTGACTACGTCACGCACACCGACAAGCTCGGAGTTCTTTACGGGCACGCGAACCTCAAGGTCTGAGTGGAGAATCTGCAGCACCAAGAAGTCCAGCTTCTCGCCGCGCATCTCACGCTCTTCGATGTCGGCGATACGCGCCGCGCCGTGGTGCGGGTAAACGACCACTTCTCCGACCTTGAATTCCATAAACGCTCCTTGGTGCTCCCGGCGAAGTTTTGACCCCACAACCCTACCACCGCCTTCAAAGCTCCGAATAGGGGATAAAATGGGAAAAGTTGCTGTCTAGGCGCTAAAGTATTCCAGAGAATAACCTTCGAAACCGTTTGACTATGGAGGACCCCACGTGAAGTCCCTGAAGCAGGTAGCCGTTATCGCTGCCGCTGGCTGCGCATCCTTGGCCCTTGTTGGCTGCTCCGCTGGCCAGATTACTCAGACCTCGAACCAGGTCGCTGCTGTGGATGGTGCCAGCGCCGCAACCGAGAACGGCGAAGTTGCTGTGCAGGATGTCACCGTCGTCTTGGCTGAGGACGGCAAGGCTGCCCTCAAGTTCACCGCGACGAACCAGGACACCTCCATGACGGATCACACGTTGAAGTCCGTCACCGCTGGTGGCAACACCGTCAAGATCGCAAACAACAACACGATTAAGTACAACTGCGTGTTGGTTGCTGATTCCGCCGAGGGCCTCGAGCGCCTGCCGCAGGATGACGCGAACTGCATCAGCTACACCGCTACCTCGCTGGCTAACGACGATTTCGCGTACGGCGGCAACGTCCCGGTCACGTTCAACTTTGACACCGGCTCCATCGACGTTGTGGCTACCGTGTCTGCACCGCACCTCGTTTCGGGCCAGGTTGACCGCGAGACTGGCGCGAAGCACTAAGAGCTTTTCGCTTATCGACGAACACATGCCGCTGGGTTAACCAGCGGCCTTTTCATTTTCGAACACTTTTCGAACACTTGCAGGCTCCGTGTCGTGTGCGTGTTATACGGTGTCGCACATGGCTAAGAAACCTCGCGTGATCCACACGTGCTCCGAATGCGGCTACTCTTCCCCGAAGTGGCTCGGTCGCTGCCCTGAGTGCGGGTCGTGGGGCACGTTGCAAGAAGAAGCGCCGGCTGCGGTTTCCGTAGGTCCGGTGAAGACGTCTGCGCTGACACCGACGTCGCCCGCGACCCCGATCACGAAGGTGAACGCGACTGCGACGCGCACGTTGCCCTCTGGCATCCGGGAACTCGACCGGGTGTTGGGTTCCGGTGTCGTGCCGGGGTCGGTGGTGCTGATGGCCGGTGAGCCGGGCGTGGGTAAATCGACGCTGTTGCTTGAGGTGGCATCCCGGTGGGCGGCGATGGATGGCCGCAAGGCGCTATACGTGACTGCTGAGGAATCTGCAGGCCAGGTCCGTGCCCGTGCTGAACGCACCGATGCGTTGAAAGACACGCTGTACTTGGCGGCGGAGTCGAACCTCGACGTGGTGTTTGGCCACGTCCAGCAGGTCAACCCCTCGTTGCTCATTGTGGATTCGGTGCAGACCATGCACGCCGCGGGTGTGGAAGGTGTTGCGGGTGGGGTGGCACAGTCCCGCGCAGTAACGGCTGCGCTGACCACACTGGCGAAGACGACGAACCTGCCGATCATCCTGGTGGGGCATGTGACTAAGGACGGCAACGTGGCCGGCCCGCGCGTGCTCGAGCACCTGGTGGATGTGGTGTTGAACTTTGAGGGTGACAGGCAGTCGTCGTTACGCATGCTGCGTGGCATGAAGAATCGCTTCGGGGCGACGGACGAGGTGGGGTGCTTCGAGCAGACCGCTGGTGGCATCCGGGAGGTACCGGACCCATCGGGGCTGTTCCTCTCTCACCGTGGGAAGACTCCGGACGGTTCTGCGGTCACGGTGGCGATGGATGGCGTCCGGCCGATGCTGGCGGAAGTCCAGGCACTTACCGTCGATCCGGTGAATAAGAGCCCGCGACGCGTGGTCACGGGCTTGGATTTCAACAGGGTGCCGATGGTGCTCGCTGTCCTGCAGGCACGCTGCGGGCAGCGCACGAATGACAAGGACGCGTACGTAGCAACCGTTGGCGGTGTGAAGATCACCGAAACAGCAACGGATCTTGCGGTCGCGCTGGCTACATGGTCGAGCCTGCACGAAACACCGCTGCCGCCGAAGACTGTGGTCATCGGCGAAGTGGGCCTCGCGGGTGAACTACGAAGGGTGCCTAACCTCGGACGCCGCCTGCAGGAGGCGGCGAGGTTGGGATACGAAAACGCGATCGTGCCCAGCGGAGAACTCGAACCGGTCGAGGGAATGCGGGTCAGTCAGGTCTCTACGCTCGGGGAGGCGATCGCGCTGTTAGCTAAATAACTACAAGAAACTAGGTGATGTTGAAGGGGGCTGCTTCCGAAGCATTGTCGCCGATGACCGTGTGCAGGAAGTAGGACCCCGGCTCGATCGCGGGACGGTCATCACACTTACCCGGCTGAGATACGGTGCCGGACCAGCGAGCCTGGTAGCCCTGCTTCTCCCCCGCCTTGTAGGTCTGGGTGCCGGACACGACGGGCTGGTAGCAGTCGGTGTCTGCCCACATGCGCTCGTTGGTACGCATGTCGTACACCTCGAAGCGCAGGATGTTCTCGTCAAGGTCGATGACGCAGTCGGTGTCGGTCGGGTTTTCCACTTCCATGTAGAACACCGGCTCGGTGCCTGCGGCGTAGGACGGCTGGTTCGGCAACGCCTTGATCCGTAGGTCCTTGAGTTCGCATGCGCCAGTGCGGGCCGGTGCGGCCTCGACACTGGAAGGTTCCTCGGACGGGGATGCGGACGCAGTCTCAGACGTAGATTCCTCAGGCGCGGCGACGGTCGGCTCGGTAGCCACGGTCGGGTTCACGGTTTGCTCGGTGGAGGTTTCGGTTGCCCCATCCGATCCGGATCCGCCGCTGCGGGCCATGGCGGAAAGCGCCCAGACCAGCAACGCCACAACCACGAGGAGGATGACGAGGGCCGCGACGCGGCGACGCATGTAGATCTCCGGGGGCAATGGGCGCTGGTTCGACATGCTTATAACTTAATCGCCGAAGTTTTCGTAGGTGGTCTCGACACGGCCGTCCGAAAGACGGTAACGCGCGCCAACCACACCGATGCTGCGCTTGCTCAAGCCAGCAACGACGGCGGGGATGCGGGCGACCAAGTGCTCGGCGCCGTGGCGGGCGTGGGCTTGCTCGACCTGTTCGCCGCGCTTTTCGGCCTCGACGATGGATGGGGCGATCTTCTCCACGAACAGGCGGGTCAGGCCATGCGGGATCTCGCCGGACTCGAACGCCTGGACTGCGGAGCCGACAGCGCCACACTTTTCGTGGGACAGGAACAGCACGAGGTCTACGCCGAGGCCGTCGACGGCGAACTCGACGGATGCGGAGACCGCTGAGTCGACGCAGCCGCCGGCGGTGCGGATGACGAAGATGTCGCCGAAGCCGGCGTCGAAAAGCAGCTCGACGGGCACGCGCGAGTCAGAACAACCGATGACACATACGGCTGGGTTCTGGCCGGAGGTGAGCTGCTGGAGTGTTTCGGCGTCGCGGTGCGGGGCGACGGTGTTGCCGGTGGCGAATCGCTCGTTGCCTGCGCGAAGCAGGTCCCACACTTCGCGCGGGGAGGTAGCGGCCTGGAGCTCTGTTGCATTAGTCATACCGGCTATTGTGGCACGCATTGTGCAGAATATTCGCCCAAATCAGATAGTTGATTGGTATCGCGCCAACGCGCGGGATTTGCCGTGGCGCAAACCGGGTACGTCATCGTGGGGTGTGCTGATCAGCGAGGTCATGAGCCACCAAACCCAGGTGGAGCGCGTTGCCCCCATTTGGTTGGAGTGGATTGAGCGCTGGCCGACTCCGCACGATTTTGCGCAGGCGCGTATCGACGACATCCTGCGCGCCTGGGCCAACCTCGGCTACCCACGGCGGGCGTTGAGGTTGCGGGAGTGCGCGCAGGTGATCGTCGACAAGCATGGCGGCGTTGTACCGGACGATGTGGACGCGCTGCTGGCACTGCCTGGCATTGGGGACTACACGGCGCGGGCGGTGGCGTGTTTCGCCTACGGGAAGAACGTGCCGGTTGTGGACACCAATGTGCGTCGCGTGGTGGCGCGTGTGGAACGCGGCCAGGCGCTGGGGGTGCCGGAGAAGAAGGAAATCCAGGAGGTTGCGCACCTGCTGCCGGAGGACAACGGTCCCGAGTTTTCGGTCGGGCTCATGGAGCTTGGTGCGCTGGTGTGCACCGCGAAGGCACCGAAGTGCGATGCGTGCCCGATTGCGCAGGATTGTGCCTGGTTGGCGGCGGGCAGGCCGGCGCCTGAGGAGGGGCAGCGGCGGCCGTCGCAACGCTTTGCGGGCACCGACCGCCAGGTGCGTGGCAAGATTATGAAGGTACTGCGCGAGGCAGATTCGCCGGTTGAGCAGGCGATTATCGACGCCGTCTGGCCCGACGACGCCCAACGCTCACGCGCCCTGTTCTCACTGTTGGAGGACGGCCTCGCTGAACAGGATGAGCGCGGTTACTTCCACTTACCGCGGTAGGTCAGCCCACCCGGCAGCTTGATCCACACGCCGCCACGCGAGTTGATGGTCACTGGCCCGACGCGCTTGGAGGCGGAAACGCCCGAACCAGAGTAATTCAGCCAGCTGTCCTTGCTGAGCTTCTGGCGCTTACGAAACTGGAATCCCATAGCCGGCAGTTTACACTGCTGTACATGCAAAAACGTTGGTGCGCCCTGCTCATTCCGGTGTTATTGGCCCCATCCGCGCAGGCTGCGGACCTGAGCGCGGAGTCGTTGTCGTCGCTGTCGTCGGTGGGGTCGTCGACACTCGAGGTGGTACGCGACGCGTCGTCGTTGTCGTCGCTTCCGGAATCATCGTGGAAACCAATGGCCGGCGCGCCAGGCAACGAGGCGGGCTCGCTTGATGCGGTGAAGCGGGTGCCAGGGTCGACCGGCCAGCGCATCCGCTACACCACCACGAACGAAAAGGGCGAGAAGGTCGCGGTGACTGGGGCGTTTTACAAGCACCGCCGTGCGAAGGGACTCATCGCGCTCGCACCGGGCACGCGTGGTCTGGGTGATCAGTGCGCGCCATCGGCAGGCTCGTCCATGCTGGTGCGCATCGAAGACGGCACCGTGAACATTAACTATGAGGCGCCCCTGGTACAGAAGCTGCTCGACGCCGGCTATTCCGTTGTGGTCACCGACTACATCGGGTTGGGCATCGATGGGTTGCACACCTACTTGAACAGGGTGGATCAGGGGCATGCGCTTATCGACGCCGCCCGCGCCGTTGCAAAACCAAACCAAAAAGTGGGCTTCTGGGGCTACTCCCAAGGCGGTGGCGCTGCCGCGGCCGCTGCGGAACTCGTCGCCGACTACGCCCCCGAACTCAACGTGATGGGAACGTTCTCCGGTGCCCCACCAGCCGACCCGCTGGGTGTGCTGGAGCAAGGTACCGCACCGATGCTCACCGCCGTGGCCGGTTTTGCCGCTGCGAGCTACTCCGAAAGCTACCCGGAATTCGGCGAGGCCTTGCAGGAACACCTCACCGACGAGGGCAAAGTCTGGCTCGAAGGACTGAAAACCTCGTGCGTGGTCGACGCCTCGTTGTCTGCGCCGGCCGACCCTTCCACACTGTTCACCGCAGGCAACTCGTTCGCTGAAGTGGTGCACTCGGATGAGCGGCTGGCGAAATATCTGGAACTAAACAAAATGGGCACCGTCGCGCCGTCTGCGCCGATCATGGTGATGACGAATGCCGACGACGACCTCGTTCCGGAGCCGCAAGCCACCCAACTGGCTGAGGACTATTGCGCCGTCGGTGCGCAGGTGGAGTACCGACGCGTGGTGGTGCCGGGTTCCCCGACGCAACCATTGTCTTCGGGGCGTCTGCAGTTGACGCCACGCGTTCCTGGTTCGGGCCATGCCGCTCCCCTGCTTTTGCAGGCCGATAATGCGATTGCGTGGATGGATGATCGTTTCGCCGAACAGCCTATGAAACGGGTGTGCCCCTCCGACCACCCTGCATATGAGGTGGTGGAGGGGCTCAACGCGGTGGAGATCACCGCGTTAGTCCTGGGCATCCTTGGCGTGCTCGGTGCCGCAGCCGCCTGGTGGGGTTACACCGGCTCGGGGCCGTTGTCTTCCTTGCCCTCGTTGCCGTTCTGATCTTCGGCGGTCGTGTCGCGCTCATCCGGGAACTCGGAGGCTTCAGACTCCGGCTGGGTGCGCTCCGGCTCGATGTCGCGGACCTCTTCTTCCAGCTCGACGTCGAAGGCCTCCGCTGGCAGCGGGCGTGGACGTGGGGTGAAGGTGAAGGTCGCATCCGGGGCGGCCTTGCCACGATCCTTGCGGGCCGTCTCCACGTCGCCGTCCCAGCCCTCGACGTCCACGGTGATGATCTCGCCGGCACCGATCTCGCCGAAGAGGATCTTCTCGGACAGGATGTCCTCGATCTCGCGCTGGATGGTGCGACGCAGCGGACGTGCACCCAGCACTGGGTCGAAGCCACGGACTGCCAGGAGGTTCTTGGCGTTCTCGGTGAGCTCGATGCCCATGTCCTGCGCGGCCAGGTTCTTGTCCACTCGAGCGATGAGCAGGTCCACCATCTGGACAATCTCTTCCTGGGAGAGCTGCTTGAACACGACGATCTCGTCGATACGGTTCAGGAACTCCGGACGGAAGTGTTTCTTCAGCTCGTCGTGAACCTTGCCCTTCATGCGCTCGTACTGCGCCTCGGAATCCGCAGCGGTATCCCCGGTGAAGCCCAGGCCGACCGGCTTGGAGATGTCGGAGGTACCCAGGTTCGAGGTGAAGATCAGCACCGTGTTCTTGAAGTCCACGTTGCGGCCCTGGCCGTCGGTGACGTGGCCTTCTTCCAGCACCTGCAGGAGGGTGTTGTAGATCTCCTTGTGGGCCTTCTCGATCTCGTCGAAAAGCACGACCGAGAACGGCTTGCGGCGCACCTTCTCGGTGAGCTGGCCGCCCTCTTCGTAGCCGACGTATCCCGGAGGGGCACCGAAGAGACGCGACGCCGTGAAGCGATCGTGGAACTCGCCCATGTCCACCTGGATCAGGGAGTCGTCGTCGCCGAAGAGGAACTCTGCAAGCGCCTTCGACAGCTCCGTCTTACCCACACCGGACGGGCCAGCGAAGATGAACGAACCGGACGGACGGTTCGGATCCTTCAGACCTGCGCGGGTGCGGCGGATGGAACGGGACACAGCCTTAACAGCCTCGTCCTGGCCGATGATGCGCTTGTGCAGCTCGCCTTCCATGTTGAGCAGGCGCTTCGACTCGCTCTCGGTGAGCTTGAACACCGGGATGCCAGTCCAGTTGGCCAGCACGTCAGCGATCTGCTCCTCGCCAACCTCGGCGATGTCCTCGAGGTCGTCCGAGCGCCACTTCTTTTCCTTCGCGGCGCGCTCCTCGGTGAGCTTGCGCTCCGTTTCGCGCAGGCTGGCTGCCTTCTCAAAGTCCTGGGCGTCGATCGCCGCTTCCTTTTCCTTGCGGACCTCGGCGATGCGGTCGTCGACCTCGCGCAGGGAATCCGGGGCGGTCATGCGCTTGATGCGCATGCGGGCGCCGGCCTCGTCGAGAAGATCGACTGCCTTATCCGGCAGGAAACGGTCATTGATGTAGCGATCCGAAAGGTTCGCAGCAGCCTTCAGAGCGTCGTCGGTGTAGGACACGCGGTGGTGCGCCTCGTAGCGGTCGCGCAGGCCCTTAAGGATCTGGATGGTGTCCTCGATGCTCGGCTCGTCCACCTGCACCGGCTGGAAACGACGCTCAAGAGCGGCGTCCTTCTCAATGTGCTTGCGGTACTCATCAAGCGTGGTTGCGCCGATGGTCTGGAGCTCGCCACGAGCCAGCTTCGGCTTCAGCAGCGAAGCAGCGTCGATCGCACCTTCGGCGGCACCGGCGCCGACGAGGGTGTGGATCTCGTCGATAAACAGGATGATGTCGCCGCGCTGGTTGATCTCCTTGAGCACCTTCTTCAGGCGCTCCTCGAAGTCACCGCGGTAACGCGAACCTGCAACCAGGGAGCCCAGGTCCAGCGAGTAAACCTGCTTGTCCTTCAGGGTCTCCGGGACGTTGCCGTTAGCAATGTCGAGCGCCAAGCCCTCCACGACAGCAGTCTTACCGACGCCCGGCTCACCAATGAGCACCGGGTTGTTCTTGGTACGGCGTGACAGAACCTGCATGACGCGCTCGATTTCCTTATCGCGACCCACAACCGGGTCGAGCTTGCCTTCCTTGGCAGCAGCGGTGAGGTTACGGCCGAACTGGTCGAGCACGAGCGAATTGGAACGCTCGCCGCCCTGCGGGCCGCCACCACCTGCACGGTTGCCGCCAGCACCCGCACCTGCGAAGCCTGGGCCGCCGCCCTGCTGCGGGGACTCCGGATTCTGTGCCTCGCCGCCCTCGTAACCAGACAGCAACTGGATAACCTGCTGGCGCACACGCGGCAGGTCAGCGCCGAGCTTGATCAGCACCTGCGCCGCAACGCCCTCGCCCTCACGGATCAGGCCGAGCAGCAAGAACTCGGTGCCGATGTACTTGTGGCCCATCTGCAAACCCTCACGCAGGGAGAGCTCCAGGACCTTCTTGGCGCGCGGGGTAAACGGGATGTGGCCGGTGACCGGCTGGGTGCCGTGGCCAATGATGTCGATGACCTCGCGGCGCACATCCTCAAGGTTGATACCCATGGATTCGAGGGCCTTCGCGGCGACGCCCTCGCCTTCCTTAATCAGGCCGAGCAGGATGTGCTCGGTGCCCATGTAGTTGTGATTGAGCGCGCGCGCTTCCTCCTGCGCCAGGACGATGACGCGACGGGCCCGGTCGGTAAACCGCTCGAACATGTGGCTGACCCCTTCTATAGCTAAATCGTTGTCCACCACCATAACGCCGGGGTGCGACATCACTTCCCACGTTTTGGCTGCCGGGGGCGTGGAATCGTCGAAAAGCAGTGCTCAGAGGGGATGTTCACCCTTAGCGAACATCCCTGAAATACACACTTTCATGCAGTTTGCAGCCCGGATTAAACGGGTGCCCGCACGCGCCGCACATCACAGAGCGCAGTTGCTTATCGACGCCCACAAACCGGTGATCCGCCAACTCGTCATGGCACAGCGAACAGGCCCAGAGTTTGTGGCAGGCCCCGCAGGTGTTGGCGACGACGTCGCGCTCCGAATGCCAATGCGCGCACCGGCCTTGCGGGTCAACGTCGATACCGTGGATTTTCATTAATTCACCGGGATTACGGAGCCGCTGTACTTCTCGCGAATCCACTCTGCGGTCTCCGGCGAGCTCAGGTCCGCCGCCAGCTTCTCGATGCGGGGATCCTTCGCCGCGTCCTCATTGGCTGCGAGGATATTCACGTACGGGTTGTTCTCCGGACTTTCGGCAATGACAGAGTCCTCTGACGGGTTCAGGCCGACCTGGAGTGCGAAGTTGGACGACGAGATGACGCCGTCGATCGAGTCATCCGACAACGACTGGATAACGATCACATCGTCGACTGGGACGATCTCAATGTCCTTCGGGTTGTCGGTGATCGACTGCAGGTTGATCTTGGACACGTTTGCCGGATCGATCTCCTGGTCCAGACCGATGACACCGTTGGCCTCCAGCAGGATCAACGCACGCGCTAGGTCGGACGGGGAGTTCGGCGTCGCAATCTTCGCCCCTTGTTTCAGCTGATCGATGGAATCAATGGAGTTGGAGTACATCCCCATCGGCTCAATGTGGACTCCGACGATGTTGACCAACTTTTTACCGGTCTGAGTCTCCCAGTCCAGCAGGTATGGCGGATGTTGGTAGAAGTTCGCAGCAGCAGAGCCATTGGCTACCGACATGTTCGGGTCGATACCACCCGGAACGACCTTCACGTCGAGCTCGTACTCCGGATTCTTCTCATCGACATAGCGCAGAATTTCCGCATGCGGTGTCGGCACTGCTAACACCGTAAGTGGCTCGAGGTCGCCTGAATCACTGGAGCAAGCAACGAGGCCAAGGCCAACTGCGGCAGACAAAGCAATGGACGCGAAACGCTTCATGGGGAAGCCCTTTCCCTATTGTGAACAACCTTGTCTGCCAATACTAGACTATGCGGTTCACGGTAGGTCAAGAATTACCGAATCCGCGATCCCAAGCACCGCCTCACGTGCATCTTCAGCGGTCCGGGCGGCAAGGGCAGCATCGGCCATCTTCCGGCAGGTATCCATGTCGTGCAGGCGCAGCGCCGCGCGCACGGCGTTGACCTTGCCGGGCGCCATAGACAGTGACTTCACGCCAAGGCCGACAAGGACGAGGGCCATGAGCGGGTCGCCGCCGGCCTCGCCGCACACACCGATGGGTTTGCCAGTAGCTTCACCGCCGCGGCAGGTCTCGCGGATCATGGACAGCACCGCGGGCTGCCAGGGCGAGAGCAGTTCGGCGAGTTCGCCCTGCATGCGGTCAGCGGCCATCGTGTACTGGGAAAGGTCGTTGGTGCCGATGGAGCCGAAGTCCACAACGTCGAGCACCTGCCCGGCGCGAATCGCGGCCGCAGGGGTTTCGACCATGATGCCCACCTGCTTCAGGCCAGCAGCGCGGGCGCGTTCAGCGAACCACTCGGCCTCCTCGACCGTGGCGACCATGGGCGCCATCACCCACAGTTCGGCGTCCGGGACGTTGCGCTGCGCGTTGGCGAGTGCCTCCAACTGGTCGGCGAGCAGATCCTCGCGGGCTTGGGACAGGCGCAGGCCGCGGCGACCGAGGGCTGGGTTTTCCTCCTCGCCAAGGTCCGCAAACGACAGCGGCTTGTCGGCGCCGGCGTCGAGGGTGCGCACCACCACGCGGCGCTCGCCGAAGGCCTCGAGGACCTTGGTGTAGGTCTCGGTCTGCTCGTCCACGCTGGGCGCGGAGTCGCGATCCAGGAAGAGAAACTCAGAGCGGAACAGGCCGGAGCCTTCCAGGTCGTAGCCCGCAGCCTTCACCGCGTCTTCGGCAGTGCCGATGTTGGCCAGCAGTTTCACGGCGTGGCCGTCGCGGGTGGCGCCGGCGCCGGCGGAGCCTTCCAGTGCGGCGGCGCGGCGGCGGGAGCGCTCGTCGAGTTCGGCGACGTCCTCATCGGACGGGGCGACGATGATTTGGCCGGTGCTGCCGTCGAGGGCGATGCGGGGGTCGTCGACAATCGCATCGGAAATGCCCTTGACCTGCACTGCGGCGGGGATGCCGAGCTGGGCGGCGAGGATCGCGGTATGCGAGGTCGCGCCACCCGCCTCGGTGACAATGCCGAGCACCATCGCAGGGTCCAGCGTGGCGGTCTCAGCGGGCGCAAGATCGTGCGCGACCAGCACAGACGGTGCCGTCAGATCCGGCACGCCCGGCTCCGGCAAGCCGCGAAGGCGTGCGGTGGCGCGGTCGCGGATGTCGTAAAGGTCGGTGACACGCTCGGCCATGTAGCCGCCGAGTTTGCGCAGCTTGTTCGCGTACATCTCCACCGCGTCGTGTACCGCTTTGGTGGGGCCGCTGCCCTTCTTCAGTTCCTTGTCCACCCCGCGGATCAGGCCACGGTCCGTGGCCAGCGCCGCGGTGGCCTCGAGCACGTCCTGCGACGCCTTCGAGTTGGCGTGCGCCGCGCGTTCGCGTAACGACGACGCCACCTCCCCCAACACTTCCCGTATCCGCTGACCATCCGCCTCGGGGTTCACGGAGGCGGGCTCGTGGTTATCGATACCCACCGCCGGGGTCACTACCGCGACGGGTCCGCAGGCAGTACCAGCGGACACACCAATGCCGTGAAGAACTGTGCGCTCAGTCATGCCACCGAGCCTACTCGGCGGGCGTGATCTCGAGGATGGCATCTCCAATTTCGACGGTGCCATCGGCCACGTCGTTTACTCCGCCGAGTTTCTTGGAGTTGACCACGGTGGTGATCACAGTGGTGTCGACCCCCTTGGCGGCAATCGCCGGGAAGTCCACCTCCGCCAGTGCGTCACCGGCAGCGACCTCCTGTTTCTTCTCTACCAGCGGGGTGAAGCCCTCGCCCTCGAGTTTCACGGTGTCGATGCCGATGTGCACCAGCAGTTCCGCGCCGTCATCAGTCTTGATGCCGTACGCGTGGCCCGTCTTCGCCACAGAAATCACCTTGCCCGCAGCGGGCGCAACCACGGTGAGTTTGTCATTCGCCGGAATCACACCAACAGCCTGGCCGAGGGCGCCGGAGGCGAAGGCGGCGTCGTTAAGCGCTGCCATCGCCACAACCTCACCAGCGACAGGGGCGAGCACAGTGCTTTCAGTGCTTTGCGACGACCCCACAACCGCAACCGGCTCCTCCTCACGAGCAGCAGCCGCGCGAGCAAGCGCGTCCGCCTTCTCCTCAGGGGTGCGGTAGTCGGTGATCAGGATGATGAAGAACGAGGTGAAGAACGCCACTGCGATGGCGATCATGTAGACCCACATCGGGTCGAACACGAACATGGTCGGGATGGAGGTGAACACGAACGCGTTCGTCTTCACACCACCGAACGGGGTGCCCAGGATCGCGATAGTCAGGCCGCCGGCGAAGCAGCCGACGAGCATGCGCGGGTAGATCTTCTTAAAGCGCAGGTGGATACCGTAGAGCGACGGCTCGGAGATGCCGCCGAGCAGGCCCGCGGCGAGGGCGGAACCGGAGGTCTGGCGCATCAGCGGGTCGCGGTCACGAATAGAAATAGCCAGCACCGCGGCGGTGGCGCCGAAGCAGGCAAAGTTCCACGCACCCATTGGTCCCTGGATGAAGTCGTAGCCAAGGGTGTTGATGTTCACCAGCATCAGCGCGTTGAGCGGCCAGTGCAGGCCAAGCGGAACCAGGAACGGGTAGAGCATCGGGATCAGCAGCGCGAACAGGAACGGCGCATTGCCGTTCATCCACGCCAGACCAGTACCGATCCACGCGCCGAGCAGGTAGCCGAACGGGCCGATGATAAACGCGGTGACCGGGATCATGACCAGCAGCGTCAAAAACGGCACAAACACCATGTGCACGGCAGACGGGATGATCTTCTGCAACCCCTTGTACAGCAGGGCCGCAACAGCCGCCATGATCAGCGGCACGAACACGTTGCCGTTGTAGCCGTTCAGAATCATCGGCAGGCCGAAGACGTCGACGACGTCGGTCGGTGCGCCGAAGAGATCGATCACCCGCGCATCGGGGTGGTCCTTCAAGTCAATGAAGTCCGGGGTAAATAGCGCAAGCATGATCGCGGCCGGCACCCACGGGTCGATGTTGAGCTTCTTGCCCGCGTTGTAGGCAACCGCCACCGGCAGGAAGAAGAACACCGAGCCCCACATGGCGTCGACGAACTGCCAGCCCGGCGTCTTCACTTCCGCGTGGAAGTTCACGATCTCAAACGCGTCAAGGAACGCCGCAAACGCGATGATCAGCGACGCGCCCAACAGCACGCCCAGGATCGGGCGGAACGAGTCCGAGAGGTACTCGAAGAACGCGTCCAGCCACGGCATCTTACCCTTGGCCTTGTCGCGCTGCTGCTTCTTCAACTCATCGTTGGAAACCGAGCGGCCCGCCATCTCGGGCAGGTTATTGATCGCGTTGTACACCGTAGCCACGTCACCACCGACGATGACCTGGTAGTGGCTGCCGCCCTGGGGGACCGCGCCCATTACCTTCGGGTTTGCTTCGAGGCGGTCTTTGTCGGCCAGGGAGGCGTCGTTTAGTTCGAACCGCAGTCGGGTCGCACAGTGTGTCATCGACGCGATGTTGTCGGCCCCGCCGATTCCGGCGAGGATATCGGCAGCCTGATCTTGCAGGCTCGCCTTAGTGGTCGCCATGCTGATGCTCCTTTCAACCACATGGTTTAGTCACATCAAACGTTAGTTGGTTATAACCACCGTGCACAATTAGCAGGGGTCGAGATATTCCTCACGATCCGACAACACTCGCGCGTTCCCGCCGTAGTCCTTCTTCGCAGCACACAGCGCATCCGTGTCGTGACCAAAGTCGAGATACACCGGGTAGATGTCGTTGCCATCGACCTGTGCGCGAAGCGACGGGCAGTGGCCTGGATAGGTGTACTCAGCATTTCCATCGCCGAGATACGCAATGTCAAACGCAAGCTTGGAGTGTGTCGAGCCAATATCTCCGTCCGCAATTACGGAATCGAGAATGAGAATTCCTCGTCCATCACAATTCGGCGCAGAGATTTGACGCTTAACCCCTTCAAACTGCGCCTCGATAATCACGCCATCGCTGTCGCGCTTAATCCCCCAGTTTGGGTCGAGTGTGCTCGATGTCGGCACAGGAGTGGAAGCCTTCGCCTGCTTCTTGTGCGGCGGCTCCTGACCAGGCGGGTATACGCCGCAGCGTGGCTCCTTATCCGCCAGGGATTCGGGAACGCCGAGCTCCTCAAGACGACCCGGGTTAAAGCACGGCCGCGCCATACCCATGCCATCCCACACGCCATCGGACTCTACTTCTACCCAGTGCTTACCGTCCCACTGCGCGAGGATGATGTTGCCGGAATTCGGAACTCCAGGACGAGTGAATCCACCTTCGCAAGGACCATACAGCTCAAACTCTTCAAGCCCTGGCGAATTTTTGATTGCATCAGTGGAGCAATCCGGTGGGGGCAGCTGCGACGTTGTTGTGGTTGGCGTGGTAGGCACCGTTGGCTCCGCAAGCTCTGCTTGTTCACTACTGCCACAGCCCGCCAACGAGGCTGCGAGGAGTACTCCGGCTGCTGCGAGGGGCCAACGGCGCATCGTCGTTACGCCTCCGGCTTCACCATCGGGAACAGGACGGTCTCGCGGATGCCCAGGCCGGTCAGGGCCATGAGCAGGCGGTCCACGCCCATGCCACAACCTGCTGTCGGCGGCATGCCCTGCTCCATAGCGGCGAGGAAGTCCTCGTCGAGCACCATGGCCTCGTCGTCACCATGCGCCGCCAGGCGGGCCTGGTCTTCGAAGCGCTCGCGCTGGATCACGGGGTCGATGAGCTCGGAGTAGCCGGTAGCCAGCTCGAAGCCACGGACGTAGAGGTCGAACTTCTCGGTCACACCCGGCTGCTCGCGGTGGTCGCGGGTCAGCGGGGAGGTCTCCACCGGGAAGTTAATGACAAAGGTCGGCTCGTAGAGCTGGTCGGGGCAAAGCTCCTCCCAGATTTCCTCAACAAGCTTGCCGTGCAGCCAGCCTGCATTCTCCGGAACCTTCAGACCGATAGTCTCAGCGATGCCCTTGAGTTCCTCCACGGAGGAATCGATGGTCACCTCAGGCTGGCCCGGGAACTTACGCTGCAGCGCCTCGTTGAGCGACGGGTACATCTCCAGTACCTTCCACTCGCCGCCGAAGTCGTACTCGGTGCCGTCAGCCAGCGTGACCTTCTGGGAGCCGAAGACTTCCTGGGCACAGAACTGGACAAGACCCTTCATGGTTTCGGCACCGTCCTTGTAGGTGCCCCACGCCTGGTAGGTCTCCAACATGGTGAACTCCGGCGAGTGGGACGAATCCACGCCCTCGTTGCGGAAGTTCTTATTGATCTCAAAGACGCGCTCCAGACCACCAACAACGGCCCTCTTCAGGTAAAGCTCCGGCGCGATGCGCAGGTAGAGGTCAATGTCCAGCGCATTGGAGTGGGTGACAAACGGACGAGCCGCAGCACCGCCGTGCAGCGTCTGCAGCATCGGCGTCTCAATCTCCACAAAGTCCAGGCCCGTCAGGTACTTACGCACCGCGGCCATGACCTTGATGCGGGTCATGGCGTTCTTGCGCGCATCCTCGCGCATGATCAGATCCGTGTAACGGCGACGGACGCGCTGCTCCTCGTTCATGTCCGCAAACGCGACCGGAAGCGGGCTCAAGGCCTTCGAGGCCATGTGCCAGGACTGTGCCTGGACGGAGAGCTCGCCTCGTCGAGAAGCAATGATGCGCCCACGAACCGAGACAATGTCACCCAGGTCCGTGTCAGCCTTCCACTGCGCGAGGGCTTCCTCGCCCACCTCTGCCAGCGACAACATGACCTGCAACTGGGTGCCGTCACCCTCCTGCAAGGTGGCAAAGCAGAGCTTGCCGGTGTTGCGCTGGAACATGATGCGGCCGGCGACGGCCACCACATCCTGGGTTTCCTGGCCGGCCTCAAGGCGGGTCACACCGTCGCCTTCGCCCTCTTCAACGACCTGGTACTTCGCCCGCAGGTCCTTCAGCGAGGTCGTACGGTCAACTTCGACGGGGTAGGCATCACGGCCCTCGCCGATAAGCCGTTGCCTCTTCTCCCGGCGGATTTGCTGCTGCTCTGAAAGATCCTGCGTACTCACGCCGGTCAATCGTAGTCTATTGGCAAAGCGGAAGATCCAGACGCTGCTCTTCCGAGTTCAAACCGTTAATAATCATGAGGTATTCAGGCTTGTCCTGCGGCACCATCACATAGGCAGGCGGGTTCGCGTCCGGCAACTCATAGGAGTTCACGGTGCACTCACCGGAGCCCAGAACGACGGCCTCGCGCGGGTCCGGCACCGCATCGTCGCGGTCATACTCGTCGGCGTACTTCACCACAGACACGCCCAACTCTGCGTTGGCGCAGCGGATCTTGCCTTCCTGGTCCGGATCGGTCGAGCCGTTCTCGCAGCGCAGGTCCTGCCAGCCCTTCTGGCCGGACTTCTTGGACACGATATCCGGGTACTCCTCGGCGATCTGCGCCTCCGCACCCTCCCAGGCCTCGCCGCGGTTGGCGGACCAATACCACAGTGCCGCAATAGCGATGAGCAGTAGCGCCAGGATCGCGATGATCCACGGCCACGGGACTTTCTTCTCGTTCGTCGCCGCCGGGCGGGTGTAGTTGCCGTCCGGGCCGTACGCGTACGGCTCAGGGCGCTTGCGATAGCCGTCCTCCGGGTTGGGAGCAACGTCGATGTTGGACGCCTCCTGGGGTGCCTCGCCCACCGGCACCATATGCAGCACATCCGCACAGGTGCGCACGCCCTCGCATGGGGCCTCGCCCGTCATCAGACTGACCACGCTGGCGAACTTGTCCACATTCGCCTTGGCCAACTCCTCATCCGAGCCAACCGCGTCGGTACTCGGACCAACCAGGGTGAGCTTCACCGGGGTGGTCGACCACTGCGGCTGCACCAAAAGTCGCTCCGGCGAAATAGAACGGGAGACGAACCCGGACAGGCCCTTGAGGTCGTAGTCATCGATGGCCTCGACCACCGGGGCGAGCAGGTCACGCACTTCCTGCTGGGTAAACGTCGCGCCCTTCTCCGCAATGAGGTCGCTCAGCGGCGTGCCGGTTGCGGCCTCGCGCAGGACGAAAAGCTGCCCTTCGTCGGTGGTACCCACACTGCGCGGCTGGAACGCGCCCGGATGCGCCGCCAGCGCGAGGCGGCTGTTGAGCGTGTTCACGTCGGCGCCGAGGTGTTCCGCCACCTTCGTGTCAAAGACCTCCACCTCTACGGCGTGGCCTTTGTCGTCCGACGCGGTGTACAACGTGGACGTTTCAGTACGGCCGCTTTCACGCACCTGCTCAGGGGTGAAGGCGAAGCCGAAGCGGTCGGCGAGGATTCCGGCGATGTTGGGCACAGACATGCGCCGCATTCTACCGCCTGCGACCGCAGCCCGTTCGGCTACCTATCTTCTTCGATGTGCTTGAAGCCAATCCCGAGCGGCAAACCCACGTTGTCGGCCAGGCGCACAGGGCCGAGGTCGACGGCGGCGAGGAGGCGGGCGTCGCCACGCTCGGGCGCTTCGCGCATCGCCAGGTCGCGCAGCTCAAGGTAGGCCGGTTCAAGGCCCTCGGCGGCGAGCACACCACGCACGGTTTCCAACACGACCTCGGCGCCCTGCTCAGCGGCGTGGGCGCCTGCGGTCAGCGCCGCCGGCAGTGCGAGAGCGGCCTCGCGCAGGTCCTCCGGCACGTCGGCGTTGCGCAGCGACACCGCCAGCCCGTTCGGGGTGCGCACGGTAGGCACGGAGTGCAGTTTGACCTCCATACGCAGGCCAGAGACCGCATATTGCGTGGCGACGAGCACCTCAAAGTCCTTCTCCCCCAACACCACATCCGTCGCATGCGAGGCGTTAATCGCAGCAAGGATGCGCGCCACCTCGCGCTGCGTGTGCTCCGGGTCCTCCAGCGGATCCACCCCGGAATCCACCCGCACCTTGGTCTCCAGCGGGCCGTGGAACACCACGTCCACCTTCTCCTCGGCGAAGATGTCCGGCACCTCGTCGCCAGTAAACGTGACCACGACGTACGAGCCGAGCAGCGACTTCGCCGCACGGATTAACTCAATGTGACCCGCGTGCACATCGCGACCCAACGGCACGACCACAACGGACTTGCCAATCTTGCGAAACGCCCGCCCGTACGTTGCCAGCAGCGCCTCATCCGTAACGACGACTGCCTTACCTGCCTCAAACGCCATCTATCTTCCCCTTTATCTTCCCTCGTATTTCTGAATAACCCACAGTTCCGTATCCGTGTCCTGCTCCATCTCACCGCGTCGGCGCTGCAGATCCACAAACAGCCTGCGCACCCCGGGTTCCGGCAGTGCGTCCAGCATCCGGTCCAAGTCGTTGACGCTTTTTGCGTATCGACGACCCGACGCCGCCTCGATGAACTTCTCCGCCACCGCCTCAAACGCAGGAACCGTATCGATGAGCAGCTCGAGCGCGTCGTCGCGCACCGTCGCTTCCAGCGCGCGAAGTTCTTGGGCGGCGGCGATGGTGGGGCGGACGGTGTCGTCGATACGCATGCTCGTGCCGCCGATCTCCGCGATGAGCAGCCCCACGACGGTCTCGCCGAGTTCGTCCGCGGCGGAGGTGACCCAGATGTTGTCGAAGAGGTTGTGGGCGCACATGGTGATGGCCTGGGACGTTTCGACGTCGTCAAGCAACTGCGGGCCTTCCTCCAACGCAGTGTGGAGGAACATCTGCTGCGGACGCGCGTAATCAGCCAGGATTTCTGCGGCGGCGCGGATATCGTTCGCGGAGCCGTCGATGAGCACGAGGTCCACGTGCGCGATTGCGCCCGGGTCGGTGTTGATATCGATCGGGCGCACGGTGTGCCCGGCGCGTTCCAGATCGACAGCGAGTTGGCTATGGCCGGGGATTGCGCCTACGAGCAGGCGTGGCGCCATTTACTTCCCCCGGCGGGCGAGCAGTTCAGCGACGGAAATGGAGTTCTCGCGCTCGTCACGACGACGGCGGCCCGAACGGTGCGGCTCCTCCTCCGGCTGCGGTTCCGGGGTTGGCTCCGGCTTGGGTTCTGGCTGCGGTTCTGGCTTTGCTTCTGCTTCTGCTTCTGCTTGCGCCTTTCGCTCGCTGATCAGGTCAGACAGCGGGTTGCGGGCAGGGCGGCCGGACGGCTGGGTGCCAATGCGGCCAGCGATCGCATCCGAGCTCGGTGCACCGGTGGGACGCACGCGGTCGAGCACAACCGTGTCGTCGGTCGACGGCGACGGGCGCGCAGGTTCCGGCTCCGGCGTTGGTTCCGGCTCCGGTGTCGGCTCTGGTTCTGGTTCTGGGGTGCTCTCCAACTCGGAGATGCGACGCGCAGAGGCGCGCACGGCGGCTGGCTCGTACTCGAAGACGCGGCCGTTGAGCTCCTCCAACTGTGCTCGCAGTGCCTGGATCTCGTCCTGCAGCGCGCGAAGGGCTTCCATGTCCACCGCGGAACCCTCGCCCTGCGGCAGGGCGGCGATGACGGCCTTGTGGCGCTCTTCCTGCTCGCGGACTTGCTCGCGGGCGGCTTCGGCGTCCCGGGTGGCGTCGTCACGCTCGCGGCGGCTGCGGAAGTTCAAGATCAACCCGGCCGCTCCGGCCCACAGCGCGAAGATCAACGCGATCTTCAGCGCGTTGGCAGAGTTGGTAAACAGCATGACAACGGTGCCAATTACGGCGACAACAAAGGGGACGATGACCCACAGGGTTGCGCTGTCACTGGATGTGTTTTTGGCACTCATGCCCAACACTCTAGCCAACCCCCTGCCCGTCGGCGGGTGGCGACACCTCGCAGTTTTTCTCCAGCACCAACCCGGCCACACACAGCGCGATGCCGCCGAGGGTGCCCACGGTCAGCGGCACGACGTCCTCGGATGCGGCCGCCAGCACGTCGAGCCTGCGCACCACATACATCAACGCGCCTGCATACATGCCGCCGCAGATCGCACCCGCCCACGCGCTGGCCTTGCCGAACACCATGAAGTTCGCCGCCTGCATCGGGTTGAGTTGGCTCCGATCCAGCCCCACCTGGCCGTCCTTGCGGCGCTTATGCACCACCCACGCCAGCCACCCAGCCACCGCAGCGATGCACCACAGCGACAGCGGCACGATTAGGTCCAGCGACTCCAGCCAGCTGTAATAACGCCGCACCACAATCAACGCAGCTGCGGCACTGAAGCCAGCGGCGGCAATGATCCCCTCGATCGGCGTGCGCTTCATAGTTTGCGCACCCCTTGATCCTCCAGGCCATCGAGCAATTCGCGTATCGACGACCCCCTCAACTCCGCACCCGGATCAATCTCCAACCACGGCTCGAGCACAAACTGGCGCAGGTGCGCGCGCGGGTGCGGGACCGTCAGCACCGGGTCGTCGGAGGTGTAGCCCTCGATCCAGACAATGTCCACGTCTAGGGTGCGAGGGCCCCAACGCTCCACGCGCACACGCTCGGCCTCGTTTTCCAGGCGCTGGCAGCGATCGAGCAACTCGTGTGGGGTTTGGTCCACCTCCACCAGCAGGCTTTGGTTCAGAAAGTCCGGCTGGTCGGTTTTTCCCCAGGGTGCGGTGGCGTAGATGGAGCTGGCGGCAACGGTTTCGTCGGCGAACTCGTCCACAACCGCGCGCAGGTGCGCACGCGCATCACCCATGTTCGATCCGGAGGACAGCACTGCGCGCATGGGCATCACATCCGTTTCCGGGAGCGGCGCGCCACCACGGCAACATCGTCGAACACTGCCGGGATCGGCGCGTGTGGCTTGTGCAAGGTCACCTCGATCGCGTGCAGCGCGTCGTAGGTGCGCATGGCGGTCTCTGCGATCTCGACAACCACGGTCTCAATCAACTGACGCGGCGTACCGGTTGCAATCGCCAGCGCGGTGTCGGCGAGTTCGGCGTAGTTGACGGTTTTGGTGAGGTCGTCGTCACGCGCGGCGTCTGCAAACTCCAACCAGCACGTGATGTCCAGCGAGAACGCCTGGCCAAACTCCGTTTCATGCTCGAGCACACCGTGGTTGGCGTGAAATTGCAGGCCTTTGAGTTCGATGCGGTCAGCCATGGTTCCACCTTGCCACCACATCCACCGCGTCGCGCGAGACCGCAACCTCGTGCACACGCACGCACCACGCGCCGGCCTGGGCGGACAGCGCCGTGACGGCAGCGGTAGCCGGGTCCGCATCCACCGGGGAGTGCTCCAGACCACGATCCGCGCGGATCTCCCTGAGGAAACGCTTGCGCGACGCACCCACAAGAATCGGGAACTCACCGGCGATAAACTCCGGCAGGGCGTTGAGCAGCGCCCAGTTATCGGCCGCGGTCTTGGCAAAGCCCAGGCCCGGGTCCAGCGTGATCTGTTCCTTGGCCACACCCGCGGCCAGGGCGTTGTCGACGAGTTCCGCTAGCACCTGGTGGACGTCCTTGACCACATCCCCACCGTGGTCAGCCGCGCCCGAGGCGTTGACAAACGCGTCCGCACGCCAGTGCATGAGGCACACCGGCAGCTGCGTTTCCGCCATCACGCGGTACATGTCCTCATCCGCCAGGCCACCGGAGACGTCGTTGATCAGATCCACGCCCTCTTCAGCAGCGGCCTGCGCGGTAGCGGCACGCATCGTGTCAATCGAGGTCCGGATGCCATCCTCGTGCAACGTCCGGATCACCGGGCGAATGCGCTCCGCTTCCACCTCCGCGGGAACGCGGGTGGCGCCGGGTCGGGTGGATTCGGCGCCGACGTCGATAATGTCCGCGCCCAACTTCACCAACTCGTGGGCATGGGCGATGGCATCGTCGGTGGCGAGCCACTTGCCGCCATCCGAAAACGAATCCTCCGTGACGTTGACAATCCCCATCACACTCGTGCGTCCGGGCAGTGTCAGGTCGGCGACAGTGGTCATTGGTGTTCTATCCCCTAATCAGGCTCATGACCTCGGCACGCGAGGCCGCGTTCTTCTGAAAACCGCCGCGCACAGCGGACGTGGTCGTCGTCGCACCCGGCTTCCGAATTCCACGCATTGCCATGCACAGGTGCTCGCATTCGATGACGACGATCACCGCAGACGCATCAAGCTTTTCGACGATCGCATCCGCAATCTGCGCCGTCAACCGCTCCTGCACCTGCGGGCGCTTCGCGTACATATCCGCCACACGCGCCAGCTTGGACAGGCCGGTCACCTTGCCGTCCTGGCCAGGGATGTAGCCAATGTGGGCCACGCCGTAGAACGGCACGAGGTGGTGCTCGCAGGTGGAGTAGATCGGAATGTCACGCACGAGCACCAACTCGCGGTGGTTCTCCGAAAAGGACTTCTCCAGGTGCACCTTCGGGTCCTCGTGCAGGCCCGCGAACACCTCGGCGTAGGCGCGCGCCACACGCGCTGGCGTCTCCACGAGGCCCTCGCGGTCCGGGTCCTCCCCCACCGCGATGAGCAGCTCACGCACGGCGGCTTCGGCGCGCTCGTGGTCAAACTTAGGCGTCGTCATCGTCGTCTCTCCTGTGCTTCGGTTCCTGCGGCTCGCGCGGCAACTGGGTCGTCTCGTCTTCAGACGCAGTCGGACGGGTCTCCGGCTCCGGACCACGCGCTGGGTTGTCTGGGCGTTCGTGCTCCGGCAAACGGAAGCCGATCTCCTCGGTCTCCCGGGTTGGGTAGTTCTCCGCACCCGGGTGCTGCTTCGGCTCGGGCTGCTGTGGTTTGGGCCCGCCCACGTAGGTCCAGTCCGCCGGTGGTTTCTCACCGCGGTACTGCGGGGCCTGGCCCTTCGGCGGCTGCCAACGCGTGGAGCTCTTCTTCTCCGCTGCCTTCTCTTCCGCCTCGCGTTCCTTGCGACGACGCTCACGCGTCGCCTTCGACGCCTCCAGGATGGAGAAGCGCTTCGGCGGCTCCTCGCCACGCTCCTTGGCAATCTCCACTGGGGTCTTCACCGGCTCGCGACCGATCTGGCGGCCGAAGCGCACGTCGTGCTCCGGCAAGGTCGGGCGTTGCGGCTCGATCGAGTCGAAGATCTCCTCCAGGTCGCCGCGGCGCAGGGTTTCCTTCTCCAGAAGCTTCGAGGCCAACGTATCCAGCTCGTCGCGGTAACGCTCGAGGGTTGTGTAGGCGACCTTATGGGCTTCGTCGAGAAGCGCCTGCATCTCCTCGTCGATCTTCGCGGCGACTGCCGGCGAGTACTCGAGCGTGCCGCCGGAGCCTCGGCCGGAAAACGGATCGCCCTGCTCCTGGCCGTACTTCACCGGGCCAAGCGAGGAGGTCATGCCGTACTCGGTGACCATCGCGCGGGCAATCTTCGTGGCCTGCTCGATGTCGTTCGACGCACCGGTGGTCGGCGCGCCGAAGACCAGTTCCTCGGCAGAGCGGCCGCCCATGGCGAACACCATGCGGGCGAACAGTTCGTCGCGGGTGTACATCCCCTTGTCGTCCTCGTCGGCTGTCATGGCAAAGCCGCCGGTGCGGCCGCGGGCAAGGATGGTCACCTTGTACACGCGCTCGATGTCCTTGAGCGCCCACGCGGCCAGCGTGTGGCCGCCCTCGTGGTAGGCGGTGACCTTCTTCTCGTGCTCAGAGATGATCTTGCTGGAGCGACGCGGGCCGCCGATCACGCGGTCGGTGGCTTCTTCCAGTGCATCCGCGGTGATCACGTTGCCGCCGATACGGGCGGTGAGCAACGCGGCCTCGTTAAGCACATTTGCCAGGTCCGCACCCGACATGCCAGCGGTGCGCTTGGCCAGAGCATCCAGGTTGACGTCCTTGGCCAACGGCTTGTCCTTTGCATGCACCTTCAGAATCTGGGCACGGCCCGCGATGTCCGGGTTGGACACCGGAATCTGGCGGTCGAAACGGCCCGGGCGCAGCAGCGCCGGGTCCAGGATGTCCGGACGGTTCGTCGCCGCCAGCAGGATCACGCCCTCGCGGCCAGAGAAACCATCCATCTCCACCAGCAACTGGTTCAGGGTCTGCTCGCGCTCGTCGTGGCCACCACCCATGCCGGAGCCGCGCTGGCGGCCGACGGCGTCGATCTCGTCGACAAAGATGATGCACGGAGCGTTCTCACGCGCCTGTTTAAACAGGTCACGCACGCGGGACGCACCCACGCCGACAAACATCTCCACAAAGTCAGAACCGGAGATGGTGTAGAACGGCACACCCGCCTCACCAGCAACCGCACGCGCGAGCAGGGTCTTACCGGTACCCGGCGGGCCGTACAGCAGCACGCCGCGCGGAATCTTCGCGCCGAGCTTTTCGTACACGCTCGGGTCGGTGAGGAAATCCACCACCTCGTGGAGTTCGTCGACGGCTTCGTCGGCACCCGCCACGTCATCGAACGTGTTGGTCGGATTGTCCTTGGTCAGCTGCTTCGCCTTCGAACCACCAATGCCAAACGGTCCGCCGCCGCCCGACTGCATGCGATACATGAAGTAGAACAGCAAGCCGAACACCAGGATCATCGGCAGCATGAAGCCCAGCATGGACATCAGGAACGAATCCTGCGTCACATTCGTCTGGTAGGAATCCGCCTCAGCCTCACGCACCGCCTGGAACACATCCGGTGCGGTACGAGCCGGGTACTGGGCGGAGATTGCCTCGACGCCCTCGCGCTCGTCGACAGTAATTGGCTCACGCAGATCAATACGCACCCGCTGCTCACGGTCATCGATCTGCACTTCCTCCGCGTTATGTTCGCGGAGCTGCTGCATCGCCACCGACGTATCCACGCTCTGGTAAGCGCGGGAATCGTCCCCAATCAGCGTCAGCAAATAGAGCACAATAAGCGCGATGGCGCCCATAATGCCCCACCGCATGACGTTTTTATTTTTGCTCATAAACCTTTGTTCTAGTCGGCTTTACTCAGCGTCCGAGTACACGCGCGGATGCAACGTGCCCACGTACGGCAAATCACGGTAGCGCTCCGCGTAATCCAGGCCGTAGCCGATCACGAACTCGTTCGGGATATCAAACCCGATATCAAGCAAGTCGATCTGCGCCGTCTGCACATCCGGTTTGCGCAATAGAGTAACGACCTCAAGGCTCTTCGGGTTCCTGTTGTGCAAATTACGCAGCAACCACGACAAGGTCAGACCCGAATCGATGATGTCCTCAACCACCAGCACATCACGGCCAGCGATCTCCTTATCCAAGTCCTTCAGAATGCGGACAACGCCGGAACTCGTCGTCGAGTTGCCGTAGGAGGACACCGCCATGAACTCCATCTCAGCCGGAATAGACAGCTTGCGCGCAAAGTCCGTCAGGAAGAACACCGCCCCCTTCAGCACACACACCAAAATGAGGTCCTCTTCGGAGTCGCGGTACTTCTCCGACACCATATCCGCCAACTCCTGGATGCGCCCCTGCAACGATTCCTCGTCGATCAGGATCGCCTCCACGTCGTCGCCGTAACGGTTCGGCGGAACGTTGAAGTCCTTCGTGTCGTGCAACTCAGTCATGGGCTGGCCTTTCCCTTTCGCTGTGCCTCGCGGACGTCACGCAGTTCACCTGCGCGTAACTTCCTCATCTTGCCACTAGATTCCTACAAGGCACAACCACCTGGGACATTTGGGCTAGGTCAGGACCAATTTCCCGTCGACTCGCGCTACCGCACGCCCGCCGCCCACCGCGATCGGCCCTTGCCCGCGCCAGTTGGTCACCAGCGCCTCGATCGCCGCCAGTTGGTCGCCTTGGACCCGCACTCCTTCATCCAGGAGCCATCTTGCTAATCGACGACGCCTCACCGGCCCCGCATCTCCCTCCAACTCCGCACACGACGTAGTCGGCGTGAGGTCCGCGAGTTGTTCAATGAGCGCCTGGTCGGCTGCGATGCGGTTCGCGGTGGTGGCAAGGGCCGGCACCGCATCCCCGCCCAGCAAGTCCGTCAGCGCAGGGATGATGCTTTGGCGCATTGCTACGCGACGATACGCCGGGTCGGAATTCATCGGGTCGTGCCAGACTTCGAGCCCGAGTTCCTCGCACGCCCCGACGGTGTCTGCGCGGCGGATGTGTAGGAACGGCCTGACGATCTTCCCGTTGCGCTGCGCCATGCCCGACGGGTTGCCCCGCAACGCGCCGAGTAGCAGGGTTTCTGCCTGGTCGTCGGCGGTGTGTGCGACCCAGACGTCGCGGCCGGATTCGAGCAGTGCGGCGTACCTTGCTTCGCGCGCGGCGGCCTCAACGTTGCCGGGTCCTACTGTCACGTTGGCCACCGTAGAGGCAAACCCGAACTCGCGCGCTACGGCCGCGGCGCGCTCGGCGACGTCGGCCGATCCGGGCTGCAAACCATGGTCCACGACCATCACCGAGACGTCCTTTTGCTCTGCTGCTGCTGCCGCAACCAGCGCCAACGAGTCCGGCCCGCCCGACAGCCCGATCACCGCAGGCCCGTCGAAGGGGCGCACGGCTTGCCTGCACGCGAGGAAGTGCGGGGAGCGGCGCGGCCAAAACGGTTGCATCAGGGTGCCTTTTAGAAAGCTCGCAGCGCCGAGGTGAACTCGTCCATGGCCCGGCGCGCCGCGAGCACGTCGGCGTCGTTGCAGATCAGCGAAAACGTATAAATGTTGCCGTTCACGCTGGTCACCGTTCCGGCCAGCGAGGCGGTGCCGTCGAGCGTGCCGGTTTTCGCGCGGACCCAGCCACGCCCCGGGAGGTCGCCGTAGCGGTCCGCCAGCGTGCCCTCGCCTGCTGCAACCGGCAGTGTTGCCAGAAGCGGGCGGAGTTCGGGTTTGGTCGTAGCTTCCACGAGCACACTATCCAGCACCACCGGCGGGATCCGGTTGTCGGTTGACAGGCCCGAGTTGTCGGAGAGCGCCACTCCCGACGTATCAATGCCGTGCTCCTGCAGCAACGACAGCGTCGCCGACGGCGCGTCCTTCACCCCGCGTGCGAGCGCGACCTCGCGGCCGATCGCCTCGGCGTAGACGTTGTCGGATTCCTTCATCATCATCTCGAGGCGCTCCACCAGCGTCGGCGATTCCACCTCAGCGACGACCTCGGCGTCGGTGGGGGCCTCGCGCACATCCACCACGCCCGCGCCGAGGCGATTCGCCAGCGCCTGCGCTACGTCGAGGGCCGGCGTGTGCGAACGCGGCACGTCGCCAGACGTCTCCCCGTCCAAGCGCCCGCCGGACAGCATCGCGGGTTGCAGTGGTGCGACGTAACCGCCGTCGATATCCAGCGGGTCCCAGCCCGGCATCATCTCCGGCATGCCAGCCCAGGCCGACGTATCCACGTACACCTCGGACGCCTCCCCGATCTGGCCCGCCAGCTCGTCGAGTGCCTCCGCGTCCAACCACACGTCGCCAGCGGCCTTGATCGTCACCGCACCCGAATCCGCGGCACGCACCACCTGCGTTGTAATCGTGTCGCTTTGCCCCAACTCGATCAGCGCCGCCGCGGCCGTGAGCACCTTCGTCACCGACGCCGGGCGCAACGCATCCCCCGACGCCCTGTCAAACACCACGTCGCCGCCTGCCGCGGATACACGACCATGGAACTGCCCCAAACCAGGATTCTCAGCAAGATTGGTGAGGGTTTGGGTCAGCAAGGTGTCGTCGATAAGCGAAGGCTCTGCAGGCACAAGCGGAAACGCCGCCTGCTCAAGCCGAAACGCCGGCGCATGCTCAATCCGCGACAACTGCTCATGCGCAGCCACACCAAACCCAGCAACACCACCAACCGCAGCCAACGCCAACGTGCCCGCAACCCAAGTCCATACCTTCATCGGCAAAAAGCGTAGCCCACGTATGATGATTTGCGGACAATCACCGAACGAAGGAGATCCCATGTCTATTGAGGTCATCATCGAAATCCCCAAGGGCTCGCGCAACAAGTACGAGTTCGACCATGAAACCGGCCGCGTCTACCTCGACCGCTACCTGTTCACCCCGATGGCGTACCCAGCCGACTACGGCTACATCGACAACACCCTTGCCGACGACGGCGACCCACTCGACGCCCTCGTCATCCTCCCCGAACCCGTCTTCCCGGGCGTCACCGTCAAGGCCCGTCCGCTTGGCGTATTCAAGATGACCGACGAAGCCGGCGGCGACGACAAACTCCTCTGCGTCATCGACGACGTCCGCTACGACCACTACCAGGACATCGACGACGTCTCCGACTTTGTCAAGGACGAAATCGAGCACTTCTTCGTCCACTACAAGGACCTCGAACCGAACAAGGAAGTCACCGGCTCCGGCTGGGGCAACAAGGCAGAAGCCGAGAAGATCCTCCAGGCCTCCATCGACGCATACAAGGGCGACAAGTAAGACTGTTTGGTCTTTGATAGCCGGGCTCCGCGACTGTGCGGGGCCCGGTTTTTGTTGTTCTGTGGTGGGTTTTCTGGGGTTTTCTGGGGGGTTTTCTGGGGTTTTGCGCAGTCGTCTAGCTCCCCCGCAGATGCAGCTAGACGGTCAGCTAGGGGGCTTCACATTTCCCCAGTTCATGTTGAACATGATGGTCACTATGTGTGTGATCGTCTGGTTGGCCTCGCGGCGAGCTAGACGATCAGCGAAAACTAGTCTGCGGCCGGCGCCTTCTTCGTCTCACGCAGCACCATCACCGAGCCGAGCAGGCCCAGCAGCAGGAACAGCGCAGAGAACCCGATCGACCAGGCGGCGGCCTCGGCGAACCCGCTGGACAACTGTTGAACAACCACACTGCGGGCGTCGCCGAGGGGTGCGGTGAAGGGGTCGGTGGGGGTGGCGTCGCGAAGTTGCCCGATCATTGAGCCCGCGGACGCTTGGGTGGCGTCGGACAGCTTGGACAGCACATTGTCGGGCACCCCGGCGACAGCGTCGAGCGAGGCCGGGATGGTGCGCGCCATCGCCGCTGCCAGGGCGGATCCGGCGATCGCGGCGCCCATGGCGGAGCCGAGTTGGCGCACGGTGGACTGGGTGGCCGAGCCCGCGCCCGACTGCGCTTCGGGGATGCCGGCGAGCACCGTCGAGGTCAACTGCGCGGACGCAAGACCCAGCCCTACGCCGTAGACCACGAGTGCGCCGACGGTGAACCAGGTGGAGCCTTGCGTTGCGACGACCCCAGCCAACAGCCCAACACCAACCACCTCAAGTGCAAGACCAAGCACGACGACACCCGGCGCGCCGAGACGAGCCGCCAGGTGGCGTGCGGAGGCACCGGAAACGAACGCGCCGAATGCCATCGCGGCAAGGACAAGGCCGGTGCGCACGGTGGAAAGACCGACCGCGTTGACCAGGAACAACGGCAGGACAAACATGAGGGCGAACTCGCCGACGGCGACCATGGCAGCGGTGAGGTTGCCCCAGGAGAATGTGCCGACTTTGAACAGGGAGAGATCCAGAAGCGCATCGCGGCCGTTGCGCGCGCGGTGCAGCTCCCAGCGCAGGAACAGGCCGATGAAGATCAGGCCGATACCGATGGCGAACGGCACGGGCGAGATCGTCCAGCTCTCTGGCCAGGACCAGGAGCCAATGTGCAGGGTTTCTTTCTTCTCCCACCAGCCGAGTGTGGTCGCCTCGATGAGCCCGAATACGACAAGCCCGAAGCCGATAGCGGAGGTCAGCAGGCCGTCGACGTCGACACCCCGGACGTTGCGTTTACCGTGGGTTTGTGGCACCCAGGCGTAAATACCCAGTAACACCAGCAGGCCGAGCGGAAGGTTTACCCAAAAGATCCACTGCCAGGAGAAGTACTGCGTGAGCACCCCGCCGAGCAGCGGGCCGAGCGCCGCCGTACCGCTCATCACGGCGCCCCACACACCGAACGCGGCGGCACGGTCCTTGCCGTGGAAGAGCGAATTTACCGACGACAACGTCGCCGGCAGCACCAATGCACCACCGACGCCTTGGACGGCGCGGGCTGTGATCAGGGTGGTTGCGGTCGTCGATAAGCCTGCAAGCAACGAGCCACCAATGAACAGCGCAACGCCTGCGGCGAACGTGGTGCGGCGGCCGACGCGATCACCGAGGCGGCCGGAGCCGAGCAGCAACGCCGCAAAGATGACGTTGTAGATCGCGTTGACCCATTGCGCGTTGGTGAGGCTGAGGTCGAGGGCGGTGATCATCGTGGGCAGGGCGACGCCAACGATGGTGCCGTCCATGACAATCAGCGCCAGCCCTGCGGCGAGGACCGCGAGGGCCTTCCACCGGCCGGGGTGTTGTTCAGTGGTGGCGGTTGGGGTGTGCACTGTAGTCATGGGGTTCCTTTCGACCTTCACGACAGTAGGCCTGGGAACCACCCGGATTCATCAACCGATCGGTCGAAAAAATGCACACCCTTTCGGTTTAGAAGTAGTGCTTGTACAGGTAAAACCCAACAGCGCCGAGGCCCGTAAGCACCAGCAGAATGCTCGGCACGATGATCGCAAGCGGCGAGGTGCTCGAGGACTTCGCCGAGCCATCTTCCTTCCCTGCCGGGATCTCCAGCGATTCCGTGATGGTTGTCGGCGCGCTCGTACTCTTATCGACGACCGACCCCTCCGGAATTTCCACCACCGTAGTAGCCGCTGCCGTGGTGGTCTCGGTGGAGGTGGTCGTGGTTTCGGTGGCCTGCGTGGTTGTGGTGGATGCGCTCGGCGCCGTGGTCACCGTGACCTGCTCCGACGTACGCGAGGTCGTGGTTTCCTTCGACGACGTTGCCAGGGTTGCCTTCTTAGTCGAGGTCGCCTTCGCAGTCGTGGTGGACGGTGCCTCCGAAACCTTCGTGGTCGTCGCGGACGGCGTGGCCTTCGTCGTCGAAGTCTTAGTCGACAAACGCGGAGTCGAAGACGGCACAACGGTAGACGTACGCGACGTTGTAGTCACCGTGGTTTCCTTCGACGACGTTGCCGGGGTTGCCTTCTTAGTCGAGGTCGCCTTCGTGGTCGTCGTGGACGGCGCGGTCACCGAAGCCTTCGTAGTCGGGGTTGGCTTCGTGGTCGGGGTGGGACGCTGCGTCGTCACCTCAGCCTTGGTTGTTGGCTTCGGCTCGAGTTCGGGTTTGGTCGTAGGCGTTGCCGGAGGTGTTACTGGCTCCTCCGGCTCGAGCGTGGCATCCGGGTGCTGCGCCTTGAACTCCTCAAGATTGTTCTGGGCAGCCTGCAAGACGCTCCAGGCAGCATCCGCAGCTGCCTCGGCTTCGTCGATGCCTTCGCCCGTTTCCTGCGCTGCGGTAGCAGCTGCATCCGCGGCGATGTAGTTACGCGTCGCTTCCTTCACCGCATCCAACGCTTCCTGCAGGGTGGTCGGCTTCGGCAGTTCCTCGACGGGAGCGACCTGGGTGGGCTCCTCAGGGGTCGGCTCCGCAGAGGTGGGTTCCTCAACCACGACAGTTTCGATCACCGTGGTCTCGCTGGCCGGTTCCTCGGTGGTCGTTGTGGCCGGGACCGTCGTAACGACGGTGCTGACCTCAGGCGTGGACGGCTCAGGCGTGGACGGCTCCGGAACCACAGGTGCGGGCTCAGACGTCGTTGGCTCAACCGGCGCAGGTGCAGGCTTCGAGGTCGAAGTCTCAGGGGCAGGCGCAGCAGTCGTGCTCGGCTTCGGCGGGCGGCCGCCGTACTGCTTAAGGTTGTTGTGCTGGATCAGCACCTGTGCGTCCAGGGCCTGCGGGGTGGTCGCAGATTTGCCACGATTGTTGCCCACCTTCATAAGGGCGCCGTCGCACGAGTGGGCAAGGCCCATAGCGTGGCCGATCTCGTGGGCGAGGGTCATGGTGATGCTCGGTTCGTGTCCTCCACGGATCGTCGCCGGATTGATGAGCACCTTCATGTCGTGCACGTTGCCGGTGACGCGACCTACGGAGCCGCCGAGGTTAGCCTCCTGGACGGTGACGACTTTGTAGCCGGGTTTGTCCACGTACTCGAAACGCACGAGTTCATTGGTGGCCTTGCGCCATTCGGCGGTGGCGCGGTTGATGTGCGGCTTCAGGTGATCCGGCGCGTAAAGGTACAGGGTATTTTCGACGAGGGCGTTTTCGTTGTCGCTAAACACGAAGCGGTCCATGTGCGGGATCGGCGCGCCCCTCTTCGCAGCAGCAGTGGCTTCCTTGCACTCACGGCTGAGTGGGTCGATATCGACGTGAGCGTGGGCGGTTGCAGGAGCTACGACACCGCCTGCGATCACAGCGGATGCACAGGCGGTGGCGATCAGATGTCTATAATTCACGAACTAAGGGAACATCATTCTCAGCCGTAAATCAAGTCGGGTGTCCTAGATAAGACGACGGCGCGCGAACGCGTATACGCCGGCACCCAAAACGGATGCGAGCAGCAGCGCGAACAGTGCGCGCACGAGGGTGTTAGAGCCGGTTTCGGCGGCGAGGCCGCGCTGGGCGGTCGCGGCGGTGTCGGCGGCGGCTGCGTCAACGGTCTCGGCACCGCCACGCTCGGCGGCATACGGGGCAGCCGGGGCGACGTCGACGTTCAGGTCGCCGGCAGCGCGAGCGGCCTCGATACCCTGGCGCGCGATTTCGCCAGCAAACTTTGCGACGAGCCCATCACTCAACGCAATCTCCTCCGGCGTGACATCCGAGTTCACGCGCAGGACATCGGCGACGAAGGTGTGACCGTTTTTGTTCAGGAAGTAGGTCACGCCGTCCAGGGTGGCCACTGGCGGGAACTTGACCAAACCGTTGGCAACCGGGTCCGGGTTGGCCGGGTCGACGTTGTCGGCGCCAAGCGGCTTCTCAGCCGGGGCCTGGGTGGCCTCGCCGCCAGACTGCGCCTCAGCCTTCTCCTCTTCAGAGAGCTCCGGGGCGGGAGCGGGTGCCGGTGCCTGCACAGAAGTCTGGGCGTCGCGGATGACGCCGGTGTCGATGAGGCCGGCCACGGCGGCGTCGACAATTGCAACTGCCTTCTCCTGCTGTGCGGAGTCGAGCTGCGCGAACGGCTTGAGCGCCTCCTGCGCGTCAGGCACGTAGTGGGTGCCTTCCTCGTTGAGGAAGTAGGTTTCGCCGCGCGCGTCCTTGGTTTCCTTGGGCAGGTCCTGCGCGTTGGCGTTTGTCATCGGCAGGGCGGCCAGGGCGAGAGCACCAGCGGCGGCTGCGGCGAGAAGGCGGTTCATTGTGGTCTCCTGAAGTTGAGAAAGTCTAAAGTTCAACTTGAAGTCTACAGTGCCTTGACAGTTTTTACACCAGTCACACGAGAAACTTTTGTCACAATTTGACAAACGGGCGCGACAACGCACCAGAAATCAACGTGGCTGGAAGACGGTTTCCACCTCGTCGTCAGTAGCGGTGCCCTCGAGCTGCCACCCCACCACCGCATTGCGCACCGAGTTGGCCAGCAGGTTCGACGGCTGCACACAACTGATGGTCAGCAGCCTGCCCGGCATCGGCCCGTCACCCCAGATCTCCGGGTTGGAGGCAAGCGACTTCTTGTCAGGATCGTGCAGATCAGTCGCGCGGTACACCAGCCAGTCCTGCCCGGAGGTTTCGGTGCGCACGTAGAGGTAGTCGCCGACGGCAACGTTGTGGTGCTCGGTGGTGCCGTCGTAAAGCTTGTTAAACACCGCGCTCACCCCCGCACCCGTGTGACCCGCGATGACCACAAGATCCTTCGCATCCGTGCCCGGCAGCGCGTACGGGTACCCCTCCCCCGTCAGCGCACACGCCTTATCCAGGCTCTTCGGATCGATCGCGCCATCGACCACCCGGCAATCCTCGGCCTCAAACCCGGCGCGCATCCCCAACACCGGCACAACCATCTCCACCGGCCGTCCCGCTGGAATCTGCGCAGCTGCTTCTCGACGAACCGACGTCTCCGACGACGTCTCTTCCGTGGTGGGGGTTTCGGGGGAAGGCGTGGTGTCGTCGAAAAGCAATATGCGCACGACGAACACAACGATGAGCAGCGCGACAATGCGGCGCACATGATAAACCCAGCGAGGAGTGGACGTCACGGGCGCTATCATACGAGCCATGGAGAATGTCCAAGTCACTGAAGTCCCTGCAGGCGCGCAACTTATCGACGTCCGCGAGGCCGACGAATACGCCGCCGTCCGCGCAACCGGCGCCAAGAACATTCCGCTGTCCGAGTTCGTGGCACGCTACAGCGAAATCGACCCGGATCAGGACATCTACCTGATCTGCAAGGGCGGCGGCCGCAGCGCACAGGCCGGCGAATACCTCGAGCAAGCCCTCGGCTGGGACGGCATTTACAACGTCGCGGGCGGCACCACCGCCTGGGTCGAACAAGGTTTGCCGCACGAAAATTAGGCCGTCCCAACCATTGGGACGCCGCAGGGAAGTATGGTGGGGGTATGTCGACGCTTCCTGAACTGCCCTCTGCTCTTCTGAAGTCTCCCCACTTCCAGATCGAACGCGTGCGCAGGCACACCAAGGACGAAGTCGAACGCACCCTGGCCAAGCACGACACCACCATGCGCGAGTACTGGGTGCTGTCCTGCGTGGACGTTGCTCCAATGTCGCAGCGCCAACTGTCCGAACTGCTGATCATCGACGCCTCCGACATGGTGCGGCTCATCGACTCGCTGGAGAAACTCGGCTGGGTCACCCGCGACCGCGACCCGAAAGACCGTCGCCGCCAGATCGTCGCCGCGACCAAGAAGGGCACGAAGGCGCTGGCCAAACTTGGCGACGACGTGGTTGCAGCCGAGGAGCGCGCACTCGAAGCGTCGTCCCAGAAGCAGCTGAAGAACCTGAAGAAGCTGTCGCAAGCGCTCGAGACGGAATAGCCGTGTAGTCGCCGTGTAGTCGAGCGATGCGCCCCGGATAGGTTTAACCTAATCCGCATGGTTCAAGCCGAGCCCCTTCCCAACCCGCTCCTGCGCAGCCACCTCGCCCCGCCGGAGCGGACACTTATTGATGTCCTTTTCGCCTCCGCCGAAGCCCACCCCGGCGCGGCGGCCATCGACGACGGCGAAGTAATCACGTACGCCGAACTCGTCGAAGAAATCGAACAACGCGCCACCGCCATGCGCACCCAGGGTGTGCCGTACCGGGGCCGCGTCGGCATCCGGATGACGTCCGGCACCCGCGAGCTCTACCTCGCAATCTTGTCGACGATGCGCGCCGGCTGCGCCTACGTCCCCGTCGACGCGGACGACCCGGACGAGCGCGCCGAAACCGTGTTCACCGAAGCGGACGTGGACGCCATCTGGACCGACGAGGGCCTGCGGATGGTGAAGGCGCCGGTTGGTGGTGGTGTGTTGGGCGGCGAGCTTGGCGCGCTTGCAACAGTCACCCCCGACGACGACTGCTGGATCATCTTCACCTCCGGCTCCACCGGCAAACCAAAGGGCGTAGCGGTGACCCACCGCTCGGCCGCCGCCTTCGTGGATGCGGAGGCGCGCCTGTTCTGCCAGGACGAACCGCTCGGGCCCGACGACCGCGTGCTTGCGGGCTTGTCGGTGGCGTTCGACGCGTCCTGCGAAGAGATGTGGCTGGCCTGGCGCCACGGGGCATGTTTGGTGCCGGCCCCGCGCGCGCTAGTGCGCTCGGGTCAGGACTTGGGCCCGTGGCTGATCCGTCGCGACATCACGGTCGTCTCCACCGTGCCCACCCTTGCTGGGCTGTGGCCGAAGGAAGCCCTGGACAACATTCGCCTGCTCATCGTGGGTGGTGAGGCCTGCTCCCAGGAACTGACTGACCGCCTTGCCGACGGCCGCGAGATGTGGAACACCTACGGCCCTACTGAAGCCACCGTGGTGGCCAGCGCAACCCGGCTCTTCCCCGGCAAGCCCGTGACTATCGGTTGGCCGCTGGACGGTTGGGGCCTCGCCATCGCAAGCGACGGCGAGGGAGAAGCAGGTGAGTTGATCATCGGCGGCGTGGGCCTCGCGCGCTACCTCGACCCGGAGAAAGACGCGGAGAAGTACGCCCCCATGGGTGATTGGGAGCGCGCGTACCGCACCGGCGACCACGTGCGACTCACCGAGGATGGCCTGGCGTTTATCGGCCGCGCCGACGACCAGGTGAAAATCGGCGGGCGCCGCATCGAGCTCGGCGAAGTGGAGGCCAACGTGGCCGCGCTCGAGGGTGTGTATAACTCCGCCGTCGCCGTACAAACGCTGCCCGCAGGTGACAAGGTGCTCGTCGGCTATGTCTCCCCCGACGACGGCGTTTCGTTGGACGTGCAGCAGATGCGCGAGCGCCTCGCCAAGGTCATGCCGGCCGCGCTCGTGCCGCGCATCCACGTGATGGACGAACTACCGATCCGCACCTCCGGCAAGGTGGACAAGAAAGCCCTGCCGTGGCCGCTGCCCGCCAGCGTGGACGCGGTCGGCATGACGCCGACCGAGCAGTGGGTTGCCGAAGCATGGGTGGCGGTGCTCGGCCTGGACGTGCCGGGCAAGGATGCGGATTTCTTTGAGTTAGGTGGGTCGTCGCTAGCTGCCGCCTCGCTCATCGCGCGTCTGCGCGAGCGCGTGCCCACCATCGCGGTGCGCGACCTCTACGACCACCCCAGGTTGGAAACGCTCGCATCGCTTATCGACGACCTCACCCACACCACCCGAACCTCTACCCGCGAACGTTCTGTGGCTCCTGTGACCGGCGCGACCCGGCTGGCGCAGACGCTGCTCATGGTGCCGGTGATGACCCTGAAGGCGTCGGCGGCGGTGACGTGGCTGGCGGTCGCAGCAAATGTGCTGGGCCTGACTGAGTTGTCCTGGACGTGGCTGGCCGTGGCGTTTGCGGTGCTGTGCACGCCGCTGGGGCGCATCCCGATCGGAGCGCTCGGGGCGCGGGCGATCCGCGGCCGGATTGCGCCCGGCGTGTACCCGCGCGGCGGGACTGTGCATTTGCGGCTGTGGGCCGCTGAGCGGTGGCTGGCTGCCTCCGGCGCGATGAACATCGCGAGCGCGAACGCCGCCAAGGTCACCGCCCGACTGCTGGGCAACACGGTGGGCAAGGACGTGGACATGCACGCGTTCGCGCCGGTGACCGGTCTGGCCACCATCGGCGAGGGCGCAGCCATCGAGCCCGGCGTCGACCTCGGCGGGTATTGGCTCGACGGCGACGAACTCCACGTCGGCGAGGTGGTCATCGGCCCCGACGCCCGCGTGGGCGCGCGCTCCACCCTTATGCCCGGCACCGAAATCCGTGAGGGCGCCCACGTGGAGGCCGGCTCCACCGTCACCGGCGACAAACCGGTGAAGAAGCACGCCCGCTGGGCCGGCTCACCCGCGCGCAAGAAGGGTCGCTCCAAGCACCGCTTCCCCAACGAACGCCCGCCGCGCCGCCCCATGTGGGCGCTTGCGTACGGCCTGACCTCCCTGGTCCTCGCGGTGCTGCCCGCGCTGGCGGTGCTGGGTGGTGCGGCGGCGACGCTCGGCCTGGCGCGATTGGTTGACACCCGCTCCGTGTGGGGCCTGCTGGTCTTCGCGCCTGTCGGCGGCGTGGTCTACATCGGCCTCGGCCTCGCCCTGACCTGGGCCGGCGTGCGCCTCGCGCAACTTGGCGTCCAACCCGGCGTGTTCCCCGTCCGGTCGCTTCGCGGCTGGAGCCTCTGGACCGTCACCCGGCTTATGGACGACGCCCGCACCCGCTACTTCCCCATCTACGCCGGCGCCGCCACACCCGTCTGGCTGCGCCTGCTCGGCGCCGACATCGGCGAACACGCAGAAGTGTCCACCGCGGTCATGGTGCCGAAACTCACCGAAGTCCGCGACGGCGCATTTCTTGCCGACGACACCCTCGCCGGCGGCTACGAAATCGGCGGAGGATGGATACGGACGGACCATGCGGTCGTCGGTAAGCGATCGTTCGTAGGTAACTCCGGCATGGTCGCCCCGGGCCGCAAACTGGCCAAACACTCCCTGGTGGCGGTGCTGTCCGCGAGCCCGAAGAAGTCCAAGGCGCACTCGAACTGGTGGGGATCCCCGCCCGAACGCATGCGCCGCGTGGAAGTCGAAGCCGCAGGTGAAGCGACGTACGAACCGACGAAGGGTTTGGCTCGGAGGCGTGGTGTCGTGGAGACGATGCGCCTTTTAGCCCCGATGACCCAGGCGGTACTCGCGGCCCTGTTCGCGGCTTGCGTGGTGACGTTGCTTGAGCGCGTCGGCTGGTGGACGTACCTGCTCGGCGGGCTTACCTGGATGGGTGTCGGCGTGGTCGCGGTGGCCTCCGCCGTGGTGGCGAAGTGGGTCCTCGTGGGCAAACACCGCGCCGGCGAACACCCCCTGTACTCGTGGTTCGTGTGGTTTAACGAACTGCAAGACCAGTTCATCGAAGTCATCGCCGCGCCATGGTTCTTCAACTGGGCCACCGGCTCCGGCGAAATGAACCTGGCGCTGCGGGCGCTGGGCGTGAAAATTGGGCCCGGGGCGTGGGTCGAGTCCTACTGGTTCCCGGAAACCGACCTGTGTTCCGTGGGCGCCGGCGCCACCGTCGGCCCAGGCACCGTCGTACAAACGCACCTGTTCCAAGATCGCGTGATGTCGCTGGACACCGTCACCATCGAGGCGTCGGCCACCCTCGGCGCCCACTCCGTCTCCCTACCGGGCTCCGTTATCGGCGCCGGCGCCACCGTGGGCCCCGGCTCGCTGGTCATGCGTGGCGACTCCGTCCCCACCAACACCGTCTGGCAAGGCAACCCCGTCGAGCCGCGGTAGGCGGTGGGGTGTGGGGCCCTTTCTTCCCTTCCCCTCCCGCGTGGTCCGCGCGCTTCCTTCCAGGCCGCACTAACGACATCCAGGTAACGACATCTAGCAGCGGAACGGCCCTGCCGTTCAGGTTAGATCCACGGGCGATCGTGATCCTTCGCCGTTCGTAGATTTCCCTCACCCAAGCAGATACTTCTTTTACGGAAGGAGATCGGAGTCCGTTCAAGGTTGAAAACGAACCGAGAAGGACGACTCGTCGGGTAGAACCAGGCCTCAGGAGGTTCGGAAATCTCAACAGACCATCCAGGGCTCTCCCCAGGGAAGCGTTCGGAGTACGTCATCTCAGCAGCAGCTCGAATGACACGATCCCAATCTGCATCTCCAGTCGTATCCGGTTCACGGTGCGCCGCTATGAACTCCTTGTGATCTTTAATATCCCGGATCTCTGACACAACACGCTTCAGCACACGCACCACAAAAGAGGAATCATTCTCGGCAGCAAGTTCACATTGCACCCATTGTGCAAAGCGTTCATAGGTATAAAACTGATCCACTTGCGCCTCCTTCCTCAATTCGAGCCTTCGGCTTCGATTATGACCCACTAGCGCCTCTGCGTACAGACCAAACTCGACTGCCATGCAGCGATGCCGACCAATCGGCTGCACCGTACCTCCCTCGCAAATGTCGTTACCGGGATGTCGTTCGTGCCACTTCAACCCCGCACCAACGAATTCCTGGTAACGACTTCTAGCAGCCGAAACGCGCCGCATGAATACAAAGCGAACACCCCAGTTCACAAAACTAGACAGACTGGTGTACTTTTACTGAACCAAGCGGTATCCGCCGCCGTAGTTTTACAAAAGAAAGTTCACTGTCATGTCACTCTTCCCGTCCCGCAACGCACGCACAGCACGCACAGCACGCAACACCCGCAAGGGCCTCGCCGCCAGCGCCGCCGCGGTCCTCGCCGCCATTACTCTCACCGCCTGCTCCGCGGAGTCCGGCGATACCGACGCAACGAACGGCGCGGAGCCGGCAGCGGGCTTCCGTGACGTGGCCACGATCCAGGAGGCCGGTTCGGTGAAGATCGGCGTGTTCTCGGATAAGTCCCCGTTCGGCTACGTGGATTCGAACGGCGAGTTCGCCGGTTATGACATCGAGTACGGTAACCGTCTGGGCGAGGACCTGGGCGTAAACGTCGAGTATGTGCCGGTCGAGGCTGCTTCGCGTGTGGAGTTCCTGGACACGAACAAGGTCGACATCATCCTGGCCAACTTCACGGTCACCCCGGAACGCCAGGAGAAGGTGGATTACGCCAACCCGTACATGAAGGTGTCGTTGGGTGCAGTCACGCCGGACAATGCGCCGATCGATAGCGTGGAGGGGCTTGAGGGCAAGAACGTGATCGTCGTTAAGGGCACGACCGCGGAGGCGTACCTGGAGAAGAACCACCCGGAGATCAAGCTGACCAAGTTTGAGCAGTACACCGAGGCGACGAACGCGCTTATCGACGGCCGCGGCGACGCCTGGGTCACCGACAACACGGAGGCTCTCGCATGGGCCGGGAAGACCGACGGCTTCTCTGCGACGATCCCGACGTTGGGAGAGACCGACACCATCGCGGGCGCAGTGGCGAAGGGTAACGACGACCTGCGCGAATGGATGAACAACGAACTGGTCGATCTTGGCAAGGAGAACTTCTTCCACGACGCTTACGAGAAGACCCTGAAGCCGGTGTACGGCGACGCGGTTTCCGCGGATGACCTGGTCGTTGAGGGTGGCCAGCTCTAACTCATGGACGTTTCGGTCATTACCGAGAACATCCCGGTTTATGCTTCGGCGGCAGTCCTCACGGTGAGGGTTGCCGCCAAAGGCATTTTGCTCGCCTTCATCGTGGGCGCGCTGGTGGCTGGGGTGCGGTTTTTCAAGGTGCCTGTGCTGCGCCAGGTCGCGCGGGTGTACATCGAGCTCTCGCGCAACACTCCCCTGTTGGTGCAGTTATTCTTCTTGTACTTCGGCCTGCCCAAGATGGGCGTCGTGTTGGAGAGCGAGACCTGCGCCGTGGTGGGCTTGGCGTTCCTGGGCGGCTCGTACATGGCGGAGGCAATTCGCGCCGGCCTGGAGGGCGTTGCCCCGATTCAGTTGCAGTCCAGTTTGAGCCTGGGCATGTCGCGGATGCAGGCGCTGCGCCACGTGGTCGCCCCGCAGGCCACTGCGCTTGCACTACCGGCGATCACGGCCAACATCATCTTCCTGATCAAGGAGACCTCGGTGGTCAGCATCGTGGCACTGCCGGATTTGGTCTACACCGCCAAGGAGCAGATCGGCCAGACCTACGAAACGCGCGAGGCGTTGCTGCTTTTGGTCACGTTCTACCTGATCATTTTGCTGCCCGTTTCGCTCATCGCGGGACGTGTGGAGAAGAAGGTGCGTGCGAATGTTTTCTGATCTGCAAGTCCTCGCCGACGGCAACAACTTCCAACGCCTCCTGATGGGCCTTGGCGTGTCCATCCAGATCGCGCTCGCGTCGATGGGCTTGTCGATTGTGTTGGGGACGCTGTTGGGGGTGGTGATGTCGTCGCCAAGCAAAATTGTTCGCGTGATCACCCAAACCTACCTGCAGTTTGTGCGCATCATGCCACAGTTGGTGCTGCTGTTTCTGGTGTACTTCGACGCCACGCGCGCGTGGGGGCTGAACCTGGATGCGCGGGTGGCGGCGGTGATTGTGTTCACGCTGTGGGGCACAGCTGAGCTCGGTGATTTGGTGCGCGCCGCTATCGAGTCGGTGCCGCGCCACCAGTACCTCTCCGCGGCGGCGCTGGGCATTGAGGGGCGCGCGCTTTATCGTCACGTTGTGCTGCCGCAGGCGCTGCGCGGTCTAATTCCCGCGACGATCAACCTGACCAACCGCATGATCATGACCACCTCGCTCGTCGCGCTGATTGGCGTGGTGGAGGTGCTCAAGGTGGCGCAGCAAATCATCGATGCCAACCGTTTCGAATACCCGTCCGCCGCCCTGTGGATCTACGGCGTGGTGTTCCTGCTGTATTTTCTCGTCTGTTTTCCCATCTCGCTCGCCGCGCGCAAGCTGGAAGAAAGGTGGAGCTAGATGTCGCTTATCTCGCTCGAGCATGTCCCCAAGACGTACCCCAACGGGCACAAGGCGCTTAACGACGTCACCCTGTCCGTCAACCCCGGCGAAGTCCTCGCCATTATCGGCCCGTCCGGCTGCGGCAAGTCCACACTCCTGCGCACCGTCAACGGGTTGGAGTCGGTGGATTCCGGCCAGATTCTGGTCAACGGCCGAGACGTCACGTCGAGTGCCACCAAACTCAAGGACGTCCGCTCCGACGTTGGCATGGTGTTCCAGTCCTACGACCTGTTCCCGCACCTGACCGTGATGGAGAACCTGTTGCTCGCTCCGAAGGTGGTCAAGGGCGCGGACAAGGATGAGGCCCGCTCGCGGGCGGTGGCGCTGCTCGAACGCGTGGGGCTTGCCGCCAAGGCTGACGCTCGCCCGCGCGAACTTTCCGGTGGTCAGAAGCAGCGCGTGGCCATCGTGCGTGCGCTGATGATGCAGCCGAAGGCATTGCTTCTCGACGAAATCACCGCCTCCCTCGACCCCGAAATCGTCCGCGAAGTTCTCGACGTGGTGGTTGGCCTCGCCCGGGACGGCATGACCATGATCGTGGTCACCCACGAAATGGCGTTCGCCCGCGCCGTTGCCGACCACATCGCGTTTATGGACGCCGGCCGCATCGTCGAGATCGCCCCACCCGAGGAGTTCTTCGCCGCCCCGAAGTCCGAACGCGCGCAACGCTTCCTGGACCAGTTGGTGTTTTAGGCGGTTGCGGGCTGGGTCATAAACTGTTTGATGCCTCTAATCGGTAGCAAGAGATGTAACGGTTGCTCCGGCATCTCCTGAAATTCTGCGTACTGCATGTAGAACCGTTTCGCGTGTTCATCCAACGTGTGTACAACCACTGCCGCGGCTCCAATTTCTCCAGCCACAGTGAAGCACCGCGCTAGAGCGTCTCTCAGCAGCGCTTTCCCAACTCCTTTCCCCTGCGCATTCACATCTACCGCCAACCGCGCGAGAATTAACACTGGGATCGGATCGGGACGCCCCTTGGCAAACGCTTCTGGCGCGGCTCCAGCAACCATCCCACCCGTACAGACCGCATAGTACCCAGCGACGCGGTCATTCCACTTGGAAACGTAAACAACACAGTTGTGTGCCCGTTGATTCTGCATGGCGTAGCGGCGAAACCACACATCGAGCGAAACCTCACCACAATGAAAACTCGAACGATCATCCGCCTTAACAAGTTTCCGAGGCGGCTGAAGCACACCGTCAGTCGCCAAATTGAAACTCCTTGCCAAATGGAGTCTCCTCAGCGAAAAGTTTGCCAAGCTTAGAGAAGTCGGCCGGCTGGTCGAGAAGTTCCTCAACACGAGAGAAACCTTCTTCCCCCAACACAAAAAGTCGCTGATCAGCAAGTACCATCAATGCGCGCTCCACGGCACTGTCGAGCACAAACTGTGACACCGAAGTGTTTGTCACCTCAGCGGCCCTGCGGAAAAACTCCTCTTGGTGTGCGGATGTACGCAAGTTCAAGCGCCGGTCTTTAACTGCCATTTCAAACTCCTTAAAGCGATGTACTCACAATGTACTCACGATCGATGTCGATAGCAAGAGTGTTTAGAAAGGAGGAAATGGTAGCGGTGTGGTGAGTATCCGGTAGCGCTGTTTGCGACCGCGGTTTGCGCCGTCGGTCTTCGGCGCGTCGGAGATTGTCAGGAAATTCGTGCGTGAGGTGGCTTGTGTCAATCACGAGACAACGGGCGCAGCCGCTCTCACTCACGAGGCTTTTCTCCCCTGCGGTGGAATCCTCTCCGGCAGCTGCTCCTCAACGACTGCCCCGAATAGCACTTCCAGAGTTTTCCCTGTCGTGAGCTTCCTCTGTTGATACGCGTTGAGCACTGCACTGCGATACAGAGGAGGAACTACATCCGGTTCTTTAACCATCGGGATTGCAAAACCAGCGTTTTGAAATTCTTGACTATCGGGCTTGCATTCCACCTCCAACGCATAGGTTTCATCGGTGATAACACCAAGGTTTGCAAGATGCCCAAGCGTCGCGCTCCAACTCACACCACACTGAGAAGAAACTGCCATCGCGAGCGCTCTCCTGTCTGCGTGCTTCGCCTCCATCCGTTCTACAAAGGAGCGCGGCATCAGCAGATGCGCAGCGAACGAATTCATAGCGCGTTCGACAGCTCCGTGTCCGCAACCAGTTCCGAAAGACGTGCGATACACCCAGTGGCCGAGTGTCAGACGCGGGTTTTTGGTACCGGTGTTCCGGAGACCCGGTACTACCGTGTTCCGGGTAGTTGGTACCGGGGCCGGGCCGACGGAGTCGGCCCGGCTGTTTGCTTTATTCGTCCGGATCTATTGGGGCGGTGGCCTTGCGTATGTCGAAGTCTCCGATGCGGATTCGGTGGCCGTTGTTGAGGCGGCTAACGAGTGAATCGGCTCCGACTCTGTCGGGGAGGGCTTCGACCCAGTAGGCGGCGGCCGATTGGGAGGAGATCAGTGTTGGGAGCCGACCGTCGCGGTCGAATATGATTTTGCTCAGGTCTTCTTGCCCACGCTGGTTGATGCTCATGGTCATAAAATCATCGATGATAAGGACATCGACATTGATCAGTTTCCGCATCTTATCGAGGTAGTTTTGATCAGTCGGTGAGAAGACCGCCAACATGTCTACGAGTTGGTCCAGCCGGTAGTAGGCCACGGAGTATCCGGCTTGACATGCGGCGACGCCGATGGCGCAGACTATGTATGTTTTCCCTGTTCCGGTCGGTGCGAGGATGTGAATGTTGGTCGGGTTTTCCCGCCAGTTCGTTGCCGCGATTCGTTTCAATTGGCGCATGTTGATACCGCGCTGCTCTGCCCGGGTAACTTCAGCAAGGCTCGCATCGGGGTATCGGAACTGTGCCTGGGTGATGGCCTTGGCGATGTTGCGTTGTTGCCGTTGTGTGTAGGCCTCTTCGACTGCTGCGAGGAAGATGTCCTCTGGTAGCGCATCCGCGTAGGCCTCGTCGTTGACAATCTCGTAGAAGACATCAGCGAAGGTCGATACGCGAAGCTTCCGCATTTTTGCCCGTACTGTTTCATCGTCGATGTTGCTCATGGTTAACACTCCTTCTAG
>NZ_KV787956.1:55842-56726 GCF_001807155.1 Corynebacterium sp. HMSC05C01 | reverse complement strand
TTGCCCCTACCAACTACACGGAAACGGCACCGTGATTGATATTGCAGCAGATCCTGTCTTCGACTCGTGGAGCTTTTCTGACAAAGTGCTCTACGCGCTCGATAAAGAAGTCGCGGCCAAGCGTGAACGACGAGTCAACAAATTACTCAAAGCATCCCGATCGCCAAATCTCGATGCGTGTATCGAAGACATCACCTACGCACCCGGCCGCAACCTCAACAAAGAGCAAATCACCAGACTCGCTCACTGCCAATGGTGTCAAAAAGCGCAAAGCATTGTCATCCTCGGCAAATCATCCGTCGGCAAAACACACCTGGCCCAAGCACTCCTTACCGCTGCGTGCAGAAACGACTACTCTGCCTGTTTCTTCCGCACAGACACCCTGGCCAACCAGCTAATGGTGCTACGCCATGATGACACAGCACGCATGGAGTTTCTTCAAGACTTACACCTGGCAGACGTACTCGTACTTGATGACTTCTTAACAACGCCGATTGATGCTGCCACAGCACACCAGCTGCTCAACATTCTTGCTGAGCGTGAACACCGGGGATCAACCATTGTCACCTCCCAGTTCACGCCCGATGAGTGGTACAAGTCCATCCCGGATGCTGTCATCGCCGAGTCGATACTGAATCGGCTTGTCGTTGGCGCTGAGATCATCACGCTGGAAGGCCCGAACATGCGCCTCGAAGCCAATACGCAGTAGCGGCTCATAGTCAACGCCCGGGTGTTACCCGATACTCACCCGGGCGTTACTGGATACTCACCACAGCGTTACTAAATCCGTGGTCCTAACATTCGCCCGCGCGGTTGCTAACCGCATCGCGTTTATGGACGCCGGCCACATCGTGGAGATCGCCCCACCCGAGGAGTTCTTCGCC
>NZ_KV787956.1:28891-55822 GCF_001807155.1 Corynebacterium sp. HMSC05C01 | reverse complement strand
CAACGCTTCCTGGACCAGTTGGTGTTTTAGAGGTTGGGTCGGGGCGGTTGGCTTGGCGAATCCATCCGGTCGTATATACTCGTGCTCATAGATCCCCCGTCCTCTTCGGAGGCGGGTTTCCTTTTACCCAGAACGGGCGTTGCACTGAACCTTGATGTTCAGTGCAACGCCCGTTCTGTTCGTTTACCCGCGAGGGGTGCCCCGGTTATACCTTACGACGTCCCACGAGCGCACCCGCAGCGATCAGCGCACCACCGAGCAGGATCGGCAGCTGGAGACCAGTTCCTCCTGTCTTCGGCAGATCGCCCTGGCGAACGTTGGCTACTGTCAAAACGGCATCTGTCGAGGTAAGACCCCAGGTAGATGGCGCAGATTCATTGTTCACCTGTTTCGCGATGACCTCCGAATCCTGGTCAATCACAACTGCTGCCTTGCCGTCTTTCATGGTAACCGAGAACAGAATCGGCTTAACCAGCAAACTATAGACATTTCCATCTACCACAGGAGACTTTGTCTCGATAAGTCGATAGTTACCGACTTCCAAATCATCCGCCCTGTAAAAGCCGAATTCCTCACTGAAGTCGAGCAGTTTTCGGTCCACGACATGTTCACCATCGCCAAGCTTTTCCAGAGTGAATTCGGCTCCCTCCAAACGGTTTTCAGGCTTTGGCAACTCTCCTTCAAAGTCTTCGGATGAAATCTTCACAAGACGTAAAGAAACCTTTTCATTTTTGCTTTCTGGAGGTGGAACACAGGCTGTGTCCTCGTTTGGTCCGACTTTAACTGTATTGAAGAGACCTTGATATGGCTTACATTCTTCTTCCGCCGAAAGCACTACGCCTGGGCGAACTGAGAAGACCATTTTGACGTTAAAGGAATGCATACCGTTGCTTGTAGCGTCGAATTGCTTTTCGCCTCTCGGTCGGATCTCGCCACCTTCTGAAAGGATAAACGGGCCATCTCCATTTTGGGAAGACTTTGAACGCTCACGTCCAAACTCATCAATGAAAGACCAACTTGTTCGTTCAAGCACGACACCCTCTGGCATCTGAGGTGTATCAACTACCCGCCGGTAACGCGCACTATTAGCCTTATCTTCGTTTTTAAGCAGCACCCGATAGTCAACCGTGTATGTTCCATCACCATTGTCGACCACTTGATCCTGAATGGCCTTTTTCTCGACCTTTGGGTCGACCCTGACGCTTGGACTCTCCGGCGCAGGGGCCGAAGCGGCATCCGTGTTATACGAGGTTGGAGCCCAGCCTGTCCCGACTACGGTAATCCCGAGGTCTTTAGCAGTCTTAGTCCCACTTAGCTTTTTCGTTGGATCATTAATCTTAAGCTTGATGATCTGCGCTTCATTCTGTCCGGCCGCGGACCCGCCACCAAGCCCGAACGCAATTGATCCGTCAGCCTCCACCCAAGCTTGTCCAAAGACAAGATAGCGGTTGTTCGAAGCGCCGAGAAATTGTCCCAACGTCTGGTTCGTATCTGGAACTAGAAGGTCAGTAACATCAAGCCGAAGTCCTTGCTGCTTTCCGCTCAGATCAACGCGCTCGAGATAGATCTTCCCTTGCCCTGCTGCCCAAGTACTTTGTAGTCCCCATACATAATCTGGGGCGGAATCAATGCTGACAAAGTCCTCGGACACTGAACGGAATTTATGCTCTTGGCGCCATGGTGTTTGTCGTGGTGTCCGATCTCCGAGAGAACTCTTCGATGTTGCTTTTACATTGGCTAGATCAATTTCATATAGCCTACCTGTGCCCCAGTTCGATGAGCCGGAGACCCAGTACCGCCCCTGCGAATCGAAGGTACCAGCGTTAATTCCACTACCAAGGTCGTTAGCTACCGCATCATAATTGTTGTGGTCCTCAGGTAGCTGGCCTTCAAAGCCATCCACTTTTCCAAGGTCGTAGATCTGTCCCGTGTAGGGGTTAATTTGGAGCAAATGACCTGCAGGAAAACAGGGGTCATCCTCGTAACCGTGTCCAGTGGAGTGCCGTGGCTGACTGATCGCATACAAGTAGTTGTCTTGACGATTGTATGCAAGTGCGTTGTACACCCATCCAGTCTTCGGACCAATCTTCATCTGTACGAATCGACCATCGTAATCTTCATCGTCGATTTCGAGATAAAGCTGCGAGGAGATACGGGATCCAGAACTATTCGGACTGGCCACAATGAATCGACGAAAACCGAATTCTTCCTCTGCAACAGTCAATGAGCGCGCGGGTTGACGAGTATCGACTTTACTAGGGTCACGGTAGGTACATTTTTCACCGGGCTTCGTAATTGGAGGGACATCATCCTCCGTAATCGGCGGCGCAATCGGCAATGGTGCCGTGGTTGTGCTTGACCCATCTGGATCTTCCGTTGCTTCCTTTTCGACTACCTTTCCGTGCAGTACGATTTCCTCATCCCGCGTCGGAGCCGACCGATATGTTGTCCTCAAAGTGACAGTTGAATCTGCAGGAATTATTACGGAGTCGATTTGCTTACCATCCTTTACCGGATACCAGGTAATAACAACACGGTCTCCGTATTTTTCGACCTTTCGCTGAATTGAAACGCCTTCCGCCTTTTCAATGGGGAGAGAGAAAAATACGTCTTCAGTATTTGCTGTAGGACTCAGCGTTACGGTCGCACTCGTAAACTCGGATCGCGACTTCACGTCAAAAGTCGTCTCGTATGGATTGTTTCCCAGAGTTTTGTGCTCGGACACTGGGATACCGTCACCAGACACTACAACCGTGTGATCCTGCGGCTGGCTATCGAGATTCTGTCCCCAAACTTGCACACGGTAAAAACCACTTGCAGGCGCAACGGGATTAAGAATGACCGTATCCCCGCCCTTGAGGTACAAGTCATCGACCTTGGGAAGAAGACGGAATTCCGTATCTTCAGATTTACCGTTAGCGTTCCACCCCCACTCTCTCTTCTGAATGTCAGCGAAGGTACGGTCAACAACGGTATTCCCCCCGCGGACAACCCGGACTCGAACCGGTCCATCAATAGCCTTAGTGGCTGCATTGTCTTTGTTCTTCTTGATGGCAAATCGCGTCATCCGCCAGTTTCCGGTTTCATTCACGCGAAACTGGAGTTGTGGGTTCCCATCTAGCCAATCTGCTTTCGGACTAGTCAGCGAAAACTCTTGATCGTAAACGCCTGGGAGATCGGGAAATTGCCCTGGCTGCGAGGCTCGAAGTTCACCAACGCCAAGCTCAATTCCCGCATTAAGCTCGGCGCCGATTGTCTGCCCAAAGCCTGACTCTGCAAGTTCATCCTTAGTCGGCACATCGTTGCTGTCCGCGATTGAGTAGACAGATTCCCCGGAAGTCACTACTTCGAACTCGACTCGCATTGGTGGGATCGTGTGGAGGCCCTGGATGTCAAATGCGAGGTAATCGGCATCTTCGCCGTTAACGAATCCATAGAACTCTGGTTCAATTACGCGATCATCGATTGTGACAGAACGAATCTCCTCAATATCACCTTCACCTACACGTTTGATAGCGAACACATCTTCCTTTGACGCTTTGCCGCCAAACTCCCAGACTTCACCTTCTGGGTCTTCTACGACGACGCGTTCGACGTCACCTTCACGGGTCCAGCTAATTGGAGATTGTGAAATCTGGGGTGTAGCGGGTCCAGATCCATTATCTTTCTCAAGCTTTTCCGAGTGGAACATATCACCCTCGGTTTTGACCGGCGCTACCGAGCTAGTTTCTACAGCCTCCGACGCCACCGTGTTCTCCGCCACAGCACTCTCCGCAGCACCTGCCGTAGTCGCAGAAGCAACCCCCTCCTGCGCGTCGACCGGGTAGGAGCCCAGTCCAGCGGCGAGCGCGAACGAGGCGACCACGGCAGCGACTCCACGAACGGAGCGACGGGTGCGCGAGCTCGCAGTGGCTGCAGGCTTCATAATGTTTCGCATAATCCTTGTTCCTAAATCCGCTTATCTACCGTGTTTACGATTCGTTTTTGCTTCGCCGGGCCAGCACGAACCCGATGAGGATGAGCAGTCCGCCGAGTCCTGCGGCCCACAACACGTTCGCGCCCGTGGAAGCCAGGTCGCCGCCGCGGGTGTTATCTGCTGGTTTGGTCACTGTGGTCACGGAGCTGGTTCGCGTGGTCACCACGGTGGTGGAGCCGTCGGGCCGGGTGGTGGTCAACGTGGTCTTGACCGGGGTGGTCACCGTGGTCACGGTGCTGCCCGACGGTGTTGTTGTCCGCGAGGTGGTCCCTGGCGAGGTCGGCGTTGTCGGTGTCGCGGGTGTCGACGACCCCGGCGTCGGGGTTGGCGTCGGCGACGGCGATGGGGACAGGCCTGGATCGGTGTCCCACTTGGTCACGATGACGTTGTCGTAGGTGAAGTGCTCACCCGACACGTCGCCAAGCGGCAAGATGATCAGCTGCGGGCTGGAGAGGTGGTACTCGTGGTCGTCGTCAGGCGCTTGCTCCTCGAGCAGGTACAGACCAGGCTTCAGGTAGCTGAACTGCACGCGGCCCTTCGCGTCGGTGGTCGCCCTATCGGCGTCCTCCAGTCCACGCTTCCGAACATCCTCCATCGTGAGGTTCTTGGCGCCCTCGCGGCCTTCCTCCGTGGTCACGTCGATGCCCTTCACGCGGGAAAGCACGAAGATGGAGCCTTCGATGGCTGGTGGTTTCGCGCCGGCAGGGATGTCGTCGTTAGGGTTCGGCTCGTTCTTCTTCACCACCAGGAAGATCGGCTTGGTGGCGTCCACGCTGTTGGCGGGGATGTTTTTGTCGTTGCCGGAGACCACGCGGGCATCAGCAAACGGCATGAATGCGCCGGTGGCCAGGATGGATGCCGCGCCAAGCGTGGCGACAGTCTTCGAAGCTCGCATTAGGACTGAACCTCCTTGTTCATAGCGTCCTTGCGGTCGCTCTTCTTCTTTTCGCGGATGATCCACCAGATCAGGGCCAGCAGTACCAGCAGGGAGACGCCGCCGAGGGCCCACATCCACCACTGGAAGGTGGACGTGGATTCGTCGAGAATCTGCGCTTCGTCCGGATCCATCGGCACGCGCTCGGCGTGGACCAGCAGGCGGTGCGTATTGATGCCGTACGGGGTGCACGTGATCAGCGTGAGCAGGTCGCGGCCGGGCTCGGCGCGCAGGCTGTCGGTCTCGTCGGGGAGGACGACCTCGATGTCGTACACCTTGTACTTCATGCGCTCACCGAACGTGGAGACGTAGATGGCGTCGCCGACTTCGACGTCTGACAGGTTGTCAAACAGGGTTGCAGTCGTGAGCCCCGTGTGGCCGGTGATCACGGAGTGGAAGCCCTTGCCGCCGGTCGGCAGTGCGGAGCCGTACAGGTGGCCGAGGCCTTTCTGCAGTGTGTTTTCGCTGGTGCCGTGGAAGACGGGCAGGCGGACGTCGATAGACGGGATCGCAATTTGCGACATCGCCGACACCCCCGCCAACTGCGCCTCATACGCCTTGTACTCAGCGTTGTCTTCACTGATGCGCGCAAGCCACGGGTCCAGAATCGGACCGTCGGTATGCGCGCGGTTGTACGCGACCGCCGCCTCGTACGCGCGGTTGACCTGCTCCGGCGGTGCCGCCTCGAGCTGGTCTTCGTACATCTTCGCCACCTGCTCCTGCACACGGTTGTTCCACTGGGTGGAGATCACCGGGTACATCAGCACCGTCAGGCCAACGAGGATGATGAGGACAGGCAGCGCGACACGCTGGAAGAACGACTTCTGCGCCGGCTGCTTCCGGTGCTTCGCCTTCACTGCTGTGGTCACGTTGTTGTCCTCTCTGGGGCCATCGCTTATCGACGACAACCCTTTCCTTCAAAACTGGAGCAGGAATTTAACGCCCTCCTGCTGGCGGGCGTGCGCCCCGGCGGGTCCGGTTGGGTCCGGCTCCGGGGCGCCTCCGGGGTTAGCGCTCTTTGGTGAGCACTAGCCCTGGAGTCCGCTTATGCGTTTGCGCTTATGCGTTCTTGCTTATGCGGACTGGGAGTTGCGACGTGCCGCGTAGACACCGCCACCGATGATCGCGAGGCCAGCCAATGCGATGATCAGCACACCCATGCCACCGGTGGCCGGGAGCAGAGGAACCTTGGTATCCGGAATGTTCTCAATATCCTTGCTGACCTGGCGGACCTTAACCCCGTCAGTCTCGACGATGTCTTCACGGGTAAGGGTCAACTTGGTGACAGCCTTGTCACCTTCCGGAAGGATGTAACCCTTCGGCGCTTCCGTCTCCTTGAGGCAGTACTCGAAGTTCTTCTTTGCCGGCTTTGCCTCATCCCCGTCAACCCAGTCAGTGACGTGAATACCGGTGAAGGAGAGTTCACCCTGGTCCGAAGTCACGCCTTCCTGGATGATCGTGCCTGGAACATCGCAGCGGTAAAGCTGGAACTTCGCACCCGCCAGCTTCTCTTCCTTGTTGTCCTTGTCAACCTTCACAACGTTGATGTTTCCGATGTAGGAAATCACCTTGTCGTGCGGGGTCTCGCCGTCCGGTTCGTCTCCTTCACCGACGTCCTCGCCTGGGTTTCTGAAGAAGAAGTGCTCGTTCACACTGTTTTCAATCTGCTGATCGTTCTCCTGCAGCAGCGTTGCCTTCACGGTTACGCGAAGCTTTTCGTTCGCCTTCAGCCCTGCACCTGCAGGATCATCAACGATGACCCGGAACGCTTGGTCAGCGCCAGCCGCAACGTTATCGGCACTAGGAACCGGCGCTTCCTTCACCACACGGAAGTTCGTGATAGGAGCAGTTTGCTCCTCACCCTGAGCATTCTTGTAGACGCGCTCAACCTTCTCAATGAGATTGTTGTTATCGAAGTCCCACTTCAGTTCGTCGGACTTCGAAGCATCCGTCAGCGTCAGGTTCTTCAGCACCTTACCCTCTGGCGCGGACGGAACAACACCTTCCAGGACGTACTTCACGGTGGAGTTAGCTTCTGCACGCTTCCCATCTTCAGCGTGAACGTTGTCGTCCTGAACTTCCTTGGTGACGCGAGCCATAGAGTTCTTTGGATAAACCTGAACGTTCTCGTTCCAGCCATCGCCCTTGCTGTTCGTCATTGGAACGAAAACAATAAACGGCTGCGCACCAACGTAGGTCTGCTTATCTTCGATCTTCGGCGTTTCCGTCTCCGTCACAAGGTAGGCACCCGGTGCAAGATTCTCGAAGACAGCCTGGCCTTGGCCTTTGGTCTCCTTTGTTTGCTTGGTGAACTTATTATCCTTGTTAGGCAGATCCGCATCTGCATGGCTCTTGTTGTACTTGTTCGCCTTTTCGACGAGATCGTTGTACACAGCCTGCTTGGTGATGTCGCCCTCGAGTTTCTCGATCTGGAAGGTGGCACCGTTGAGCGGCTCGCTGTACTTTCCGGCATCGGCGAATGCTTCGCCGTTAGAGTTGACCAGCTCGGTCGGGTTAACACGCTTGTTGATGGTCAGGGCGTACGTCGACTTATTATCAATCGTCGAAGCAGCGGGAGCTTTCTCTGCAAGCGCTGGCGCGACAACGGCGGGTGCTTCAGCTCCATCCTGAGCCAGCGCATCCTGCGCGGCGATGCCGGCGGAACCGGCGAAGGTCAGGCCTGCGGCGATTGCGATCGCAGCGGTCTTCTTCATGGCAATTGCCATAGTGGTGGTCCTTTCGGAGAAATGTTTGTCGCTGGGCCCTATTGGTCAGCGAGAGAAGTACTTCAACACGGTGGCGCGGTACATCCTCCGTGCGATTCTTCTGGGCCCAGCCTGGGCGCCACCGTAAAATCTACTTGGTTGCACAACTTAAGTAAAGCGCAAATATGAGCCGTTTCCCCTCGTTAAGGATGGTTTCAGGCAAGTTTCCAAACCTTTGCGTTTGCTGCGAAAAGCGAGCTGGCCTTACAGACAAATGACACCGAAAAACGGGTGACCGGCGTCACCTAATAGGTGGTGGAGATGTTCGACACACTTTTTGCGTGAGTTTTTCAAGGGATTTCTTAGCAACCGCGCTAACCGCGTCAAACACTCCCCACCAGCACGTTTACCCCGCTATACAAACGCATGAAAAAGACCCTCTGCGCCGGAATCCCGGGGCAGAGGGTCGTCGCTAAGCAGGGACTCTAGTCGCCGATCTGGTCGCGGCCGCGCTTAACGATCAACGGGTCGGGCTCGCCAACCACGTCGTGGTCCTTGTTCGTGTACTCAAACTTGGACAGGATGTAGCGCATCGCATTCAGGCGAGCGCGCTTCTTGTCGTTGGACTTGATGGTGATCCAGGGGGACTCGTCAGTATCCGTATAGCGGAACTGCTCCTCTTTCGCACGGGTGTAGTCCTCCCACTTATCCAGCGACGCCAAGTCCATCGGCGACAGCTTCCACTGACGCACCGGATCCACCTGGCGAATAGCAAAGCGGGTGCGCTGCTCCTTCTGGGTCACCGAGAACCAGAACTTGGTCAGGGAGATGCCGGAGCCGAGGATCATGTTCTCCAGCATCGGCACCTCACGCAGGAACTCGGCGTGCTGCGACTCGGTGCAGAAACCCATCACGCGCTCAACGCCGGAGCGGTTGTACCAGGAGCGGTCGAAGAACACGATTTCACCCGCAGCCGGGAAGTGCTCAATGTAGCGCTGGAAGTACCACGACGTGCTCTCGCGTGGCGAAGGCTTCTCCAACGCAACGGTACGAGCACCACGCGGGTTGAGGTGCTCGTTAAAGCGCTTGATGGTGCCACCCTTACCGGCGGCGTCGCGGCCCTCGAAAATAATGATGTGGCGCTGACCAGTATCCTTCGTCCAGTTCTGCCACTTCAGCAGCTCAATCTGGAGCGCACGCTTCTCATGCTCATACTCATCGCGGGAGAGGCGCTCATCGTACGGGTAATTCTCGCGCCACGTCTGAATCGCAGTGCCATCCGGCATCAACAGCACCGGATCGTCTTCATCGGTGTCGTCCACAACCCAGCCTTCGGTCTGGGCGAGGTCGATCATCGGCAGTTCGTCATCCTTGTGGTCAGCCATACCACTCATTCTATTCCGCTTTGCCTCGCTGCGCTGGGAAAGCCCCCCACTAACAGAAAAATGCCCCGTCGCACGTAGCGACGAGGCACCTTACAGGTCGGTCTTATGCAACCAGACCAACGAGGTCGGCGAGAGCGCCTGCGAGGACGCCGAAGTTGCCAAGCAGCTCAACGAGAGCGCCCGGGATACGGGTGATTTCAGCCGGTTCGCCGTTCTGAACGCCGACGCCGGTGCCGGAGGAAAGTGCAACCCAGTTAGTCAATGCTTCCATGATATTTTCTCCTATTTAAAAAGATGCTCTTACTTGGTCGTCTTGCCGAGTTCCGGCTTCTCGGTAACCTTCGTTGCGAACGTCAGCAGAGACTCCGGGGTCTTGGTGAAGATCTTCTCGATCGCGGTTGCGAACGTCTTGAAGTCCTTGAGCGCCTTCTGGATGACCTTGAAATCTACAGGCATTACATGCTCCTAAAAGTTAGGTGCCAGTCTGTGTCTGGCTTTACTGACAGGTACTGACACCCATCGGGCGTCAGGGAGTTATTTTGCCATAGGTAACGATTACGTCAAGAGAAACTGCAGAATTGTTTTCAATGCTGACAGATATTTTTCAACACCTCACGTTTACCAAAACGTAACCATATTTCAGCTCTATCGACTACCTGCCCAAATTCAATAAAAGAAGTAAACGTCATATGAATTCGATGACGACTGTATAGACCATTCAGCGCCGAAACTCGCGACGGAAACTCCACAAACCGGAAATGGATGTGAGGGACTACACCTATTCAGGGGGTCGTCGACAAGCAATTGCGCAAAAGAAAAACGCGCCCCGAAGGACGCGTTGCTCATTGGGCGGGTTTTACATCATGCCCATAGCCTCCGGGTCCATGCCCGGGTTCGCACCAGCCGGCTCCGGCTTATCAGCCACAACCGCCTCAGTGGTCAGGAACAGCGCGGCGATGGACGCAGCGTTCTGCAGCGCAGAACGGGTCACCTTCGCCGGGTCCGCAATGCCGTTAGCCAGCATGTCGACGTACTCGCCGGTCGCAGCGTTCAGACCCTCGCCATCCGGGAGGTTGGCAACCTTGTCAGCCACCACGCCCGGCTCCAGGCCAGCGTTCAGCGCGATCTGCTTCAGCGGAGCGGACAGGGCCTCGCGGACGATCTTCACGCCCGTCGCCTCGTCGCCCTCCAGGCCGAGGTCGCCCTCGAGCTCGTTGGCAGCCTGCAGCAGAGCCACGCCGCCACCAGCGACGATGCCCTCCTCCACAGCAGCCTTAGCGTTACGCACAGCATCCTCAATGCGCAGCTTCTGCTCCTTGAGCTCCACCTCAGTAGCAGCGCCAACCTTGATCACCGCAACACCGCCGGCCAGCTTGGCCAGGCGCTCCTGCAGCTTCTCGCGGTCGTAATCGGAGTCGGAGTTCTCGATCTCAGCGCGGATCTGCTTCACGCGGCCGTCGATCTGCTCCTGCTGACCAGCACCCTGCACGATCGTGGTCTCATCCTTGGTCACCACAACCTTGCGAGCCTGACCCAGCAGCTCAACGCCAGCAGTCTCCAGGGACAGGCCGACCTCTTCGGAGATGACCTGGCCACCAGTCAGGATCGCCAGATCCTGCAGCATTGCCTTGCGACGATCGCCGAAGCCCGGAGCCTTCACAGCCACAGACTTGAAGGTGCCGCGGATCTTGTTCACAACCAGTGTGGACAGGGCCTCGCCCTCAACGTCCTCGGCGATAATCAGCAGCGGCTTGCCGGACTGCATAACCTGCTCCAGCACCGGCACAAGCTCCTTGACGTTGGAGATCTTGCCGGACACCAGCAGGATGTACGGGTCCTCGAGCACGGCCTCGCCGCGCTCCATGTCGGTAGCGAAGTAAGCGGAGATGAAGCCCTTGTCAAAGCGCATACCCTCCGTGACCTCGAGGTCCACACCAAACGTGTTGGACTCCTCGACCGTGATCACGGACTCCTTGTTCACCGCACCGTTGCCGACGGCGTACATTGCCTCGGCGATCTTCTTGCCGATCTCCGGATCAGAAGCGGAGATACCGGCGGTGGAAGCGATCTCCTCCTGGGTCTCAACTTCCTTCGCCTGATCCAGCAGGTACTTGGACACCTTGTCGGTGGCAGCCTGAATGCCGCGCTTGATGCCCATCGGGTTGGAACCAGCCGCAACGTTGCGCAGGCCCTCGCGCACGAGCGCCTGGGCGAGAACGGTAGCGGTGGTGGTGCCGTCACCGGCGACGTCGTCGGTCTTCTTGGCGACTTCCTTGACCAGTTCCGCACCGATCTTCTCGTACGGATCCTCGAGGTCAATCTCGCGAGCGATGCTCACGCCGTCGTTGGTAATCATCGGAGCGCCCCAAGACTTCTCCAACACCACGTTGCGGCCCTTCGGGCCCAACGTGACCTTCACAGCATCAGCCAGGGTGTTCAGACCGGTCTCGAGGCCGCGACGTGCTTCCTCATCAAATGCAATCATCTTTGCCATGTGAGTGTGTCACTCCTTATATATAGGCGTACGTGGACGATCACTCAGTTCGTCGGTGCAAGCAGGCGCCCGCGACGGCACGGCTGACGAGTGGTCTCAGCCTCACCCGCTCTTCTTCGTTTATTTGGCACTCGGTTGAGATGAGTGCCAGCCACATTTTTAGCACTCTCGGGGGTTGAGTGCAAGAGACGCAGGGGCTGGCTCGGTTGCTGCTAGCGTAGTGCCATGACTGACGCACAGAACAGCACAAGCAACAGCACAGCAACCTACGCACCACAGCGCGACCGGATCTTCGCGGATCTGTCCAAGCTGGTGTCCTTTAACTCCCCGCACTCCACCCCGGCCCTGAAGGACGAGCACGAGGCAGCGTGTGCGTGGACGGTCGAGGCGCTCAAGGACCTCGGCTTCAAGGTCACCCGCTACCCGACGGTGGACGACGCGGACACCATCGTCGCTACGAAGCCGGCGAAGAACGGCATGCCGACGGTGCTGCTGTACTCGCACTACGACGTCGTCCCGGCGAACGATCCAGAGGCCTGGACAAACAACCCGTTCGAGCTGACCGAGCGTGACGGCCGCTGGTACGGGCGCGGCGCCGCGGACTGCAAGGGCAACCTGGCCATGCACCTGGAGGCGCTGCGCCTCGTTGAGGAAAACGGCGGCACGGACTTGGGGCTGAAGGTTGTCGTCGAGGGCTCCGAGGAGCTCGGTGGGGATGACGGTCTGGGTAAGTTGATCGTCGACAAGCCTGAGGTGTTTGAGGCGGACGCGATCCTGATCGCGGACTCCGGCAACGTCGCTGTCGGTGTGCCGACGCTGACCACTTCCCTGCGCGGCGGCGCCCAGATCAACGTGACGGTGGAAACACTCAAGGGCGCGATCCACTCCGGCGGTTTCGGCGGCGCGGCTCCGGATGCGGCGCACGCACTGATGGTCATTGCAACATCGCTTTTCGACGAGCACGGCCGCACCACCATCGACGGCGTGGACACCACTGCCAAGTGGGACGGCGACCCATACGACCCGGAAACCTTCCGCGGCGATGCGACCGTCCTGGACGGCGTGGAACTGCTGGGCACCGCCGACGACAACCCGGCCGACCTGGTGTGGGCGCGTCCGGCAGTGACCATGATCGGCTTTACCTCCACCCCGGTTGCAGAAGCGATGAACGCGGTGAACCCGCGCGCGGAGGCACAGTTCAACCTGCGTGTTCCGGCTGGCCAGAACTCCGCCGAGGTGGCGGAGAAGATGGTGGAGCACATCAAGGCGCACACCCCGTGGGGAGCCAAGGTGGACGTACAGGTCAGTGGCGTGAATCAGCCGTTTTCTACGGATGTGGAGGCGGAGGCCGTCGCAAAGCTTGGGCAGTGCCTGAAGGACGCGTACGGCGCAGACGAGCTGGCTGTCGTGGGCACCGGCGGCTCGATCCCGCTGACCATCACCCTGCAGGAGCAGTTCCCCAACGCCGAAATCGCACTGTACGGCGTGGAGGAGCCGCTGTGTGGCATTCACGGTGTCGACGAATCCGTTGACCCGACCGAGATCGAACACGTGGCCATCGCAGAGGCGATGTTCCTGCAGCAATACGGGAAGTAAGAAAAATTCGCTACAGTGGAACAAAGATGGCCGCGCCACTGGTGTTGACGCGTTGTATCTTGTTGCCACAATGAGCAAGTTATTTCTGTGTGAACTGGAAAGCCCCTGAGGTTAGGCGCGCCAACGGTACGACTGACCTCAAAGGAGGGCTGCCAGAAAGGTGCTCACGTTACTTCTTGCGCTCATGGCTGCCAGCGCCATCGCCCCGGTGCTGCTGCGCAGCGTCGGCCGCTCGGCCTTCGCCATCTTGGCGTTGGTGCCGCTGGCCGGCTTCGTGTGGGTGGTCAAACTCTTCGCCGACGGGGTGTTCCGCGACGGCGGGGAGATCGTTTCCACGTTCACGTGGATGCCATCGACCAACCTCAACTTAGAGTTTCGCCTCGACGCCCTCGCAGCGCTTTTTAGCCTGATCATCCTGGGTGTCGGGGCGCTTGTGTTGTTCTACTGCTGGGGCTACTTCGACTCGAACCCGCGCAGGCTGGCCAAGTTCGGGTTTGAGCTCAGCGCCTTCGCCATGGCCATGTACGGCTTGGTCATCTCGGACAACTTCCTGCTCATGTACGTGTTCTGGGAGTTGACCTCGATCCTGTCGTACATGTTGGTGTCGTATTACGGGGAGCGGGCGACCTCCAGACGCGCAGCCATGCAGGCGCTGATGGTCACCACGATGGGTGGCCTGGCCATGCTGGTTGGCATCAACCTGCTCGGCTTCAACGCCGGCATCTGGCGCCTGTCCGAGGTGTCCCAGATCGCCGACATCGAGGGCACTCCGGCGATCTCCACGGCAATTGTGCTGATCATGCTGGGCGCGCTAACCAAGTCCGCGCAGGCTCCGTGGCACTTCTGGTTGCCCGGCGCGATGGCTGCTCCGACGCCGGTGTCGGCGTATCTGCACTCGGCGGCGATGGTCAAGGCGGGTATTTATCTCGTCGCTAGGCTTGCGCCCGACATGTCGGCGGTGACCACGTGGCACCTGCTGGTGCTGTCTACGGGTGGGTTCACCATGCTGCTGGGTGGCTGGATGGCGCTGAAGCAGCGCGACCTGAAGCTGGTGCTGGCGTACGGCACGGTGAGCCAGCTGGGCTTCATCATCACGGTGATCGGCGTGGGTTCGCGTGAGGCCGCGATGGCGGGGCTTGCGATCACGTTCGCGCACTCGCTGTTTAAGGCCGCGCTGTTCATGATTGTGGGCACGATCGACCACGCCACCGGCACGCGCGACATCCACGAACTATCAGGGCTGGGCAAGAAGCAGCCGTTGTTGGCGGGGTTGGCCATTGTGTCGGCTGCGTCGATGGCTGGCATCCCGCCGCTGTTCGGGTTTGTGGCCAAGGAAGCCGCGCTGGAGATGATCCTGCACGAGGAGTTGCTCACCGGTATGCCGGGCAGGATCACGCTGGTAGTGATGGTCGCGGGTTCCATCCTGACCATGGCGTACTCGCTGTACTTCCTGCACGGTGCCTTTGCGACGAAACCAGAGCACGACCGCAAGCCCTCCGAAGCAGTGCGCGACATGCACCGGGTGGGCCCGACCCTGTGGCTCTCCCCAGCCATCCTGACTGCGGGCACGATCGTGTTTGGTCTGGTGCCGGCGCTGCTGTCGGACCCGATCAACAACCACCTCGACGCTCGCTTCCCGGACGTGGAGGGCGAAACGCTCGCGCTGTGGCACGGCATCAACGTGCCACTGATGCTGTCGGCTGTGATCATCACCGCAGGTGCGATCATGTTCTGGCAGCGCGACCTGGTGGCAAAGGCCCAGTTCGAGCAGCCAGCGCTTGGTAACGCCAACGCCGTCTACGACACCATCCTGGCCAAGCTGCACCACTGGTCGATGCGTCTGACCGCGTCTACCCAGCGTGGTTCGTTGGCGATCAACCTGGGTGTCATCTTCGCCACCCTCATGGTTGTGCCGTTGGCTGCGCTGATCCTGGGCGCGTCGAACAACATCCGCATGATCGTGTGGGAAAACGTCTGGCAAGGCCTGATCGTGATCATCATGGCGGGCATGGCGTTCTTTGCCACCCTGCAGCGCAACCGCCTGTCGGCCGTGGTCATGGTCGGCATGACCGGCTACTGCCTGGCCATGATCTTCGCGCTGCACGGCGCACCGGACTTGGCGCTCACGCAGGCACTGGTGGAGACCATTGTGATGGTCGTGTTCATGCTGGTGCTGCGCAAGATGCCCACAGAGGTCGAGCCGCGTAACGACGACAACCGTCTCCGCGCCTGGCTCTCCATCGGCACCGGCGTATCAGTGGTGGTCGTGGCGATGACGGCGATGTCCGCGCGCGTGGCCGATCCGATCTCCACAACCATGCCGGAGTTGGCCTACGAAATCGGGCACGGCCGCAACACCGTCAACGTGCTGCTGGTGGACCTGCGTGCCGCCGATACGCTCGGTGAGATCACCGTGCTGGTCATCGCCGCAGTGGGTGTGGCCAGCCTGATCTTCGGCACCGGCAAGTTTGAAACCCAGTCACGCCGCCCGACCCTGCAGACCACAAAGGCCCGCTGGTTGGCCTCCGGCGTGAACGACGAAACCGCACAGAACCGCTCCCTGATGGTGGAGGTTGCCACCCGCATCCTGTTCCCATCGATGATGCTGCTGTCGGCGTACTTCTTCTTCTCCGGCCACAACGCCCCAGGCGGCGGGTTCGCAGGCGGCCTTGTCGCCGCACTCGCGCTCACGCTGCGCTACCTGGCGGGCGGTCGCAAGGAGATTGAAGCAACCCTGCCGGTGCACCCAAGCAAGGTGCTCGCCGCTGGCCTGCTGATGTCCGCCACTGCGGCGGTCGTGCCCATGTTCTTCGGCAACCCGCCACTGACCTCTGGGTACGCCACGTTCAGTCTGCCGCTCATCGGCGAGTTCGACGTCCCATCCGCCCTGCTTTTCGACGCCGGCGTCTACGCCATCGTCGTCGGCCTCATCATGCACGTGCTGGCCTCCATGGGCGCCCACATCGACCTCGAAGAAGAGTCCCGTAAGCAGCGCGCCCGCGACCGCGCCATCGAACTGCAAGAGAAAAACCGTCGCCGCCGCGAACAGCAAGAGCGTGATCGCCGGCAGCGGTTTGATGAGCGGGCGGCGGTGTCGTCGACAGGGTCCACGGTGACGGCAAGGTCCTCAGTTTCACCGTCGATTAGCAAGAGCTCGGAGAAGTAAATGGAAGCAAACCTGTTCTTACTCATCGGCTCAGGCGTACTCATCGCGGCCGGTGTATACCTCATGCTGGACAAAGTGATGACGCGCATGATCATGGGCGTGCTGCTCATCGGCAACGGCGCGAACCTGCTCCTGCTGCAGTCGGGCGGTCGCGCGGGCTCGCCGCCGATCCTCGGACGCGACTCCGTAGCAGCAGCCGACGCCGCCGATCCGCTCGCGCAGGCGATGATCCTGACCGCCATTGTCATCTCGATGGCGATGGTCGGATTCATGCTCGCGCTCGCCTACCGCCAGTACCGCTACCGCAGCGACGACGTGGTCGAACGCGACGAAGAGGACCGCGCAATTGCGGTGCGCCCAACCACGCCGACGGGCGACCGCGACGAAGAGGAAGCGGCCGGCAAGGCTGCTGCGTCGGCATCGTTCGAAGAGCCAGTAAAGGGGGCGGAGCGTGAGAAGTAGTATGTTAGCCCTCGCCGACTGGGCCCTGCCCGCAGTGCCGTACCTGACGGTGCTGATGATTCTGCTGCCGCTCATCTCCGCGGCGTTCATCCTGGTGTTCCGCGGCGTGAACCTGCAGCGCTTCATTGCCCTGCTGACCCTGGCCACACTGACGGTCATGTCGGCGGTGCTGATCATCGTCGCCGACATCCACGGCATCCAAACGGTGCAAATGGGCGGCTGGGAGGCGCCGATCGGGATTACGTTGGTGGCGGACAGGTTGTCGTCGATAATGTTGTTCGTCTCCTCGATCGTGCTGTTCGCGGTGATGTGGTACGGCATCTCCCAAGGTCTGCGCGATGGTGACGACGACGACCCAGTCGCCGTCTTCCTCCCCACCTACATGCTGCTGAGCATGGGCGTGAACCTATCATTCCTGGCAGGTGACCTGTTCAACCTGTACGTCGGGTTTGAGATCTTCCTCGTCGCCTCCTACGTGCTGCTCACCCTGGGCGCGTCGCCGCAGCGTGTGCGCGCCGGCATCGGTTACGTGATGGTGTCCATGGCGTCGTCGATGGTGTTCCTGTTTGCGCTTGCGCTCGTGTACGCGTCCGTGGGCACGGTGAACATGGCACAAGTCGGAATCCGCATGGCCGAACTACCCACCGGTACGCGCGCCGCAATCTTTGCGACGATCCTCGTCGCCTTCAGCATCAAAGCCGCCGTCTTCCCCCTCGACGCCTGGCTGCCGGACTCCTACCCCACCGCCGCCTCCATCGTGACCGCCGTGTTCGCAGGCCTCCTCACCAAAGTTGGCGTGTACGCGATCATCCGCATGCGCTCCACCGTGTTCACCGACGGCTCGCTCGACAACATGCTCATGTGGGTCGCCCTGTTGACCATGATCGTCGGCGTGATGGGCGCAATCGCCCAAAACGACATCAAACGTCTCATGTCGTTTACCCTGGTCAGCCACATCGGCTACATGATCTTCGGCGTGGCCCTCGGCTCCGTCGCAGGCCTATCCGGCGCGATCTTCTACGCCGTCCACCACATTCTGGTGCAGACGTCGCTGTTCCTGGTGATTGGGCTCGTCGAAAGGCAAGCAGGCTCCGCCCAACTGCGCCGCCTGGGCTCCCTGCTGTACACCGCACCCGTCATCGGCGTGCTGTACCTCATCCCGGCGCTCAACCTCGGCGGCATCCCACCCCTATCCGGCTTCCTGGGCAAAGTCATGCTCATCCAAGCCGGTGCCGAAGACGGCTCCTGGCTCGCCTGGACCCTCATCGGCGGCGCCGTGGTCACCTCGCTGCTCACCCTGTACGCCATGATGAACGTCTGGTCCAAAGGCTTCCTGCGTGATCGCGCCGACGCCCCCGAAGGCGACGTCGTCCTCGCCCGCCCCGCCAACCTTGCCGAGCGCGGCGAAACCGTCTCTGCCGGCGAACGCGACGACGTCGGCCGCATCCCCGTCGGCATGTTCCTCTCCACCGCACTGCTGGTACTCACCTCCACGTCGATCACGTTCCTGGCCGGTCCGATCTCCAACATCACCGACCGCGCCGCCCAATCCGCCCAAGACGTCACCATCTACCGCAGCGCAGTACTTATCGACGACCCCACCCAAGCCACCCGCAACCTCGACGCATTCACCGAACCCACCGACTCCCAAGGCGGGCACGACTCGCTGATGAACCGTCGCAACCAGGAGGTGCGTAACTGATGAGCCTGCTCACCGGTATAAAAAACCGCATGCGCCCCGCCTACATTGCGTGGCTGACCTTCATGTGGGTCCTGCTCATGGGCGAAGTGTCCTGGGGCAACGTCGCCGCCGGCCTCGCACTTGGCGTCGTCATCGTGCTGGCCCTGCCGCTGCCGCGCGTCCCCCGCAGTGGCAACCGCATCCACTGGCCACGCCTGATCGCCTTCGTCGGCATCTGGCTGTGGGACCTCCTCGTCGCCTCCGCCAAAGTGGCCTGGCTCTCGCTGCGGCCCCAACCGCAACCCAAAAACGCGATCCTGCGCGTGCCCATGCGCGTCAGCAACGAATTGGTGTTCTACCTGGCCACCTGCGCCTACAACCTGCAGCCCGGCGGCACCGTCACCGACATCGACCTGGCCAACCGCGAATGGACCATCCACGTCCTCGACGCGTCCACCCCGGCCGACATCGAACGCGAAATTGCCAACGTAGCCACCCTGGAACGCCAAATGATCGGGATCTTCGAAAGCAGGAGCAAATGAACGAAACGATCTACAACGTCTTCCTCGCCATAGCCGCCATCTTCATCTTCGCCGGCTTCTTCATCCTCGCCTGGCGAGTCATCGTCGGCCCCGACTCCCTCGACCGCGTCCTAGCTAACGACGGCATCACCGCCTCCCTCCAGTGCGCCCTCGCCCTCTACATCTGCTGGACCTTAGACACCACCGTGGTCAACGTGATGATCGTCATCGCACTCCTCGGCTTCATCGCCTCCCTGTCCGTCGCCCGCTTCCGCAAGAGGGATGGTTCCCTATGATCACCGACATCATCTCCCTGATCTTCATCCTGCCCGGCGCGTTCATGGTCTTCTCCGCCGCCGTCGGCACCGCACGCTTCAACTCCACCCTCGCGCGCGTCCACGCCATCACCAAACCCCAAACCACCGGGCTCGTGCTGTTCATGATCGGCACCATCATCCGAGTCACCACCGCCGAAGACTTCGGCGTCCACGAAAAAGGCGACATCGGCATCATGATCCTGCTGGTGCTGTTCGCCCTGATGACCAACCCCGTCACCGGCCAACGCCTCGGCCGCATCGCCCGACGCGAAGGCCTCTACGGCGAAGAAGGCCAACTCACCCGCAACGATCGCCCCGCCAGCTACCACCCCAAGCGCATCAACCCCAACAAGCCCACCGAAACCGAACGGCCGGCGGGCTAAGGGCTGGCTGCTACGGCGCTACGGCGTGAGTTCCCACATTTCGTCGCAGGTCGCGTCCACAACCGCCTTCCAATCACCCGTGCGCTGGTAAATCTCCCGCTGGCGCTGGTAGCCGGCGCCACGCTCGACGATCTCGCCGACCAGCCGTAGCTCGTCGAGGCAGTTGAGGTCTTGGGCCGTGGGCGTGAGTTCGTCGATAAGCAATTGCAGCTCGTGCTTAATCCAGTCCTCGTCCGTATCGCGGCTAGTGATCACGAGCGCGTCCATGCCATAGCGAGCGCCGCGCCACTTATTCTCCGCGACGTGCCACTGCTGCAGGGTGGGCAGGGACTCGCCGCGATCCAACATGCGGTCGTAGTGGACCACGAGACAGTGCGTGAGCGCCACGACCGCGGCGAGCTCGCGCAGGTTAGACGTGGCATCCGAAATGCGAACCTCGATCGTGCCCCACTTCGCGGCCGGACGGACATCGAAATGCATCGAACCCGTGTGATTAATCACGCCCGAAGTCTGTTGATCGCGCATAAACGCAACCCACTCATCCCAATCCTGGAACTGATACGGCATACCCGCGGTGGGAAGCTGCTGGTAAAGCATCGTGCGGTTCGAAGCGTAACCCGTATCGATGCCGTCCCAACCCGGGCTCGAGGCGCTTATCGCGAGCAGGTGCGGGTACTTCGTCATCACCGCATTAATGATCGGCCACACCTTGTCCTCATGACTGATCCCAATGTGGCAGTGGATACCCCACAACAACATGTGCTGACCCCAATACTGGGTGCGATCCGCGATCTCCTGATACGTGTTCTTCGGACTCAACGGATTCGTGCGGAAATCCGAAAACGGGTGGCCGCCGCTCGCCCACAGGCGGAGGTTCTTCTCATCCGCGACCTCCTTGATCGCTTTGAGGTCGCGCTGGAGGGCGTCGACCGCCTCCCTGGTATTCGTGCAGATCGGCGTGACAAGCTCGATCGTGTTCTGCAGAAACTCCGGCTCCAGGTGCACGTCCGGATTGCGCTTCTGCACCTCATCGATCACTTCAGCCGCACGCGGCACAAGGTCGCGCGTTTCCGGGTCGACGAGACAAATCTCCCACTCGACACCGAGGGTAGGGGCGGCCGACCTGGCAAAATCGCGAAACGGATCCATAGTCAGCCAGCCTAACCGCTTCGGTTCCCGGGACTGGCATGGCGAAGCGGTTTATATGCGGGGCGGTGCTGTTGGGGTTCCGCCTTCCACACAGATGGTGAGGACGCAACGGAGAGCTTGCCGATTTTTGGCCATCTTCACCCTTGCATTCTCACCATGTGGAGGTCGGGTGCCGGTGTGGTGTCGTCGCAAAGCTAAACGGCGCCTCCTACACGGCATATTTCGCTAATTTTCGACGAAATGCACCGTGTAGGAGGCGCCGTTTGGAGGCTAAAACTAGCCGGCGAGGACGACCGCGACCGCACTGCGGTTATTCGCGGCCTGCTCCGGAAGGCCGACGGCGCCCTCCGGGATGTCATTCTTGGCGCGGGCGGTGCCACCGACGCGGCGGGCGATGTCGGCAGCGACCTGCTCAGCACCCGGGGTGGCCGGGTCGAAGAACACGTAGGTCTCCGGGAAGATGCCGTACTGCTGCTCAGGCATGTTCATCGTCGCAGCGTCCTGGGACTGATTAGCGACGTTGAACTGACCCTTAAGCTGGTCCGCCGTGCGATTAGCCAGGTCAGCGATGCCGGAGTTGTTGTAGACGAAGACCTGCGCGCTCGCATTGTCGAGCTGCGCGCCCTGCGGGGCCGGAGCCGGAGCCGGTGCCGGGGTCTCGGCGTTCGGGTCTTGCGCGTTGGGGTCTTGCGCGTTGGGGTCCTGGGCCTGGTCACCTTCGCGCTGTTCAGCGTTCGGGTCCTGCGGCGCGTTCGGGTCCTGGGAGGCGTTGGGATCCTGGGTGCCCTGGCCCTGGCCCTCGCCAGGCTGGGCCGCGGATGGGGCGGCCTCGGAGGTAGCGGAGGTGGAGGTTTCGGACGAGGCGGAGGATGCGGCGTTGTTGTCGTCACCCTTCTGAGTCATCGCCCACAGGGCCCAGAGCAGCAGCAACGCGGCGACGGCGATAAGGATCATGGCGAGGCCACGGCGAGGCAGGCCGCCTTGGGCGGCAGCGGCGCCCGCGCCAGCACCGGCACCGGCGGCGTAGCCTGCGTACGCCTCGTCGTAGGCCTCGTCATAGTCATAGTCGGCGTCGTCGTCGCGACGGTGCGCGCCGCGGTATTCCTCGGCGGGTGCGTCGGTGGGGGTGTCGTCGATAATTTCGGCGTCGAGGGGCTCGTCGCCCACGTTGTCGTAGCGGGGGTCGTTGCCATACTGATCTTTAGTCACAGCAGCAACAATAGCCACACCTGGCGGGGGAAGGGAGGCAACACACCGGGTTAGGCGTCGCGAAGCCTTTGCAATCGCCGCACCAACTGAGGCTCCGCCGCGAGCGCCTCCGGATTATCCAAAAGGACGTTGAGGCGCTGGTAGTAGCGGATCGGCGTCATGCCAAGTTCGGCACGGATAGCGTCCTCGCGCTTGCCGAGGGACCGCGGGGCGCGCGCGGCGAAACGGAGCACGGCGAGGTCGGTGTCGGAAAGCATGCCTAATATATTGGCATGACCATCCGACCCATCGTTATCCACGGCGACCCTGTGCTGCACGAACCGACCAAACAGGTCACGCAGCCCGTTGAGGAACTGCAGGAACTCATCGCCGACATGCACGAAACCATGGACGCCGCCCACGGTGTGGGCTTGGCCGCCAACCAGATTGGCGTGCCGCTGCGCCTGTTCGTCTACCACTGCCCCGACGGCGACACCATGCGCCGCGGCACCGTGATCAACCCGGTGCTGGAAACGTCCGAGATCCCGAAGACAATGCCTAGCGACGACGGCGAGGACGACGAAGGCTGCCTCTCCGTGCCCGGCTACTCGTGGCCGACTGGCCGCGCCGACTGGGCCAAGGTCACCGGCCTGGACGAGAACGGCAACGAGATCGAGGTGGAGGGCACCGGCTTCTTCGCCCGCTGCCTGCAGCACGAGGTCGGCCACCTGGACGGCTTCCTGTACACCGACGTGCTCACCGGCCGTTACAAGAAGGAAGCGAAGCGCGAGATCCGCGACAAGGGCTGGCGCGAGCCGGGCAACACGTGGCTTCCAGGCACCGACGAGGATCCGTTCGGCCACTAACGCGGTATGATGTGCGGGACTGTCTATTTTTCCGGAGGCACCCATGCGCATCCCCGCCGTCATCGCCGCGACTGCGATCACGCTGACCACTCCCGCTGCGCCCGAAACGCCGCTCGAGCAGCTGCTTAGCGACGTCACCGAGACCCGCACCACCTCCCTCACCGCACTTAAGGAAGCGGATGGGGAGGACGAGGTCCGCGAGATCCTCACCGATTGGCGCAAGAACCTCATCGAGGCCGCTGACGACCTCGAGGAGCTTCGCGAGGACGCCGGCGACCTGACCGACGAGGAAGAAGCCGAGTTCGACGAGGCAGCCGACGCCCTCAAGGCCGAGCGCGCCGGTGTGCGTAAGTTGCGCTCAGAGCTTTTGCTTAACGACGACACCGTTGTCCTCCCCTCCGCCCTCAAGGGCCTCGACGGCATCTTGGGCACCACCGCTTTCGACGCCTTCGAGCGCTCCGAGAACGGCGACGCCCGCATCATCTACGGCATCCCGGGCGGCAAGGAAGAGGCTGCCGCGTCGGAGGATGCGACTGCGGAGAAGGCTGGCGAGAAGGCTTCGGAGAAGGCTGCTGTTCCGGCAACCACGGTGTCGACCACCCCGAAGACCACCGAGCCGAGCAGCAAGGCGCCGAAGACGTCTGAGTCGCTGAGCCTGCGCGCCGAGCGGATGCAGGACACCACCACCTCGGAGACCACTGAGTCCACCACCAGCGAGACGACCACGACGAACACGTCGTCCGGCACCGAGACCACCACCAGTACGACTACCGGGCAGACCACAACCTCCGGCACTTCGTCGAGCACGACGTCCAGCGCGACCGCCACGACCTCGTCGTCTTCGTCTTCCTCTTCGTCGACGACGTCGGCGTCGGTGCTGCAGAACCGCACCACCTCTGCAACGTCGAGCACGACGCGCTCGACCACGTCCTCGTCGACCACGTCACGCACCACGACCAGCACCGAAGATGAGCGCGACGGCGACCTCGCCGACACCGGCACCCCGATGCGCGGGCTGATCGGCCTGGGCGCGCTTGCGCTGCTGGCCGGTGTGGCGTTTATGTTGCCGGGTGCGGGTAGGGCTCGTCGATAAGAAAAGCGCGAGAAGTACAGCATATGTCGCGTATTTTCCGCTCGGATGACGTCGTGGTGGGGGACCGCGTCGTGGTCAGACAGCGGCGCGGCGAGCACGCCAGCGACATCATCGGGCACGTCGTGTCGCTCGACCCGCTGGTGGTGCGGCCGCAGGAGGTGGGTGGCTTCCCGTCCTCGAAAGAGGCGATCGAGGTGGCCAACGTGCACATCATTAAGAAACTGTCGGCGAGAACGGTGCGCAACTCCGAAATCCGCGCGCTGGAACGCCGCATTGCCGAGGACATCCCCACCACCGAAGAAGCCTGGGCCGAAGGGTGGCTCATGCGCACCGGCAAGACCGACGAGGCGAACTCGGCGGTACCGCTCGGGCCGTCGGCGGGCCTGCAACCCGTACCTATCGACGCCATCCGCGCCTTCTACCGCGAACGCAACCTGCCAGTACGGCTTATGATCCCGGAGCGGATCGGCAAACCAGCGCTGAAGATCCTCACCGACGAATGGACGCTCGCGGAGGAGCAGGTGGCGTGGGTGGATGGTGAGGGGTACGGGGTGTCGTCGATTAGCAATGTGCCCGAGGGGGCGCTCGAACATCACCGTCGGCGGCTGGCGCTAGGCTAGGCACATGCGAATCGCCACCTGGAACGTCAACTCCGTGCGCACCCGCGCCGAACGCATCGCCGCATTCCTCGAACGCAACGACGTGGACGTGCTCGCGATGCAAGAAACCAAAACCGCAGACGCAACATTCCCCTACGCCACCTTCGAAGCCGCAGGCTACGAGGTCGCGCACGTGGGCGTGAACCAGTGGAACGGCGTGGCCATCGCCTCCCGAGTGGGATTGGACAACGTGCGCGACCACTTCGACGGCCAACCCGCATTTGCGAAGAAGGGCGAGCCCGAGGTGGAAGCGCGCGCGGTCGGCGCCGAGTGCGGCGGCGTGGAAGTGTGGAGCCTGTACGTACCCAACGGCCGCGAAATCGGCGACCCGCACTACGACTACAAACTGCAATTCCTGTGGTCCCTGGCGGAGTCGGTGCGCCCCGGCGACCTGCAGGTGTTCATGGGCGACTTCAACGTGGCTCCCCGCGACGAAGACGTATGGGACGTCGCCTGGTTCGAAGGCAAAACCCACGTCACCGAACCCGAACGCGCCGCGTTCCAGATGCTGTTGGAAGCGGGGTTGTACGAAATTCGTCACGACAACCCCTACACGTTCTGGGACTACAAATCCGCGCGCTTCCAACACAACGAAGGCATGCTCATCGACTTCCAACTCGCCACTGCCCCCATGCGCGACCTAGTCAAACGCGCCTGGGTGGACGTCGACGAACGCCGCGGTAAAGGCGCATCCGACCACGCACCCGTGATCGTCGATTACGACACGCGCGGCCTCTCCTATAATGAGGTCCGATGAATATCGACCTCGGATGGTGGCAATTCGCGGCGATGGTCCTCGACTACGCCATCAAATTCGTCATGATCGGTGTGGTCCCGGGCGGGCGCAAGCCGTCGTCGGCAAACGCGTGGCTTTTGCTCATCCTGCTGCTGCCTGTCGTCGGCCTGCCGCTGTACCTCCTCATGGGCTCCACGTTCGTGTCGCGACGCCGCCACCGCATCCAAGTTGAAGCACGCCGACACATCGACGACTCCAACCTCAACGTCGCCGACTTCCCCGCCGACGAAGAACTGCCCGACGTCACCACCTCCATCGTGCGCCTCAACCGCACCCTCACCGGCTACCCCGCCGTCCACGCCGACGTGCGCGCACTCTGGACCGACTACCACAAAACGATGCACCGCATGGCATCGCTCATCGACGACGCCACCTCCCACGTCAACATCGAAATCTACGCCGTAGCCTGGGACGACACCACCGACGTCGTCTTCCGCGCCATCGAACGAGCCGTCGCCCGCGGCGTCCACGTCCGCCTCCTCTTCGACCACATCGGCAGCCAAAAATACCCCGGGTTCCGGAAACTGAAACGCCGACTGACCGAAATCGGCGTCGACTGGCACATGATGCTGCCACTCGCCCCACTCCGCGGCCGCTGGCGCCGCCCCGACCTACGCAACCACCGCAAACTCCTCGTCGTCGACTCACGCGTAGCCATGCTCGGCTCCTTCAACCTCATCGACCGCTCCTACCTCCTCCACCGACACCGCCGCGCCGGCCGCCAATGGGTCGACGCGTTTGTCGAGCTCGAAGGCCCCATCGTCGCGTCCGCCGACTCCATGTTCGCCACAGACTGGTACACAGAATCTGGTGAGGTGATTGAGCAGGCGCCGGTGAGGGAGTCGTCGACAAGCAATGGCGTGCTCCAACTCGTCCCCTCGGGACCCGGATACCTCACCGAGCCGAACCTGCGCATGTTCGTGTCCATGATCCACAGCGCAAAAACGCACGTCACGCTCTGTTCGCCATATTTCGTACCCGACGACTCGCTGCTGGAAGCCATCACCTCCGCCTGCTACCGCGGCGTACACGTCGACCTCCTCGTCGGCGCCAAATCCGACCAATTCATGGTCCAACACGCCCAATCCGCCTACTACGAACAACTCCTCAAAGCCGGCGTGCGCATCTGGGAATTCCCCGCGCCATTCGTGCTCCACACCAAGTTCGTACTTATCGACGACGGCCTCCCCGGCTCCTCCGCCGTCGTCGGATCCTCCAACATGGACATTCGCTCCTTCAGCCTCAACTACGAATCCTCCCTCTTCGTCGCCTCCGGGACGCTGCTGCACATGCTGTCCGAACTCGGCACGTGTTATCTAGCCGTGTCGCGGGAGCTTACTTTGGAGCGGTGGGATCAGCGGCCCTGGTACAGGCGCTACATCGACAACGTGATGAAACTGACCTCCGCCCTGCAGTAGGGGGTTTGGGCTGGGTGCGTGGGGTGGCTGGGCGGCTGGGCGGCTGGGCGGCTGGGCGGCCTGCCCCAGCCCGGCCCTTGCCGTCCGCCCGGCCCCTTTAACGCAAACGGCACATCCTGCACGGTACATTTCGCTAATTTTC
>NZ_KV787956.1:6385-28871 GCF_001807155.1 Corynebacterium sp. HMSC05C01 | reverse complement strand
ATCCTGCACGGTACATTTCGCTAATTTTCGGTGAAATGCGCCGTGTTAGATGTGCCGTTTGGCTAAGTTTGGTGTCTCACCACGCGGGCAGCGCGTCAACCGTCACCGGGCCCAAGAGCTCCGAACGACGCTTTGCCGCAACAATGCGGTGAAGCACCTTTTCCTCATCCGCCCATATTTCTTTAGGCGTGATGCGGATGATCCAGTAGCCGGCCTCCCGAAGCTGATTTTCACGATGAATGTGCTGTTGAGCGGCACGTGACGCATCCTCCTCAAACTTGATGGCACCGTCGACCTCAATGACCAGCTGGCCCCACAGCAAATCCACCCGGTATTTGCCGATGCGCATCTGCTCCTGCGCCACGACACCGACGCGCCGAAGCAGAAGGCGAACGAGCGTCTCATACGGAGACTCCGACAGCATCGACAATTGCCCAAACGCCTCGCGTGCCTGCTCAATGCCGCGGTTGCCGCTAAGGCGGTGGATGGTTTCCTCCAGCTCAGTGTGGACTCCGCCTTTGAACACGTCGAGTTTCCCGAAGAACAGGCTGTCCATCGCGACCACGCCTTCTTTCACGCCGTGCCACCGAGCAATGTCGACTGCCGTGCGCACCGGGGTCGTGAGTTTCACCTCGTCGTTCTGGCCTAACGCGGTGATGTCCATGCCTGGTACGACGATTCGTCGATAGGTAACGCCCGAAGGACGCTGCGAGTGTCGGGGAACGCGCCCCTTCGGGTTTGCCATCTCCACCTCAAACGTGCGGGGCAGGACCCACATTCCGTGCGCCGACGCCGCAGCACGCCCCACCAGTATCGACGTGTGTGCCGCCGCCCCCGCTGCCCAGCACCGTAGGAACTGTTGTTCGTGGGGCTTCAGTTTTATCCATTCCGTGCGCGCGATAAACCTTGTCGACGACAGCTTCACACAAACTTGTTCAGCAGCCTTGCCGCGTCCAACTAGTTTCCCCACCAAATCTTGTCTAATCATGTTGCCCCCTCCCCGAGACGCGCTTGAGTGTAGCGCAGTAGGGTGCGGCGCGGGGTGTCTCAAAGCTAAACGGCGCATCCTGCACGGTACATTTCGCTAATTTTCGACGAAATGCGCCGTGTAGGATGCGCCGTTTGCGGGAGGTGGCGCGCCGGGGTGGCGGCACCAGCGCGGCACCAGGGTGGCGGCGCCAACGCGGCGCCAGCGCGGCGGCGCCAACGCGGCACCGGCGGCACCCGCCCCGCAAGCCCCTACGCGTCGCGGGACTCGAGCGCCACCAGGCCCGCGATCCAGAGCCCCACCGCCCACACGGCGAAGACCAGCAGCGATACGCCGAGGCCCCAGTGGCCGTTGGGCTGGTTGACCATGAAGGAGGTGAGGTTGCCGAAGGGCAGGAACTTGGCCACGTCGGCACCGAAGCGCGGGATGAAGCCGACGATGGTTTCTACCAGCAGCATCATGCTGATGCAGGCCACGATGGTGCCGGAGGTGTTGCGCACCAGCCAGCCGACGCCCTGGGTGAACATGGTGATCAGCGCCATGCCGAGGGGGACGGCCCAGAGGGCGCGTTGGGTGGCGGGGTTGGTGGTCCAGTTGGCGGGGACGGAGGCGGTGAGGTCGCCAAGAATGAAGGCGAGCACCAGCGCGACCAGCGCCACGACAGCGGCCAACACGGCCCCGAGCAGCACCTTCGCTACGGCGAGTTGCCAGCGTTGGGCGACGACGCGGAAGTTGGTGGCGGGGATGCCGTAGCGGTATTCGGTGGTGACGGTCATGGCGGCCTGCACGATCACGATGATGGCGATGGTGGTGGCCACGGATGCGATGACGGTCAGGGGCGCGTAGGGCATGCCGCTGGTGCGGGAGGCGTAGCCGAATAGGAGGCCGTAGAGGGCGGAGATGACCAGGGTGATGCCGGTGGTCCAGAAGAAGGATGCGGTGGTGCGCAGTTTGGTCCACTCGGCTTGGATGAGGTTATGCATTGGGGGCCTCCGCGGATACGTACTGGGCTTGGTCTTGGGTGCTGTGCATGTAGGCCTCTTCGAGGGAGGCGCGGCGTTCGGTGAGTTCGGCGAGTTGGATGCCGGCGGCGAAGGCGAGGGCGCCGATGTCGTCGGAGGTGCGGTCGGCGATTTCGAGTGTCGCGCGCCCTTCACTATCGACGACGCGCCTAAACGGCACCCCACCCAACGCCGCTTCGAGCGCTTGCGTGTCTGCGGCGCGCACCACGGTGGTCACGCCGGAGTTGTTACGGATGAATTCGGCGACGGAGGTGTCGGCGACGAGGCGGCCGCGGCCGATGATGATGAGGTTGTCGGCGGTTTGGGCCATCTCGGCGAGGAGGTGGGAGGACACGAGCACGGTGCGGCCCTCGGCGGCGAGGGACTTCAGTAGGCCGCGGACCCAGCGGATGCCGGCGGGGTCGAGGCCGTTGACGGGTTCGTCGAGGATGAGGTATTCGGGGTCGCCGAGCAGTGCGGCGGCGATGCCGAGGCGTTGGCCCATGCCGAGGGAGAATCCGCCGACGCGTTTGCCGGCGGCGTCGGTGAGGCCGACGAGGTCGAGGACTTCGTCGACACGCTTGCGCGCAATGCCGGCCGCCTGGGCTTGCCAGAGCAGGGTGGCGCGTGCGGACCGGTTGGGGTGGACCCCTTTGGCGTCGAGGAGGGCGCCGACTTTGCGGGTGGGGTTGGGGATGTTGCGGTAGGGGGTGCCGTCGATAAGCGAATGGCCCGAGGTGGGTTTATCCAGCCCCAGGATCATGCGCATGGTGGTGGATTTGCCGGCGCCGTTGGGGCCGAGGAAGCCGGTGACCACACCGGGTTTGACCGTGAAGGTGAGGTCATCGACGGCTTGGACGGAGCCGTAGCGTTTTGTCAGTCCTTGGACTTCAATCATGCGGTTTAGTATGCACCATCGCGCGCGCAAGCACTGTGTCTAGGGAGGCGGCGAAGGCGGGGTGCAGCGGAAAATCGCGCAGGGTGTCCAGGGGTACCCAGCGCAGTTCTTCGGATTCTTCGTTGGGGGTGGTGGGCAGGGGTTCGTCGCAAAGCGCGAGCACTGTTGTGTAGGACCAGTTGGGGAACTCCGCAGTGCGCAGCGTATCGACGACCGCCACCTCCCCGGGGTCAATCGCACACTCCTCCACCGACTCGCGGATGGCGGCCTCGGCGGGGGTTTCGTGCGAATCGATCGCGCCGCCGGGGATACCCCACGTGTCGCCCTGGGCGGTCCAGGCGGCGCGGTGTTGCAGCAGCACACGCGCGTTTTCGCCGGTCCCCGCGATAAGGAAGAGGCCAGCGGCCCCGTGAAGACCCCAGAATTTTGTGCCGTTGGGTGCGGTGACCCAGCCGTTTCCGTCGCCAAGCATGCCCCCACTGTAGGTGGAAGCGGTTATTATTGCGGAATGGTAATGCGGGCGACGGCCTCGGCTGCGGGGCTGGAGGAGACGAGCGCGGACGCATGGCTCGATGAGCTGGAGCCGCGCCGCGAACGTGCCCGCTTCTTGCAGGGGCGGCTTGTGCGGCCGATGGCGATGGGGCGCCGGGGGAAGGCGTTTCTACAGACCACGCCCGGCAAGTTGATCGTGGTGATGGTGGTGCTGACCACCTCGATGCTGGCGGCCGGGCTGTCCATGAGCCAGTCCATGTCGCTGCGCAACCAGTCGCTGGACACGGTGCTGAATGCCACGGAGCCGATGAGTGCGGCGGCGCACGTGCTGTCCACGTCGCTGCTGCGGGCGGATACGATCGCCGCGGGGTCCTACGTGCAGGCGGGGCCTATGTCGGAGGACGACATGCGCACCTACACTGCGGCGCTGGACCAGGCGGTCAGTTCCGCCTCCGAGATTTACAAGGGCGCGGTGGAGGCCGATTCTGCCTCGAGCCGGGAGATCGAGGACCTGGTGATTAACATCCAGCGCGACCTGCCAGTCTACAGCGGCCTGAACGCGCGGGCGCAGGTGAACCAACGCATGGGCAACCCGGTGGGCGTGGCGTACATGTCGCAGGCCAGCGCGATTATGCGTACGCGGATGCTGTCGGCGGCACAAGAGATCAACACGCTCACCCGCCAGGACGTTGCCGACGAGATGCGCCGGCTATCCCAACCGCAGTGGGTGACCCTGTCCGGCTTCCTGGCGGCGCTGGGGTTCCTGTTGCTGGCGCAGTGGTGGCTGTGGCTGACGTTCCGCCGCCGTTTCAACCGTGGCTTCCTTGCCGCCACGCTGGCGCTGCTCATCGCGATCAGTTGGGCCGGGGTGTCTAACTTCCAGTCCTGGCGCTCCGGTTCCGTGGCGTACGCGCGGGCGGCGCAGCCGTGGGAGGAACTCACTGCGGCGCGCATCGACGCCCTGGAGACCCGCACCGACGAAACCTTCGCGTTGCTGCGCCGCGAAACCGCCGCCCAGTCCGCCCGCGACTTCACCGAGACCTACTCGTCGGTCGCCGGCGCGGTGCATACGGCGGAGGATTACGGCATGAACAAGCAGCTTATCGACGACTCCCGCTCCCACCTCAACGCTTGGTCCAACGAACACGCCGAACTGGTCGGGGCGCTGAACTCCGGCAGTTACGACCAGGCCGCGGCGCTGCTGAGCACGCGTAGCGACGCCGACGGCGAGGCCTCCTTCCGTGGCCTCGACGGGTCCCTGGCGGAACTGATTGCGTCCTCGAGGGAGAACACGCGGCTCTACATTGCGGAGTCGTTGGACGCGACCCGGCGAGTCTCCGCCGCCGTGGCGCTACTGTCCGTGCTGGCAGTGGTGTGTATCTGGTGGGGCATCCGCCGCAGGTTGGGTGAGTACCTATGATGCGCGCTCGGTTCGGCTCGCGTGTGGTTGCGGCGTGTGCGGTGGCGACGCTTGCGGTGCCGTCGTTGGTGGCGTGCGCCGGCGGTGAGGGGCATGAGGGGAAGGTATCGGCGACGATCGAAACGCCGTCGCCGACCCGCGAGATGGTGCCGCTGCCGCCGGGCGCCCAGTTGGACCCGGCGGCCGGTCCCCCGGCGGACCCGTTCACGCCGGACGAGTTCGAGTGGGAGGGGTCGTTGGACCCGCGCGGGGGCGCTGGAAGTGAAGCGGACGGTGCTGAGGAGGAGGCCCCGAAGCCGAACGTGGAGCGCATCCGCCAGCGCGGCCGCATCATCGTCGGCATCGACCAGTCTTTGTACCTGCTGTCCTACCGCGACACGGACTCCGGCAAGTTGCGCGGGCTCGAGGTGGACCTGGCCCGGGCGATCGCCCACGACATCTTCGAGGATGACCAGGACCTGCGCGTCGATTTCCGCTTCGTCGATTCGGCGGCCCGCACGGAGGCGCTCAACTCGGGTGAGGTGGACATCATTATCCGGACGATGTCGATTACGCCCGAGCGGGCTGAGGTGATTGAGTTTTCTACGCCGTACCTGACGTCGTCGGTAAGAGTGCTCGTGCCCAAGGACCGCGACGTGAATAGCTTGGAGGACCTCGCCGAGCGCACCGCCTGCATCGTCGACGGGACAAACCTGCTGCGTATCGCCAAAACCTACGTGCCGGATTCGAACATTTTGCGCACCCGCTCCTGGTCGGATTGCCTGATGGCGGTGCAGCAGTTTAGGGCGGAGGCGATCGTGGCGGATGATGCGATCCTCGCCGGGCTGGCCGCGCAGGACCCCCACACGACCATTCTGGACGGCGCGTTTGCCACCCAGTACTACGGCGTCGGCGTGGCCAAGGGCCAGGACGATCTGGTGCGCCAGGTCAACGCCACCCTGGAACGGATGCGCAATGACGGCTCCTGGTACACCCTCTACAACACCTGGCTCGGCGGGTCTATAGCTGAATCCTCACCGCCGCCGCTGCGGTACCGGAAGGAGGACAACGATGGCTAAGCCACACGACCACGACGACGTCCAGCCCACCGAAGCGGTCGCGTTCGACCCCTTCGCAGATGATGAACCAGGCACCGAAGCCGTCGCCTTCGACCCGTTCGCGGACGATGACGATCTTGACGACGACTCCGACGCCGCATACGCCGGCCTCGGCGAAATGGCCGGGCTGCTCAAAGACCTGGACAAGTTGCGTAAGGGGTCGGGGCGCGAGGATACGTCGCAACGCTCGCGCCAAGCTGCGCTGGACACCTTCCGCGAGCGCCGCGGCACCCGGCGCGCCAGCCGCATCATCGCCGACGGCATGGTGGAGCTGCCGTGGGTGGAGCCAACCGAACCACGCGAGGCGCTGATCGACCCGGAGCCAGCCGTGGTGAAGAAGGGCATTGCGCCGCCGGTGCTGCACCCCGGCGACATCGTAGCTGGCCAGTACGAGATCACCGGCGTGATCGCGCACGGCGGCATGGGCTGGATCTACCTTGCGCAGGACCACTACGTGGCCGGGCGCGTGGTGGTGCTCAAGGGCCTGCACTCCACCGACAACCCCGACGAGGCCGCGGCCGCCGAGGCGGAGCGCGAGTTCCTGGCGGACATCACCCACCCCGGGATTGTGAAGATCTTCAACTTTATCGACGACCCCCGCGTCCCCGGGGGCTTCACCGTCATGGAGTACGTGGGTGGGCCGTCGCTCCGGGCGAGAAGGAATTCGTCGCCAAGCGGAGTGCTCGAACCTGACATCGCCATCGCCTACATCCTGGAAGTACTGCCCGCGCTGGATTATCTGCACTCGCGCGGGGTGGTGTACAACGACCTGAAGCCCGACAACATCATTGTCACCGAAGACCAGGTCAAACTCATCGACATGGGCGCGGTGTCCGGCATCGGCGCGTATGGGTTTATTTACGGCACGAAGGGGTTCCAGGCGCCCGAGGTGGCCACGGAAGGCCCGTCGATCGCGTCCGATATTTACACGGTCGGGCGCACACTCGCCTCGCTCGTGGTGGACCTGCCGCAAACCGACGGCATCTACGACCCCAGCCTGCCCACGCCCACCGACGAGCCACTCTTCCGCCAGTACACCTCCCTGTACCGGCTGCTCGCGCGCTGCTGCAACGAAGACCCCGCCCGGCGGTTCGATAGCGTCTCCGAACTGGAAAGCCAGCTCCTCGGCGTACTACGCGAGGTCGTGGCGGTTCACGACGGCCGCACCTACCCCGCCCAACACTCCCTCTTCTCCCCGCAACGCCGCACCTTTGGCACCAAACACCTGGTGTTCCGCACCGACCAACTCATCGACGGCATCTCCCGCACCGTCGACATCACCCCACAAGAAGTCGTCGCCGCCCTGCCCTCGCCGCTGATCAACCGTGACGACGTCGGCGCCGCCATGCTCCAAGGCTCCTCCTACGCCGAACCGCGCGAAACCCTGGAAACCCTGCGCCAAGCCATGACCACCCCGCAATACGAACACTCCGTGGAAATCCCGTTCGGCGTGGTGCGCACCATGATCGACCTCGGCCTCACCTCCCAAGCCCGCTCCTGGCTGCTCACCCTCCAGGACCGCTTCGGCGACACCTGGCGCTTCTCGTGGTACTCCGGCGTCGTAGAAATGCTGCTCGGCGACTTCCCCACCGCCACCCGCTCCTTCTCCGAAGTGCTCAACCAACTCCCCGGCGAAGCCGCCCCCAAACTCGCGCTCGCCGCCGTCTCCGAGTTGTTGCTGCAAGAGCGAGGCCTCCAAGAGCAATCGCTTATCGACGACTCCCTCGCCCGCACCGCCACCAACCTCGAACACCCCCTCTCCAACGTCCCCACCACCGTGCTTCGCGCCATGGTGGAAAACGGCCAAATGGACCCCACCTGGACCGTCACCGCCCTCGAACCCGGCGCGCTACGCTTCCACGCGATCCGGCTGTACTCCCTGGTGTGGCTCACCAACCCCACCACCGTCTCCTCCGCCTTCGGACTCGCCCGCATGCTCATGCGCGAAGGGGAAACCGATTTGGCGTTGCGGGCCCTAGACAAGGTGCCCAACGCCTCGCGCCACTCCCGCATGGCCCAACTCACCGCCATCCTCTACCTGGTCCTGCCCGTCGCAGGCACCGGCGCCGACCCCACCGAAGCGCAAATCCGGGAGGCCGCCGCCCGCCTCGACCAGATCCCCACCACCGAGCCGCGCTTCCTGCAGATCAAGACCGCCGTCCTCGACGCCGCCCTGCACTACCTGGTCACCGAAGGCTCCGCCAACACCCCCACCCTTTTCGAATACTCCTTCACCGAACGCGAAATCCGCCACGGCCTCGCCCAAACCCTGCGCGCCCAGGCCCGCGTCGCCCCCTACGCCCAGCACCGCTACGCGCTTGTGGACATGGCGAACAAGGTCCGCCCCGCCACCTGGTTCTGAGGGTGGTGGCTGGTGGGGCCGGTGGGGCCGGTCAAAAGCTAAACGGCGCATCCTACACGGCATATTTCGCTGATTTTCGACGAAATGCACCGTGTAGGATGCGCCGTTTGGGTCCACGGGCCGGGGGCGCGAGGCCGGGGGCCGGGCGCCCTGGCGCGTGGCTAGCGGTTCATGTAGGCGGCCGCGGCACCGCCGAGGCCCAGCACCGCCAGGACCGCGATGATGATGCCGACGATCGCACCCGGCGAGGAGCTAGAGCCGCTTCCGGAGCCGCTAGAGCTGCCAGAGCTGCCGGAGGCCTGCGGCTCGACGGTGGAGGTCGGTTTGGTCCCGGTCGGGGTGGTGTAGACCGTCTTGGAAGGCTTGGTTGGCCGCGGCGTGGTCGGCTTCGGGCCCAGGGAGGTGATCGCCGGGTCGCGCTGGCCGGGCAGGACCGGCAGGTTGGTGGCGGTTGGGATCGGCGGGGCCTGGGTCAGGGTCGGCTTGGACGGGTCGGGCTTGGCCAGGATGTCGCGGACCTGGTCGGCCTTTTCCGGGTTGGTTTTCTCCAGGTCGGCGATGAGGTCTTGCATGTCCTTGGCGGAGTAGTTGAGGACGGAGAAGTTGACGGTTTGGTCCTCGACAAGCAGGCCTTCCTCGTTGAAGACGCGGAACTGGATCGGCATTTCGGCTTCGTCGTAGCCGATGGTGTTGGTGATCGGTACTTCGATGGGCAGGGCTGCGTTTTCGGTCAGGGCGCCTTCGACTGGGTATTCCCTGCGGAAGTCGCCGCCGGGGTAGTTCACCTGGAGGGTGAATTTGTGCAGGTCGATGCCGAGGTTGGAGAGTTCGACGTTGACGCGGGAGTCGTAACGATTAGCCACGATGTAGGACGGGTTGTCCTTCAGGCTGAGCATGCGCAGGCCCGCCTTGCCGTTGTTGCGTTCGGCGGACAGGGCGACGAGTTGGCTCACGGAGGGGTGGGTGTGGCCGGATTCGTCGGGGTCCTCGTCGGCGACGCCGGAGGTGCCGGTGGCCTTGCGGATTTCGCCGTTGACCAGGTCGAGGTTGTCCCAGTCGGGGGCGATGCTGTAGTTGCCCTTGAAGCAGTCGACGGAGCCGTCGGTGCACTTGGCCGGCAGCGGCTTTGTGCTGTCGGGCGTGGCGGTTTCTTTGGAGTAGTTGAACACGCTGAACTGGTAGATGTAGTTCATGACCGATTCGTAGTGCGGGACGTACTCGCTGTCGGGGCGCTTTACTTTCGACGAGCCCGAGTGGGTCAGGCCGAGGTTGTGGCCGAACTCGTGCAGGATGGTGTTGCGGAGTTGTTCCTGCGAGGTCATGCGTTCGTTTTTGGCGATGTAGAAGGCGCCGTCGGCAAGTAGGGCGTTGCCGGAGGACGGGTTGTCTGCGGCTTGGCTGTCGCCGATGACACCGACGCGGAAGATGTTTTTGCGGTCGCCGAGCAGGCGGTCGCGGTCCTTGATCATCCTGACTGCCGGGTTTTCGCCGGCGAAGTAGTACTCCGCGTAGTCCTCGGTTGGCCCGCCGTGGGGTTCGAGGCCGGGGATGTTGTTGTAGTAGACGCCGGCGTCGATGTGCAGGTTGTAGCCCTCTTTGTCGAAGAGGTCGACGAGGTCGTTCAGCGTTTGGCGCGAGGGGCGGTACACGTTGGTGTTCGCATTGGCGCATTCCTGGAACTTGTCAAAGTCTTCTTCGGTGGGCGCGTACTTGCGCTTGTCGGAGCAGCCCAGGGATTCCCATTCGGATTTCATCCAGTTGAGTTGGAGGAACAGGTCTGGGCGCGTGGGGTCGGCGCCCCAGCGGTGGAGTGGGAATTCTTTGCCGTCGGCGGAGGTGAAGCCGTTGCGTTCCCATTCGTCGGGGAAGCCGTCGCCGTCGGTGTCTTTTAGCGCTTCGCTGGCGGTGCCTTGGAAGGTGACGGTGGCTTCGAGGGTTTCGCCTGGTGCGACGGTGTTTTCCCATTTGCCGGTTTGGAAACGGCTGGCGTTGTTGGCGCCGGCGAGCGCGTTGTTGAGGGTGTCGCCGGTTGCGGTGGTGGTGGGGTCGTCGAAAAGCGTGTGCACGTTGTAGCGTCCGCCGACGGAGACCTCGTACCCGTTGTTTTTGGGGGTGGCGGTGAGTTCGTAGTCGTAGGACATCATGCCGGCGGTGAGGTCGATGGCCAGGGGGCTCGGTGCGTCGGTGACGTTGCGTGCGACGACGTTGACGGTGACTTCTTTGGCGGTGACGGTGAAGGTGCGGGTGAGCTCGACGCCGTTTTTGGTGTGCGTGAGCGTGATGGTGTCTACGCCGTTTTTGCTGGAGGTTTTGACGTCGGTGTCGTTGCCGACGTATTGGACGCGGGTGCCGTCGTTAAACGCGTCGATGTAGAGGGCGGTGGGCAGGCTGCCGTAGGTGGGGTTGTTGTAGGTCAGCCAGCTGACGCGGCCCTTGTTGGCTTCGACGGTTTGGAAGCCTTCGAATGCGCCGGTTTTCGCGTCGACGGAGAAGGGACGCGTCTGCTCAATGACGGCGCCTGCCTGTATTGGCACTACGAGCCCTGCACCGAGGCTCGCGGCAACCGCGGCGGCGGCGACTTTCTTGTGTACTCGCATGTTCTCCTACTTCCACCAGACTAGGAATTGTTGGTAAAACTCTCGGTTTTCGTACAGGGCGTAGTTGGCTGCCCCGATGAGGCCGAGGATGGCAAGCAGCCCGGCGATCCAGCCTATCGCGTGGGTGTCTACGGAGCTACTGCTTGTCGACGACTCCACCGCTCGTGTCGCCTCCACCGTCACCGTGAACTTGCCACGGGACCCGTCGAGGTATTCGACGAACACCGGCACGGCCTTCGCATGGCCCTCCGCGCCTGCGGGGATACTGGCGGTGAGTTCGCCGGTGGCGTGGTCGATGCCGAAGGTCCAGCCGTCGGATTCGGTTTGGCCGAGCGAGAACGGGTGGTCGATGGCGGTCTCCGGGCGCGTCAGGGCGAAGCGGGAGGTCTCGCCAGCGGTGCCTTTGACCAGCATGTTCTCCAGCTTCGCGTCTTTGGCCAGGGTGGTTGCACCGTTGGCGGTGAGCACCTGGACGGGCGCGGAGGTGAACAGTTCCGAGCCGTCGCTGAAGCTAATACGCACGGGCACCTCGCGGATGCCGGGCAGGGTATCTGGGGTGGCCTTGACGGTGAGCACGCCGTTTTCCGGGTCGATGGCGGTGTGCAGCCCCTCCACCGGGGTGACCAGGGAGAAGGATCCCTTGTGCTTGGTGGGGGTCAGTACACGTTCCGCGCCTGCGCGGACGTTGCCGCCGAGGTATTCGATGCCGGTGAGGGCGGCCTCGCCACGCACGGCGGTGGCCGGGACCTCGACGATGCGTTGGGAGCCGTCGGTGAACGTGACCACGATCGGGATCAGGGTGGCCAGCGCGTTGCTCCTCGCCGCCATGCCGCCGTCGATGGCGGCGGTGATGGCGCCGGTGGTTTCGTCGACATGGACGCGCCAGCCGGGCTCGCTAAACGACGCCGCCAGCCCGTACCGCGCCCCCTCCGGTGCAGCGGTGGGCAGTTTGGTGGTCGGGTCGCCGCCCTCGGTGAGTTTCAGCGGCGCCCACGACACGGCCTTGCCTTTGGCTTCGGAGCGGGTGGTCACCGGTACGACGACCTCCTGGGTGGAGCCGTCCGGCAGTGTCAGTTTGATCGGTACGTCGAAGGGTGCGTCGGCCGGTGCGTCGGTTGGCACCTTGATCGTGATCTCACCGGTGTTCTCGTCAAGCTCTACCGGCAGCGTGGTCAGGCCGTCTGCCTCGAACTTCGTGCCTTCCGGCACGGAGCCGGTGGGGGTGATCCTGATGTTGCCTTCGGCGTCGAATACCGGCTTGTACTCCAGGCTGCGGACGCCGTCGGCGAGGGTGGAGCCGGTGAGGGCGTCGATACGCACGGCGGCAGCCTCGCCGCCTTCGCGGTTGGCGCTGGGCTCGCCTTCGCTCGGCGGCACGTCGTCGATGGTGCCGTCGGAGTACAGCGCGCGGACCTGCACCTCGATCGGCTTGGCGTTGTCCTTCGGCGCGGTCGCGCGAATCAGGCCGGAGTCTAGTTCGACGGCAACATCCCAGCCCTCGAGTTCGGTGTGCGGGGTGGCCAGCACGTACTCCGCGTCCTCAGGCATCTTGCCAATCTGGCGGATGAGCACCGTCTTGCCTGGCTGCGCGCCCTTGTTCTGCTCGTAGGCGGGCTGGTAGGTGACGTTGTGCGGGGCGGGATCCACGATGAACTTCGCATAACGCTCCGCGATGGTGTCATCCGGGAATGTGATCCGCACGCGGACGTCGAAGTTTTCGGTGCGTGGCTTTGTCACCGTGATCACGCCGGTGGCCTTGTCCATTTCAAGGCCCGTGGAATCACCCAGAATCTCGAACTTCGTGCCGGCAGGCAGCGGCTGGTTGCGGTAGCTGCGGCCGCCCTCGTTCAGCGTCGCGGTCGGTGCGCTGTTGTTGCCGGTCTCGCCGTAGCGCAGGTAGCCCGGGCGGTACTCGGGCCAGTAGCGGGAGGCGTCGGTGTTCGGGGGTTGGACGTCGATAGTGACGGTGCTGCGCGTGCCGTCGTCGGTAATCACGCCAAACTTGTACTCCCCCGGGGCCAGGTCGCGCGGCGGGACTGCCTTGATCACGCCGTCGACGCCAACGGTAACCCACTCGGGCGCATCGTCGGCGGCGCGGATGCCCATGCTTGTCGACGGCACCCTCGACGGCGCAGCCTCTACATCCTCACCAGCGCGCACCGTGATTGGATGCCACGCGAAGCCGTCAGCCACGGACACCGAGATCTCAAGGTGCTCCTCCAACAACCTGTCGTCTTCGGTGATGACCTCCACGACCACGTCGTAGTCGCCCGGCTCCTTGGGGGTACCGGTGATGACGCTGTTTTCCTCGTCGTAAATCACACCGTCCGGCAGGCCCTGGACGTCCACGGAGGAGGCGTTTTCGGTGTCGACGGGGATCTCCAACTTCTCACCGGGCCGGACGGTGCCGTCCGGCGGGGTGGTCAGCTTCTCCCGGACAGGCTCAGGAAGCTCCGAGGTGTCCTTGACGGTGATAGTGAACATGGAGGTGACGACGTTGCCTGCGGTATCAACGAGCGGACTGCCGTCCTCGCCCAGCACGCGCGCAGTGACGTTGTAGGTGCCCGGGGTGGTCGGGGTGCCCTTGAGGTACACGTTCTGGAAACGGCCCTTGGCGCGGGAGGTGTCGGCGGTGATGCCTTCGGGGAGGGTGGAGTCGTCGATAGTCAATGTGGCGCCATCGGGAACCCGCAGCGCGCGAACGGGGACCGGCTTGATGCGCTTGTGCGCCCAGAAGGTGCGGTCCTCGACCCGCATGAAGTACGGGTCCGCAGAAAGCACGATGTCGAACGGCACGATCTTGTGGTCGCCGTCCTTGTACACCGCCATGATGTTGATGGTCTCTTCATCCGGCAGCTCTTCAGCCTTGGACGGATCCGGGGTGATGGTCACGGTGCCCGAATCGCCGTCGATCTCAGCACCCCAGGCCGGGTTGACGGCATCGGGATGTTCAAAGCGGTAGTGCACCGGCTTGTTGATGTACGACTCGAGGAAACCGAGCACCACCTCCGTGGAGGTGGTCTGGCCAAGGCGCACCTTAGCCGCTGGGTAGGAGACGCCAGACCACCCCTCGTCGACCTCGGGGGGATTCGCCGGGTCTGCAACCGGCTCCGGTGCGGGTTCCGTGGTCTCCGTGGGTTTCGTAGTTTCGGCCGCCTGCACCGGTTGCACCGCGCCTGCGATGAGCGACAGGCCGATGGCACATGCTGCGATTGAGGTTCCACGTCGGCGCACACTGGAAACGTTGCGGTGCTGCTCGGCCATCTGCCCATCCCCTTTGACGGTATGTTCAGCCCGCAATGCGGGCGTTGTTACTACACGTCAATATATCGGCTTAGGGTAAGTTGTTACAACATTTTGCTTTTATACCCGTGCGGCGACGGCGGCGGCCTTCTGCGCGATGGCCAACTCCTCGTTGGTAGGCACGACGAGAACCTTCACGGTGGAGTCGTCGGTGGAGATGATACGTGGGCCGCCGTTAGGCAAATCGTTCTTCGCCGGATCGATCTCGATGCCGTAGTGCTTCAGGTTGTCCAGCGAATCCATGCGAACAAACTTATCGTTCTCGCCAACACCGGCGGTGAACGTAATGGCGTCCACGCGGCCAAGCGCGATCATGTAGGAACCGATGAAGCGGCGCAGCTGGTTGAGATACACGTTGTAGGCCAACCAGGCGTTTTCGTCCTCGTTTTCGATCATGGCGCGCAGTTCGCGGAAGTCGTTGACGCCCGACAGGCCCTTGACGCCGGATTGGCGGTTGAGGAGGTTGTCGATCTCGTCGATAGTCATGCCACTTTGACGCACCAGGTGGAAGATGATGCCCGGGTCGATATCGCCGGAGCGGGTACCCATGACCAGGCCGGCCAGCGGCGTCATGCCCATGGAGGTGTCGATCGGGTGGCCGTTGGCAACCGCGGAAGCGGAAGCGCCGTTGCCCAGGTGGAGCACGATCTGACGGGTGTGCGCCGGGTCGCGGCCGATGAGTTCCGGCACCTGGGAGGACACGAACTCGTGTGAGGTGCCGTGGAAGCCGTAGCGGCGGATCAGGTTGCGCTCGGAGACCTCAGCGTTGATGGCGTACAGCGCGGCGGCCGGGGGCAGGTCGCGGAAGAAGCCGGTGTCGAACACGGCGACGTGCGGGATGTCCGGCAGCAACTCGCGGGCGACCTCGATGCCATCGATGTTGGCCGGGTTGTGCAGCGGCGCCAGCGGGATGAGGTCCCGGATCATGTCCACGACCGGGTCCAGGATCAGCTCCGGCTCGGAGAACACCATGCCGCCGTGGACAACACGGTGGCCTGCGGCGACGATGTCGAGTTGGGTCGGGCCGACGCCTTTGGCGTCGAGAAGTTTGAACGTCTCCTGCAAACCGGACGCGTGAGAGGGCACGGCCTTTTGTACGACGTGCTTCTGGCCGTCGTACTTGATGGTGATGCGGCCCTGGGGCTCACCGATCTGCTCAACAAGACCCGAGACGAACGGGTCTGCCGATGCGTCGGAGGTCGGGTCGACGATCTGGAACTTGATCGAGGACGAGCCGGAGTTGATAACCAGTACGTAAGACATTTACTTCGCCCCTGCCTGAATCGCGGTGATAGCTACGGTGTTCACGATATCTGGCACGGTGGCGCCGCGGGACAAATCATTGACCGGTTTATTCAGGCCTTGCAGCACTGGGCCGACGGCGAGGGCGCCAGCGGTGCGCTGAGCGATCTTGTAGCCCGCGTTGCCGGCCTCCAGGTCGGGGAAGATGAACACGTTAGCCTGGCCCGCTACCGGGGAGTCGGGGGCCTTCTTCGCGCCCACGCCCGGGTCGCAGGCGGCGTCGAACTGCAGCGGGCCGTCGATGGCAACGTCCGGGGCGAGTTCCTTCGCTTTCGCGGTGGCCTCAACGGCGCGCTCCACGTCCGGGCCCGCACCGGAGGAGCCGGTGGAGTAGGACAGGATGGCCACCTTCGGATCAATGCCGAACTGGGCGGCGGTCTTGGCGGACACGGCGGCGATCTCGCCGATCTGCTCGGCGGTCGGGTTCGGGTTCACGGCGCAGTCGCCGAATGCCCAGAGGCGGTCCTGCATGACCATGAGGAAGATCGAGGACACCACGGACGCACCCGGGGCGGTTTTGATGATCTGGAACGACGGCTTAATCGTGTGCGCAGTGGTGTGCGCAGCGCCGGAGACCATGCCGTCTGCCAGGCCCTTGTACACCATCATGGTGCCAAAGTAGGAGACGTCCTTCATGGTCTCGCGGGCCTCCTCGAGCGTCACGCCCTTCTTCTTGCGCAGCTCCGCAAAGTCGGCGGCGAACTCCTCGAGCAGGTCGGATTCGAGGTGGTTGAGCAGGTTCGCGCCGCTCAGGTCCAGGCCGAGGTCGGCGGCGCGGCGGTTCATGTCGTCAACATCGCCAAGAATTGTGATCTCCGCAATCCCCTGGCGCAGCAGCTGATCGGCGGCCTGCAGAATGCGGTCGTCTTCACCCTCCGGCAGCACCACATGGGAGTCTGCGGCCTTGGCCTGCTCCAGCAGCTGATGCTCGAACACGATGGGGCTCATGACCTGCTTGGCCTCGACAGCAGCGGGTTCGAAGGTGTCCACTTCGCCACCGCTAATCGACGACACCACAACCGCCCCGAACTCCTCCACGCGGCGCTTGGCCAGGGTGGCGGTGGTGTCGTCGCCAGTAATCAGCACCACGGGCACACCAAGCGCTGCGGCGAGCTCGGCGTCAAAGTTGTAGTCACCAGTGCCCTGGATCAGTTTCGCGCCGCCGAACAGTGCGCCGGAGTTGAAGATCTCCGCCACGCTGTCGCCTTCGGCGCGCACCAGTTCGAGGCCGAGACGGCCGGCGAGCTGTTGCAGATCCACACCCTCGAAGGTGCGGTTTGCAAGGGTTACAAGCAGGGTCTGGGACATTGTCTCACCTTTCGTTGTGGGGCAAACAGTGCATAGTTTACCGGCACTGCCGACACGGCGAGACACTATATGGTGTGACCTACATCTTCTTCATGGCGCGTGCTGCGTCGTCGGTACGCACACGCGCCTCCGCGGCCGAATCCGCGGTGGAAAGAATCAACACATCCGGGCCGAACATGCGCACTGTGGTCTCCTCCACCTCCATCGCGGCGGCGATAGCCCCCAACGAGGGGGTTACGCCCGGCAGGAAGCGCACGGCACCGGGGCTGACCAGCGTCGAATCGATGGGCAACTCCTGCGTCGCACGCGCCTGCAGATCAAACTGATTGACGCGCTGCGTGGCAAGCGTGACCAACCCATCACGGCTCGGGCGTGGGGTGACTTGGGAGAAGTAGACATCGTCGCCAGAGACAAACAGCTCAATGGAGTACACGCCGCAACTTGCAAGCCCACCCATGATGCGCGCGGCAATCGAGCGCGCGTTGTCCATCGCGGCCTCCGGCATCGGCGCAGGCTGCCACGCCTCCACCAGTTTGCCCTCGCGGTGGCGGGTGCCAATCGGCTCGCAGAACCACGTAGCCAACTCGCCCGTGTTCGGGTCGATGGAGCGCGCCGCGAGGATCGTGGCCTCAAAATCAAAGTCGATGTAGCGCTCCACCACCACACCGTCGCCCTCCCCTTCCGAGGCGATACTCCAGGCCTCCGCAAGGTCGGCGTTGCTGTGCACCGTGGAAAATCCCTGCCCGTCGCGGGATTTCGGCGACTTCACCACACACGGAAACCCGAGGCGCTCCACCGCGTCCTGCATTTCCTGCGGCGTGGTCACAAACTCACAATCCAGCGTGGGCAAGCCCAGTTCCTCGCTCGCCTGGGTGCGCACCGCCATGCGGTCCGCAGTACGGCGGCATGCGCTTGTCGACGGCGCCACCGCCGCCCCGGCAGCCTCCGCCGCCACCTCAACCTCTTCGAGCGTGTCCGACGAATCCCCCGTGGTCACAATGATGTCCGGGTGGAACTCGTCGGCCAGCGCCACCGCACCAATCTGGGTTTCACACCCGAGGCGCTGGTACGCCTGCTCAAGCTCGCGGGCCATCGGCGACGTGCCAAGGATCAGCGCGCGACGCTGTGCAGAAGATGGAACAGTCATAACGCCAGATTGTCCCACACTTATATGTCGCGCAGGTAGCCAAGAACACGTGCAAAAAGAGGCTCAATAAATCCGCTCGACACTTCACGACTGAGTCCCCACTGAGTCCCCCAAGACATAATCCACCCCCAACATGGGGTACGAAAACCGCCATAGTCGATCGTTCGCACTGGTCAAACGACCCTTGCGTCCGTAATAGAAAATACATATAGCGTCAGGCTATCCTCTAGACAGAGGCGACGCCCTCGCCAGAAGTTTCTGGGGACAGCGAACCGCCCAGATCCCGTCGAGCTGCTGGCCGGCGGGATCATTCATTTTCAACTTTCTTATCTAGATCAATAACGAACGAATGGTCTTCAAGATAAAGCTTGAAATAAAGCCCGGTCCGGTCATGGTGCGTTTTTGAACGCCGGAGGGCCATGGCCGAAAGGTCGGGGAGCCACAGCAGATGTTCTTCCTTGGGCGATTCATGAAGAACCTGCGTATAGCGCGATATTGCACCGACAGAGCGTAAGTGTTTTATCAGACGACGGTCAGCATCATTTTCCGTGTGCCTTTGTCGTTTTTCCATCACGACAAGCCGGGTTCCAGGGTAATTCTGCTGGACGGCTACTAACAACGCCTTTAAGCAATCATCACGCGCTTGAGCAACCGACACCTCATTTTCCTCACCTATTTGAGTCAAGTCCTTTTTGTAGGCAAAAATATGTTGGTCGCCGACATCATTGCAGTATGTGAGCAGCCCCTCAGCCTTTTGCCGCCCCTCGGCACTCTGCAATGCTTCCGTAGTGTGCCAGTATCCTCCATCAACAATCTCACGTATGTCCTCTCGAGTGGCATCCAAGAACCTGGCACTAATTAGGACCCCGCAAATCAAATAAAAGGAACGGCCGAGGTTTTCTTCTGGCCGGTTATATGTTTCATCCACATAGAGGACGTAATGATCCTCATTGAGGTTTCTGTAGGCAGCCTCGAGGGCACGTTTCTCCACGGGACATCCTTGTTATCTTACTTCTAGATTTATTGGCTAGATAGCCTACAGGCAGTGCAAGTTGTCCAATGTCACGCTTTTCTGTCATTTCCTAGCTCGCTCAGTTGCCTTGCGATACACGACCAATCGGACACCCGCTTAATTAAAGTAAGGACAATCACAGCACCAAACGCCGTTGCCCCGCCCACCGGGTTGGTGAGCGGGGCAACGGCGTTTCGAGGAAGGCGCCTTCATTGAAGGCGTTGGGCTACCGAATTACTTCTTCGGCTGTGCCTTCTCCTCCTTGGAAGAGCCGGCGTAGGTCTTGCCGGAAGAACCCTTCAGTTCCAGGTCCTTCACGGAAGAGCCACCACCTGGGGTGCAGTTGTCGTAGATGATCGTGCCGGCGAGGATGCCAGCGGCGATCAGAGCCAGACCACCGGCGACCGTCGCAATGTCGGTGCCGTACTGCCCCAGCTGCTTGTTCAGACCCTCAACCTGTGCAGCGAGCTGCGGGTTGAAGATGCCCAGCTGCTGCTGCAGCTGCGTGTTGGCGTTCTGGATCTGTGCGTTCGCCTGTGCGGCGAAATCGGACAGACCCGGGATCTCGATCTGGGTTGCCAGACCAAGCGGCAGCAGTGCGATCAGCGGCAGACCGAACCCGACAGAGGTTGCGACACACTTGCCGGTGTCGATGGTTTCACCGATCTGGATCTTGAAGCGGTGGATCTCCTTGCCGTCTTCCTTAACGACGACCCAAGCCTCGCCGGCCGGGGTGCCCTTCGGGACGGAGACAATGATGTTGCCATCCTTGTCAATGGTGACCTTGGCGCCCTTGATCAGGTTGCCATCCTTATCGACGAGCTCACCCGTCAGTTCACCCTTCTTGTCAGAGTTACCCTGATCAACCTTGCCAACGTTCTGGCCCTTGCCGTTCGGCGTGACCGTGCTCTTGCCCGGGGAGACAGTGGTCTTGTCGTCGGACGCGCCGGAACCGTTGTCGTCGCGACCCTTCTCGTGACCGTTGACCGGAACCTCAACCTCGGTCTTGCCCTCCGGCAGATCCTCGTCTTCAACCGTTACGGTGATCGGACCATCAACGTCCTTGCCCGGGGTGACAACGATCTCGCCGGTGTTCGGATCGATTTCGACAGGGACGTCCTTGCCGTCCTCATCCTTCGCGGAGACCTTGGTGTCATTGTCCGGGTTGGTCACCTTGACACCGGTGCCCTGCTTCTCATCCGTCGGATCGACAGACTTCTTGTCGTTCTGATCAACCGTGGTCTTGCCGGAGGCGTCGGAACCGTTGTCGTCGCGGCCCTTCTCGTGGCCGTTGACCGGAACCTCGAACTCAGCCTTGCTGTTCGGCAGGTCTGGGTCTTCGATGGTCACCGTGATCGGTCCGTCAACGTTCTTGCCCGGGGTGACGACAACGTTGCCGTTCTCGTCGATCTCTACCGGGACGTCGTTGCCGTCCTCGTCCTTGGCCGTGACCTTGGTGTCATTGTCCGGGTTGGTGACCTTGATGCCGGTGTCCTGCTGCTCGTCGGTCGGGTCCACCGGGGTGATGTTGGAACCATCAACCTTGGTGCCGTCCTCGTTGGCAGGATCCGAACCGTTGTCGTCGCGGTTCTTCTCGTGGCCGTTGACGTCGATCTCGACCTCGACCTTGCTGTTCGGCAGATCTGGGTCTTCGATGGTCACGTTGATCGGACCGTCGACGTCCTCACCCGGGGTGACCTCAACTTCACCAGTGTCCGGATTGATTACGACAGGGATATCCTTGCCGTCCTCATCCTTCGCGGTGACCTTGGTCTCGTCGTCTTCATTCTCGACGACGACGCCAGTGCCCTGCTTCTCATCCGTCGGCTCAACTGGGTTCTTGCCAGTCTCGTCAACGGTGGTCTTGTCGTCGGAAGCCTCGGAACCGTTGTCGTCCTTGCCCTTCTCGTGGCCGTTGACCGGAACCTCAACCTCGACCTTGCCATCCGGCAGGTCAGGATCGGTGATGGTCACGTCTATCGGACCATCAACGTTCTCACCCGGGGTGACGATGACGTTGCCATCCTCGTCAATCTCGACAGGGATGTCCTTGCCGTCCTCATCCTTCGCGGAAACCTTGGTGTCCTCATCCGGGTTAGTGACCTTGATACCGGTGTCCTGCTCCTGATCGGTCGGATCAACCGGAGTCACATTCGAATCATCAACCGTGGTCTTCTCGGAACCGTTGTCGTCCTTGTCCTTCTCGTGGCCGTTGACCGGAACCTCAACCTCGACCTTGCCATCCGGCAGGTCAGGATCGGTGATGGTCACGTCGATCGGACCATCCACGTTCTCCCCCGGGGTGACAACAACGTTGCCGTTTTCGTCGATCTTGACCGGGACGTCATTGCCGTCCTCATCCTTCGCCGAGACCTTGGTGTCCTCATCCGGGTTGGTCACCTTGATACCGGTGCTCTGCTCCTGATCGGTCGGATCAACCGGGGTCACATTCGAATCATCAACCGTGGTCTTAACACCCGGCTGTGTCTCGGAACCGTTGTCGTCCTTGCCCTTCTCGTGACCGTTGACCGGAACCTCAACCTCGACCTTGCCCTCCGGCAGATCCGGATCCTCAATGGTCACCGTGATCGGGCCGTCAACCCCCTTGCCCGGAGTGACAACAACGTTGCCGTCCTCGTCGATCTTAACCGGGACGTCATTGCCGTCCTCATCCTTGGCCGAGACCTTGGTGTCATTGTCCGGATTGGTGACCTTGATACCGGTGTCCTGCTCCTGATCGGTCGGATCAACCGGCTTCACACCAGAGGAATCAACCGTGGTCTTAACTCCAACAGACAGCGGGACCATGTCGGTGTGTTCAGTCTCGTTGCCGTCCTGATCAACCAAGGTGTAAGTCACGGTCACATTCGGCTTCTCTTCAGAAGCCTCAACCTTCTCGGTCGGCGTACCAGTGATCTTGCCGTCCTTGTACTCCAAACCGGCCGGAAGACCCTCAACCTTGATGGAGTCCTTCTTCAGCTCGAAGCCTTGCGGCAGCTTGTCAAAACCTTCCGGCTTGACTTCCTGCTCGTACGGCTCACCGACGAAACCGTCGGCCAGCTTGGTGTCCGTCACCGTGATCTTGGTGATTACGCGCTCGTACTGCTTCTCAGTAACCTTCTTCGGTTCGGTCTTTTCGACACGCTTTTCCGGATCTTCCTCGTCCGGGTTCTCGTAGACCGGATTACCCTGCTCATCAAGCACAGGAACATACTTTTCAACCTCGACCTCAACCTCACGGGTTACGGTCACTTCGGTGGTACCAGGCTTGGTTGGGGTGCCGGTGATCTTGCCGGTCTCGGGGTCAATTTCGAGACCATCAGGCAGATTATCGGCAGAGTAGGTCGGCTTAGCCCCCTCATCCAGCTTCTCCTTGAACAACGGCGTTACGTCGTTGTCTGGGTACTCTTCACCCGTGGAGCCCAGCGGCAACTGCTCAGGCACAACCGCAGTAAAGGAGTCTGCAATCTCCCACCGGTCAGAAGGCTTCTTCGACACCGGATCAACGCTGACTACAGCAGCGGTGTAAACCGTGGTCTCCTTCAGATCTTCAGGAGCC
>NZ_KV787956.1:0-6365 GCF_001807155.1 Corynebacterium sp. HMSC05C01 | reverse complement strand
GGTCTCCTTCAGATCTTCAGGAGCCTGGAAATCACAAGACGGCAACGCACCCTTGTCGTCACTCTTGACGATGCACATCGCATCCTTAAGCTCTTCCTGAGTGCCATCCTCAGTCGTGGCGTACCAGCGGATTGCATAATCAGCATTCGGCATCAGACCAGCAGTCTTGGTGGTCACCTTGGAGCCCGCACGACCCTTATTGTCGTACGAGTTGTACTCCGGAATATCAAAGATAGGCTGCGCAGACATCAGCGGGAAGCGAATACCGCCCATGTTGTTACTCGTGCCTGAGCTGCCCAAGTCCTTGATGTTCTGGAACATGTTCACTGGGAACGACGAGAGCTTCACATCGCGACCCTCGATACGAGGGTAGATGTACATGTAATCGGTGTTGACGTGGCGCACGTCCCTCAGCGACGCCCCGTTGAACGTGCTCAGGCTGCCGTTCTTGTAGTCATCAGCGACCTTGCCCCACTCTTTATCGCTGACAACCTTGTTTGCACCGAGGTTCGCTCGATTCCACGAGTAGCCCTTCGTTCCCTTGAACGGAAGGTAGAAGGAACCATCAGCCTTCGACGGCGCAACAACCGTTTCTGCAATGTGGGAACCTGCACCGTGCTCACCCTGGTACGCATCAATGATACGTTTTTGGTTCTCACGTTCCTGTTCAACTGTGTAGCCCGGATTAGCGTCCTTCCACGCCTCAATCTCACGCACAACTTCATCGTTGAGGTAAGACGCAACAATCTCTACTCCACCAGCGGCACGGTCACCCTGATTGACGTCGTAGGCGTACTGACTTGGCAGCGAGCCAGCGTCTTCACCAGACTCCCACCAAATACGAGTACCGCCATCGATCGCACCGTGACGGCCGTAGTCCGGGAACTGACCATCTACGGTCGGTTTGCCGGTCTCGCCGTCGAGCGCACGCGTCCACTGATCTTCCGGTTTGGCCAGCCAACCAACGTGGTTTGGCTTCTCCTCCAGCACAAAACGACCGTTGGTAATGCGGGAACCAGCCGAACCGGCCGTAAAGTTCCAGGACTCCTGCACACGATCAAGACGAGTGGTGTAACGACCAGACTTCATGTCACCCGCCATGACTACGGAGTACTTATCCTCGTCCGGGTTTTCACCCCAGACGCGGACACGGGTCTTGCCGCCCTCGATGCCGTTGAGCCTAAACTCCGGAGCACTAACACGGCTCAGGAAGCTCTTCGACAGATCGAAGGAGAAGCGACCCTCAGAGTCCGTCGTCGTGTAGAACACCGGGGAAACTTCGTTCTTACCATTGACGTACTGCAGGTAGATAACGTTGCCAATGAGCGGTTCATTACTCTTCTGCAGGTCATCAGCACGACCGCCCTTATTGATGTAGGCGTAGCCGTGGTAGCCAAAGTAGTTACGCCAGCCCGTCTTGGAGAAGATGGCGTTCGAAACCTGCTTATCTTTGGCAGCATCACCAGCTTGAGCGTCCGCACCCGCAACCGCAGCCGGTTCATCTTGGGCAAACGCAACCGGCTGTGCCAACGGCGCAACAAGTGCAAATGACAGAGCAGCCGCTGCTACGGACGTACCGCGACGGCGACCAATGTGACTTTTTTTCATTAAATTCCCTCCAAAAAGTCTGAGCGTCATAGGTTCATGACCCTGACGAGCAAACAAAACACACCTGCAAACAGGGCCTACGAACACCACCGTAGAGAACGTGACAGGAGGCGGCAAAGGTCCCCCAAGCCTCCAAACAGCTGTTCATATCCTGAGGAAAATTATTGACACTCGCCACTAAAAGCGCTGGCCAGTACTGTTGTACGCCCGTAAATCACTACCTGTGACACGGCTAAGAAGGCCGAGATTATGGGGCGGGCGGGCCATGCAAGCACACTTCCAGCAGTTTCCGTAGTTGTCTACAGATTTGAGCAATATCGAGCACCTTTAGCCAGTTGCCAGCTTAGGAAAATCTGAGCCTTTCACCATCACCCCCTAACGGGGGTATTGAGTGACGTTTTAATGGTCACGTGTAAAGACTACGGAAACGTAAAAACGCCTGTGATGGGAAGAATCCACCACAGGCGTCGAACCTACGAGGCAACCGGGCCCCGGCACCGTGAGCCTAGAACGGCAGCTTGAGCTACTCGCCGTTCTTGAACCACCAGCCGAACAGGGCGGTGAGGGCGCCGAGGATTACCAAGGCAGCGCCGGCGATCGCGCCGCCGTTCGCGGAGGAGCCATCAGACGGCTTCCCTGCCGAATCCGAAGGGTTCGCGGTCTCCACCGGGCCGCGGGTCTGGGTCACCGGGGCGGGCGCCGGCTTCGGCGTCGGCGTCACGGTGACGGTCTCCTTCGGGGTAGGCGCAGGCGACGGCGCCGACGTGGTCGGGGCCGGCGGCTGCACAACCGGGCGCAGCACCTGCTCGACCTTCTTCTGCTCCTCCTTGTTCACGTCTGCGGACGGGAGGTCCTTAAGTACCTTTTCGGCTTCCTGCTTGGTTAGGTCGAGGACGGGGACGCGGAAGGTCTCGTCGAACACGGTCTCGCCGTTCTGGTTCTTCACCGACAGCTCGACAGGCGTGTTCGGGCCCTTCACCCCGGCGAGGTCGCGCATCGGGATGGCGAGATCGCCGGCGTAGTTGTCCTTATCCGCGATGCCAGCCAGGGCAATGTCCTTGCGCGCGGACTTGCCGTTGCCCCAACGGGCTTCCACGGTGAAGGTGTGGGCATCGATACCCTTGTTTTCCACGCGGACATTCAGCGCGTTGTTGGGGTGGTGGAGAACGATGCCGTTGTGGGCGTCGTCGATAAGCAATGCCCCTGCTTTGAGATTGTTATCGGCAGCGGCGAGCACCGCGAGCTCGTAGACAGTCAGGTCCTCCTCCGCCAACTGATCGTGCTCATGCGTGACGCCAATGATGCCGTCAGCCTTGCCGATGTAGTTGGAACGCAACACCAGATTCTTCCAGTCCGCGGGGATGGTGGACTGGCCGACGAAGCAGAACTGATCCTTCAGGCCCTCCGGGCACTTGTCGTAGAAGTTCTTGCCCGAGTTCAGCGCGTAGCCGTCCGCCTTCGTCTCGTCGGTGGAAAGCCCGAAGCGGGAGAACTGGTACAGGTAGTTCATCGCGGAGTTGTACTTCGGGATGTAGTTACGCTCCTGCTGGCCGCTCGGGTAGCCGGCGAGCAACTCGGCGTACTTGTGGCTCTCCTCGGTGGGGATGCCGTCGTGGTCGAGGCCGAGGACGTGGCCGAACTCGTGAAGAATCGTCCCCTTGAACTCCTCTTCTGTGGTCAAGCCAGCACCCTTAGCGACGAAGAAACTCTCGCCCTGCAAACCCAGCCCCGACGAAAGTTCTCCCGGTGCAATCGTGTCGCCGATCACGCCGACGTGCCACACGGCGTCACGCTCGCCGAGCAGGTCGTTGTGCCAACCCTTCATCGTGTCCACACGCGACCTGCCGTCCTGGTCGAAGGAGTACTTCGCGTACGGCAACTTCTCCTTGTTCTGCCCACCACGGCGATCCGCCACCGGGATGCCCGGGGCGTACAGCGCGCCTGCGTCGATGTGCAGGTTGATGCCGTTGTCGCGGAACAGCGTCTCCAAGTCCTGGAGCATCTTGCGGGTAGGGCGGTAGAAGTTCTTGTTCAGCGTCGCGCACTCTTCAAACGAGAGCACGTCCTTCGCCGTCGGGTTGAACCGGCCACGGTCTGCGCAGCCACGCTGCTCCCACTCGGACGGCATCCAGCTCAGCTGTAGGAACACGTCCGGGTACTGCGGGTCGGCGCCCCACTTGGGCAGGTCGATGACGGTGCCATCTGCAAGCGTGAAGCCTTCTTCTTCCCAGATGTCCGGCAGGCCGTCGCCGTCGGTGTCGGCGGCGTCTTGTTGGGTGGAGACACCGATACGCACGCTGGTCTCGAAGCGCCCGGAGGCGTCAGTCCTGCCCACCCAACGACCACGCTGGGCCTCCGCGGAAGCCCCGATGTGGCCACTGACCTCCTCGCCCGTTGCGGCGTTAAGCGCCTTGAAGTCCTTGTCCGCAGCGGTGGCAAACGTTCCTTCGCCGAAGGTGACGTCAACCTCGTAGCCGGGCTTCACCGGCGTGAGGTGGAAGCGGTTGGCGCCCGCGTCAAACGTACCAGTGTAGTCCGTCTCGAGCGCTTTGAGCAGGACGGTCGAATCAAGCTGCACCCGAGTACCCTGCGGCGCCTCCACGACGGTGTTCACCGTTGTGGAACGGCCTTCGATGGTGAAGGTGCGGGTAATCGTGGCGTCGCCATCCTTGGACACCATGGTGACCACGTTGGCGTTGCCCTGCTGCTTACCGGTCACGGTGGTGTTGTTCGCCAGCGAAACGTCCTTGCTGTTAACCCACACATCGGTGAACAGTCGGGCGCTGAGTCCACCTGGCGCGGAGTACGGGTGCGCGTAGTGCAGGTCCGTGAACCGGTTGGGCTGGATGAGCACGCCGTCGAACGCACCGTTGGTGGCATCTTGCGCGACCTGGTAGCCGCCTTCGTATTTCTGAACTGCAGCATCCGCTGACGTTACGACGAGCGGCGCGACCATCGCAGTACTCAGCAAAACTGCAAGTGCTGTCTTCTTCAAAGCCATGATCCTTGTCCCTTTTTGCTAGAACTTGATGCCAAAGTTGCGCAGCACGTCACGCACCGCATCCTGGTTGATAAATGCAGCCCACGCAGCACCGCCGATGACCGCGAGCACACCGAGGATGATCGCAACAACCCCTCCGGTGCTCGAGCCGGTGGTGCACGATTCGCTAGAAGTGCTGGAGGTGCTCGAATTGCTTGAGCCGTCGTCGCACGCCGGGTTTGCCGTCACGCCTGTGCCGGTGACCTCCACGCGCGCCTGGATGCGCTCGACGGAGCCGTCGGCGTAGCGGACATCCACCGGCAGCACTCGCGTGCCCGGCTTCGCGCCGGCATCCGCCTGCACCGTGATCACGCCTGTTTCCGGATCAATCTCTGCCTTGAGACCCGCAGCGTTGCCTGCCAGGGAGTAGGTCGCGCCGGCCTTCTTGTCCAGTTGCACCTCGAGTTGCAGCGAAGTGCGCTCGCCGGGAGCAACCTTCGACGCAACGTACACCGGTTGGTGCTGGGTGGTCTGCGGCTTGGTTGCCACGACGGTGACATTCACCGTGGTTTCGGACCCATCCGGGAACTTCACCACCACCGGCACAACAACCTGGTCATTCGGCTGCACCTTGTCGGTGGTAACCACCGTGACCTCGCCGGTGTCCTTGTTGACGTCCACGGACCAGTTCTCGTCCGAAAACGCACCGATGTCGAAGGTGGTGCCGTCCGGCAGCGCTGGCACGACGTTCGCGTCCAGCGCCACGCCTACCGGAACCGTAACCACCGCATCCTTGACCGGGATGGTCTCTGCCATCGAGGTCGCCGCTTGCGGGTCAACAAAGGCAGTGATGCTTTGTTGCGATCCATCCGCGTACGACACCGTGACCACGACCTCTGCCCGGTGCTCACGCGACTGCGGCGCGGTTGCCGTGATCAGGCCCGTGGTTTCATCCACCTGGATGCCCCAACCGTTGAGGTCCGACTTATCTCGGTCGAGCGTGAACGTGGTGCCTTCTGGCAGGTCGTTATCGCCCACCTGCTTGACCTGGGTCTGCTCGCCCGGCGAGGCGGAGCGGCCGACTTCGTACTTCGGGTCGTACATCTCGGCGTAGGCGCCAGGGATGACCTCGAAGATGGCTTCGGTTTTATCGGTGGAGCCGTCTGCGTACGTGACCTGCACCGGAACCGTGATGAGGTCACCCGGCTGCGCATCCTTCGGCGCGGTAACTTCAACGCGACCGTTGTCTTTAAGCGTGCCCGGGCTTTTGACCTTGAAGGTGACATCTCCTGCTGTTCGCAGCGGCTGACGACGGAACTCGCGCCCGTTGACGTAGCGAGTCAGGTTCGGCGTAACCGACGTTGCCGACTCCCCCACCCGCACATACGCGCGGGGGTACACCGGATCGAATTGGTCGGTGAGTAGTGGCTCGGGGGCAGCAGGTCCGACCGCGGTCTCGGTGGTGTTGCCTGCTCCGTCAGCGACCCGGATTCTGTCTTCTGGATTCAGGTCAATATCCGTAGGCACATCGACAGACCAGTTGCCGTCCTTGTCGGTGGTGGTTCGAATCGGGTCCTTCACACCCGGAATCGTGACAGAGATGTCCTCACCCGGACGGTCACCCTTACCAGTGATCCTGCGATCACCAGGCTTCACTGGGTTGATGAGCGGCGCGGTGGTGTCACCCTCGTCAGCGACTGCAGGGTTGGTGCCACCCTCAATCTCGTCCTTGTTCGAGATGCCATCGCCGTCGAAGTCACCGTCCGGATCCAGCAAG
>NZ_KV787955.1:0-26220 GCF_001807155.1 Corynebacterium sp. HMSC05C01 | reverse complement strand
CAATACGGAGCTCATCGTCTGGTTCCACAACCACCGAGCTAGACGACCAGCGGAAAACAGCAGGCCAGGACCGTCGAGCAACACCCGAACAAGCACCGAACTTCGCGACCAAGACAACCCGCTGAGTGCAAAAGTGCAGTGGCCCTGAGGGCAAAAGAAAACGCCCGGTACCTTCCCGAAAGGGGAGGTACCGGGCGCGGGCTTTAGCGCTTAAGAGTTAGCGCGCTTGCCGTGATTCGCCTTCTTCTTGCGGCGATCCTTGCGCTTACGACCACGCTTGCTCATGAGGGGCTCCTTTATATATCTGTACCGGTTACAGACCTATCACTGTATCGCCTGCGATACCGGAGAGGAAAATTAGGCGGACATGCGAGCGCGGTTGCGGGCGAGTGCCTTGTTGCGACGCTTCAGTGCGCGACGCTCTTCCTCAGACAGGCCGCCCCACACGCCGGCGTCCTGGCCGGTCTCGAGTGCCCACTTCATGCACTGGGTGGTTACTGGGCAGCGATGGCAAACAAGCTTCGCCTGTGCGATCTGAGCGAGGGCGGGGCCGGAGTTACCAACCGGGAAGAACAGTTCCGGGTCTTCGTCGCGGCAAATTGCTTCGTGGCGCCAATCCATGATGATGCTCCTTAAAAAATAAATCGGTACTGCGTGGTCGGTTTTCGTGCACCACTAAAACACCCAACGATGTAGGTGCGTTGCAAACAAAGTTTGGTTCCTGGCTCCGGGCGGTGCCTCTCGGTGGATTCGAGATCCCGTCTTCCGGTTTACCGGGCGTTAACCCCGTGGTGTCTGAGGGTTAAGGGCTGAGTTACCAGCCCGTTGTTTTTGCTACTTGTGAATAATGACATGTTCATGCAAAGCCCGCTAGGGTTCGAGGCCAAAATGTGCGCGGAATCACAGAATGTATCTACGTCATCGCGGTCACATTTGCGCTTCTGGGCCGATCCGCAAGCCAATGGTCTACCCTCTGACCTGGGATGATAGTAAACAGGTGGTGGAGGTGCCCGGGTCAAATCGTGTTTTTCGGATTTCTGCCGGTTCGCTGGGGTTCATCTGCCGTATCGGTGGCGATAGACTGCTTTGTTGTGACTACGAATCGGAATCAATCCCACGCGCCCGTCCCAAATGACCCGGAGCAGCAGCCGTTCGCGGATGCTGAGGTCCCACCCCTGATGCGTTTCGGCGCGATGGTGGTGCTGGTGCAGTGCTTGGCGATCTTTGTTTATGTGGTGACGCTGATCCGTGATCAGTTCCTTGCTACCGAGCACACCCTGGAGTCCGACTCGCCGGTTGCTGGTTACGTCAACATCGGTACTGCGGTGTTTTTGCTGATCATTTTCGGCTACATCGCGTTTGTGTCGGTGGAGACTCTGCGCGGCCGTCCGCGTGCGACTGGCGCGGTGGTCCTCATTGAGGCGATTCTTGGCGGCGTGGCTATCTATATGTTCCGCGGCGGGGCGGTAACGCTCGGCGTGGCGACACTGATTTCGGTGGTGTTGGTGCTGGTCACCGTGTTCCACCCGCGTTCGAGGGCGTATAACGAGGCGCAGTATGAGGAGCGTAAGGCGCGCCGCTAATCGACGACACCGCTCACCCCTCCGGCCCCGCTAAACCTTGGCGTTGAGGACGACGATGTCGTCGCCACGCTTTTCCACAATGGTTGCGCCGGCGGAGGAGATGTGGACGGGGCCGGTGTAGCCGCCGCGGTCGACGGGAATGATCTCGTCGACCGCGTTTTTGTCCCAATCCACAACCGCGATGCCGTCCTGGGAGGCGTAAAGCAGGCGGTCGCCGGCGGCGAAGCCGGTGCCGAGTGCGCCTTGGAACACGCCGGTGACGCCCAGGCCTGCCGGCTCCATGAGCAGGAGGGAGTCGTCCTGCCAGTAGGACATATGGTGGGGGAGGTCGGCGACGGGGAGGACGGCGATGGTGCCGTCGAGACGCTGTGGCTCACCCATTGCTGGCACCGAGGAGGAGCTGGTGTTGTTGCCTTCCTTGTCGTAGGCCAGGACCTGCTTCTTTGACGGGTCGTAGACCGCGGCGGCGTCTTGGGAGACGGCGACGAGGTAGGCCTGCGGGTCGATCTCAATGTTGGCGTCGACTTCGGGTTCGCGGGAGTCTTCCGGGGTTGCCTTTTGGATGCGGAGGAAGGTGCCGTCCCCACACGTTTCGGTCAGCGCGACGAGTTCGGTGCGGGTGAGCGCGGAGGTGATCACGCAGCCTGGGTTGGGCTGCATGTCGGATTCTTGCGGGGCTTCGATGTAGCCGTATTCCATGGTGCGCACCATGTCGGAGCGCCATACTTCGATGCGTTCGCTGGAGGCGTAGCCAATGCGGTCGTTCGAGGCCAGGCGCGTGACGTTTTCAGACGCCGGGGCGGATCGGGTGCCGGCGTATTGGCCGGTTTTCGCGTCGATGGCCACCACGTCGCCGCAGCCAGCGTTGTCGCGGTAGACAGCCACAACCTTGTCCCACGCCTGATCCATCAGGCACAGGTCGTTGGGGCGTTCGTACGTCCAGACGGTCTCGCCCTCAGGGTTCGTCGCGGTCAGCGTGTGATCGTTGTAAGTAATGATCAAGCCGTTGGCTACGAGCGGTTGCGCGCGTCCGGAGGTGTCGGTGAGCCGGAAGCCCTCGCTTAGCGACGACGGCACCACCGCCAACTGACCAAAATCCTCCTGAGCTTCGGCTGCTGGAGAGAGATCAGCCTGGCGCACCGGGGAGGTGAAAAAGGCGGTGCCGACAAGCAATGCCGAAACGCCGGCGATGACGCCGGTGGCAATGAGGTCGCGGCGGGTGCGACGCAAAGGCTTACTCAACGCCGTTTCCTTCCTGAACGCTTGCCCGGAGCCGCCGGGCGGGATGGACGGTTTGGTCGTGCCCCGAGCACTTTACGCGGGCGTCCGACATGGCCAGTAGCTGACTCCGGGACACCGAACTCCTCCTGCAGTTCAGGGGAGGTGGAGAACCACTCGGGCAGGTTGGGTTTGCCCAGGTCGAGGTCGGTGTTGATCATGAACCACTTCGTCGCTTCGTCGTAGCCGACGAGGGTGACCGCCACGCCGGTGCGTCCTGCGCGGCCGGTTCGCCCGATGCGGTGGACATACGTCATGGGGTCGTCCGGGGTTTGGTAGTTGATCACGTGGGTGACGTCGTCGACATCAATGCCGCGTGCCGCGACGTCGGTGGCGACGAGGATTTCCACGTCGCCTCGTCGAAAAGCATCAAGAGCTTTCTCGCGCGCAACCTGGCCGAGGTTGCCGTGGACCGCGCCGACGGCAAAGCCACGGCCAGCAAGATCCTCGGCGAGATCGGCCGCCGAGCGCTTCGTGCGGGCGAAAATAATGGTGCGCTCGCGGCCCGGAGACTGCAGGATACGGGCGATGACCTCGGCTTTGTCCATGCGGTGGGAGAGGAACGCAACCTGACGGGTGGTGGCGTGGGTAGCGGAGGCATCTTCGGATTCGGCGCGGATGTGCACCGGCTTGTTCATCTTCGAACGGGCAAGGGACAGGATCGGGCCCGGCATGGTGGCGGAAAAGAGCATGGTCTGCGTTGCGCCCACGGCGGACCAAAGCTTTTCGATGTCCGGAAGGAAGCCCATGTCAAGCATCTCGTCGGCCTCGTCAAGCACGAGGATAGCAACCTTGTCCAGCACGAGCGCGCCACGGTCATGCAGGTCAATCAGGCGGCCAGGCGTGCCGACAACAATGTCCGCGCCCGCTTCGAGTGCCTCGAGTTGTTCCTCGTAGGGGCGACCACCGTAGACCGTGGCCACGCGCACCGGCGTGTGTACGGCAAGGCGTTCGATGTCCTCGCCGACCTGCACCGCAAGTTCGCGCGTCGGGGCGATCAGCAGCGCGCGCGGGGTGCCGTCGAGTTCTGCAATATCGGCGTCGTCGAACACGCGGTCCAGCACCGGAACACCAAACCCGAGCGTCTTGCCCATACCCGTGCGGGCTTGACCGATGATGTCGCGGCCGGCCAGCGCGATGGGCAACGTGAGCTCCTGAATGGAGAACGGATGGGTGATGCCGTGGTCCGCAAGCGCGTCCACAATTTCAGCCGCAACCCCCAACCCGGCAAACGTCGTTTTCTTTGGCGCACGACGAGCAGCGCCACGTTGTTCACTCTCAGCTGCGTAGGGCACGCGTTCATCTTAGCTACCGGCCGTTACAATGGGGCCGTCCGCCAGCAGGTGGTTACGTTTAGCTATTGCACCTGCGGGCACACAAAGCGCAACAAGAAAAGGACAGTGAGCGAGAAAATGGATATCAAGATTGGTCTTGCAGACACCCCGCGCGAACTAGCGATCAAGCTTCCGGAGGGCCAGGAAGACATCTTTGCCACCGTCGAGCAGGCGATTGCGAACGGTCAGGCAACCTTCAAGCTGGAGGATGCCAAGGGCCACTCCTACCTGATCCGCACTGACCGCGTCGTTTACGTCGAGCAGGGCAGCACCACGGCCCGTAGCGTCGGCTTCATGCGCTAGATTACTCAGACATGGCACAACAGCAGGGCACTCCGTCTCACGGTGGGCGCCATAGTGAGCACCACGGGGGCGCTGAAGAGGACTTCGGCGACTGGTTTGATAGCTGGGGCATGGAGTCTGGCGACGACACCCCGCAGGGCGCAAGCCGTGAAGAGGGACGTCTTGTCGCCTTTGCCCGCGAGTACGGGTGGCGCGCGTATGCGATCCCGGTGCTTGCGGTAATTACCGTGTTTGTCCTGCTGGACATGGTGCAAAACCCGGATGAGCAGGCGATCGGGACGGTCGCCGAGTCCGCGTCGGCTCCGGCCGGTGAAGCGGGCATGCCTGGTGCGGATGCGGATCAACCGAAGCCGCTGGAGCCTGCGAAGATCGCGGAAGGCATCTTTGACCCGCACGATCTGCCGCCGGGTGGCCCGTACACCACGACGGGTGAGGGCACGTTCTACGAGGTCGGCATCCCTGGTGCCAATGCGGGCCAGGGCACTGAGATTGTGGTGCGCTACATCGTCGAGGTCGAGCACGGCATCGACGCCTCCGGTTACGGCGGGGATCAGTCGTTTGCTCAGATGGTGGATGCAACGTTGATGGATCCGCGCGGGTGGACGAACGATCCGCGCTTCCGCTTCGAACACGTGTCGGCAGATCAGGATCCGACGCTGAAGATCCGTTTGACCTCTCTGGATACGACGGCGGAGCTCTGTGGTGCCGCGTTGGGGACGGAGACGAGCTGCCGTACCCGGATCACGGGCGAGGACACGGTGATTATTAACGAGTCGCGCTGGGTGCGCGGTGCCGTGCCGTTCCAGGGTGACATCGGTTCGTACCGCCAGTACCTGATTAATCACGAGGTGGGCCACGCTGTGGGCTTTGCGGAGCACGTGCCGTGCCCGGAGGCGAATGCGCTTGCGCCGATCATGATGCAGCAGACGCTGAGCCTGAACAATGCGCAGTTGCATGAGATGAGCCCGGAGGAGAACTACCCGAACAACGACGACACGTGCCGGCCGAACCCGTGGCCGTATCCGCGTCCGGCCGTGAATTAAGAAGGTGGTGTCGGTGGTTTCTTTGCTTAAGCCGATTCCGGCACATGTGCTTTCCGCATTCCAGATCGACGACATTGAGCCGGTTGCGGTCCCGCAATTTTGGAACAATGGCCTGCGCTTCGGACGTGTTGTGTTGTCGCATGCGCGTGAGACGTCCGCGTGGTCTGGAAAGGCTCGAGAGAAGGCAGTTCCGGGGGAGGGCCTGCGCATTTCGCGTCCTGTGCGTGCGACGGATGGTCGCTTGATCGTTGCGGGGTATTGCGCGACTGAGTTCGCCACCGGTGAGCCGCGCGAGCGTGTCGATGAGGCGGTTGCAGCAGCATTGCTTTACGACGACGCCGTGGCCGGCATCGAAGCCCCCTCCGGCGAGCGCACCGGGCTGGTTGTCAATGCTGACCGGGCGGTGTGGCGCGAGGAGCACCTCGGGTCTGAGGGCGTGGTCGCGCACCTGGATTTCTTGTCGCATTTGCTGTTCGATGGCCACGCTGAGCCTGTGCTGACCGAGTTCGATCCGTCCGTTGGGTTGCGCCCGCGTGGGTTTACGGCAGCGCTGGTGATCGTCGATGGTCTGCTGGCCGGTGCTGTGGATCCGGACATTGTGGCGCGTTGGTCGCATATCCCCAGGCTGAACTGGTTGTTGGGGAAGGCGATCGAGTACCGTCGCCACACGACACGCGGGCTCGGTTCGGGCGTATGTTCGATAGATGATGTTGTTGAGATTGTCGTGTCGTACTGACCTGGCACAATCGCCTTTATGTTGTTTCCACACCCTTCACCAGTGCCTCCGGCAGCGTTAGAGCCGAAGGCGTACCTCGTGCCGCGCGAGCGCAACATCACCCCGCGGACCTGGGACAACCCGCTGCCTGAGGCCGGGTTGTGGAAGGTCACCGGCCGGCCCGGCTCAGGTGTGAGTAGTTTTCTTGTGGATACGGCGGCGGCCGCGGTGCGTCGTCACGCAGGCGCGGGGGACCCGGGTGGCATTTTGGTGCTGACGGACTCGAAGGAAACCGCCGGACGGCTGCGCTCGCAGTTGTCGGACACGCTGGCGCAGTCGGGGTTTGTTACCGATGAGCCCATGGTGCGCTCGGTGCACTCGCTGGCCTTTGCCATTTTGCGCTCGCATGTAGACGAAGAAATCCGCCTGATCTCCGGTGCGGAGCAGGACGCAGTGATCCGCCAGTTGCTCCAAGGCCAGGACGAGGATGGTCGTGGCTCGTGGCCGGAGGATCTGCGCCCGGCGCTTCCACTGGTCGGCTTTGCCCGTCAGCTGCGTGACTTCCTGCTGCGTGCAGTGGAACGTGGTCTTGGCCCTGTCGAACTGGAGGAGCTGGGCAGCCGACATGGTGTGGGCATCTGGAGCGCGTCTGGCGAATTCTTGCGCGAGTACCAGCAGGTGATGGCGCTTTCGGGCGCGCGCAGGCTGTCCGCCTCGGAGCTGGTGGATCAGGCGGTGCGACTGCGGCTGCCGCGCAGGTGGCACACGGTGATTGTGGACGATGCCCAGCACCTCGCACCCGCTGCCGGCGCGCTGGTCAAGCGCCTGCTGGATCAGGCGGACTTGGGTGTGGTCGGCGGGGACGAGGAGCAGTCGGTGTTCCACTTCCGTGGTGCGTCGCCTGAGTTCTTCCGCACCCTTGGCGGGCTGGAGCACACCGCGATTGACCTGGGGGAGTCCAAGCGCGATCCGCGTCGCAGCGTGGCAATTGCGCCCGATTCTGCAACGCAACTGGCGGCGGTGGCGGATGCGCTGCGCCGTGCCCACTTCGAACACGACGTGGACTACCGGGATATGGCGGTGATTGTCCGCTCGACCACGGGCATTGACCCGGTGCGCCGCGCGCTGTTGCGCTCCGGGGTGCCGGTGTCGCTCAACCCGACGGACCTGGTGCTTTCGGAGCAGCGCCTGGTGGCATCGCTGTTGCTGGGCATCCGGGCACTGTACGAGGAGCTCACGCCGAGCGAGTGGCGCGACCTGCTGCTTGGGCCTGTGGGTGGTGCGGATCCGGTAACGCTGCGTCGCCTCATTCGTGGGCTTCGCCGCTGGGCACCTGAGCGTCGTGCCGAAGAGTCGCTGCGCGAGTTGCTGACGGATCCCGCCGGGTTGCCTGACTTTGATACGTGGTTGACCGACCGTGAGCTCGACATCCTCCAGCACGTGCGTGGCGTGCTTGACGCGGGACGTCAGGCCTACGCGGAAGACGGCAGCGTAGAAGAGATCCTTTGGGCGCTGTGGCAGGCCACGGGCCTGTCGAATCGCTTGTTGGCCTCGGCGCTGCGCGGTGGTGCGACGGGCTCGCAAGCGGACCGCGACCTGGATTCCGTCATGGCACTGTTCGATGCTGCGGGCGACTATACGGAGCGCCGTCCCGCTGCCGGGGTGGAGTCGTTCGTGGACTTCATCCTGGAACAGGAACTGCCCACCGGTGTGCGCGACCGGCGCACCGCAACCCCCGATGCAGTGTCGCTGCTCACCGCGCACGGCGCTGTCGGGCGAGAGTTTCGCCGTGTCATCGTGGCGGGCGTGCAGGACGATACGTGGCCAAACCTGGGGGAGACCGGCTCGCTGTTCCGCCAAGAAGACTTGATCGACCTCGTGGATCATGACGTGGATCCGGACGTGCCGGTCTCCCACACCGTGGAGCGTCTGATTGAGGAACGCCGCCTGTTTACCGTCGCCACCACCCGCGCCACCGAATACCTGCTGGTGATTGCGGTTGACGACGAAGACGCGGAGAAAGAAGGCGAACCCTCCCGATTCGTCGAGGAATTCTGTGAAGACCACGGCCTCACCCCGGCACGCTTGCGGCTGAGTTCGGCATCGCAGGCGGATCTTGGCGACGACACCGAGACGCTCGTGCGCGTGCTCGCCCACGACGATCTGGTGGCGGAGTTCCGCCGGGTGCTCACGGATCCTTCGGCGGATGAGGCGACGCGCTCCCAGGCTGCCCGACAGTTGGCGCGCCTGGCGGACGCGGGTGTGCTTGGTGCGGACCCTCGGCAGTGGTGGACTACCACGATGGTGTCTACCAACGAGCCGCTGAGCGCCAGCCCGACGCTGTCGCCGTCGCGAGTAGAAGGCCTGCTGAAGTGCCCGATGAGTGAGGTATTGCAGCGCATGGTGGGCCTGGACGAGTCGATGGACATGGTCTACGGCGTGATGGGCCACGCCTACCTGGAAGCGCTCGGCCGTGGTGTGGATCCGGACGACGCGTTTAACGCCGTGATCGCCGCACGCAAGGAGGTCAGTGACGCACCTGCGTGGAAGGCGCAGCGCGACATCGAGGAGTTTGAGCGCTTGCTGGAGCGCACCCGCACCTGGCTAGAAACGAGCCGTGGCGCGTTTGAACAGGTCGCGGTGGAAACATCCGTTGACGTGCAAGTCAGCGACAACGTGCGCGTCCGGGGTCGTGTGGACCGCCTCGAGCGCGACGGCGATGGTGCGCTCTACGTGGTGGATCTAAAGACCGGTGCGACGGCGCCCACGAAGAAAGAGATCGGTGAGCACGCCCAGTTGCTTACCTACCAACTCGCGCTGGCTCACGGCACGTTCGACGGCGAGCGGGTCGTTACCGCACGCGGGGAGTCGGACATCACCGTGGGTGGTGCGATGCTGGTGTTCCCGAAGAAGGACACCAAGGCCATCACGGTGCTTGAGCAGGCTGCCAAGACACCAGAGGAGCTAGCAGAGTTCGCCGAGGCTATCGATACATTGCCCGCCGAAATGACAGGACCTACGCTGCTTGCCACAACGGGGAAGCATTGCGATCGCTGCAGTGTGCGCGCCTTGTGCCCGGTGCAGCCGGAAGGGGAGATGATTCACAATGTTTAACCAAGAAACCATGTCCCCGAAGCTGCTGTCGCGCTACCTCGGGCAGAAGTTCCCGCCGACGGACCAGCAGGCGGAGGTTATCGGTGCCCAGCCTGGCCCACTGCTGGTTGTCGCAGGTGCCGGTGCCGGCAAGACGGAGACGATGGCCGCGCGTGTGGTGTGGCTCGTCGCTAATGGCTTTGCACGCCCCGAAGAGATTCTGGGTCTGACGTTTACCCGCAAGGCCGCCCAGGAGATGAAAAAGCGCATCCGCGACCGCCTGGCCACGCTTGCGCAGAACCGCGACCTGGTTGCGCGCCTCGACCCGTCTGGGGAATTAGCCAAGCGTCTAGAGGTCATCGCACCGCAGGTGTCCACCTATGACTCGTATGCAGGCACCTTGATCCGTGAATACGGCCTGCTCGTGCCGGCGGAACCGGACGCGCGGTTGATTACGGATGCGGAGTTGCACGCCATTACCACCGAGGTGGTGCGCAACTACGCCGGTTCGTTGCTGCCGGACGGGAAGAACCGTGCGCTGGGCAGCGTGGTGCAAAACGTGCTCAAACTCATCACCGCGATGGGCAACGAACTTGCCACCCCGGAGTGGGTCACAGAGCATGCCCACGACTTCCTTGCAGAGACGGAGTCGTACCCTTCGGCAAGCAAGACCGAGTTTTCGAAGATCTTGCAGGGGTGGCGCGATATCCAGAAGGAGCGCGTGAACTACCTGCCGCTCGCACAGGCAGTGAACGAGGAGCTGCGTAAACGTGGTGTGATCACGTTCAACGAACAGATGTCTCTCGCGTCTGCGTTGGCACGTGATCATGCGGTGGTGGGGGCGTCGCAACGCAATCGCTTCCGCGTGGTCATGCTGGACGAGTACCAAGACACCTCGCACGCCCAGCGCGTGTTGCTGCGCAGCCTTTTCGGCGAAGCGCAAGATCCGGGCCTGACGGTCACGGCGGTGGGCGATCCGATGCAGGCGATTTACGGCTGGCGTGGCGCGACCGCGGCGAACCTGCAGGCGTTCGTAGAGGACTTCCCGCTTGAAGGCGGCTCACCAGCGCCGAAGTTGCAGTTGACCACCTCGTGGCGCAACCCACCTGAGGTGCTGGATCTGGCCAACGGGGTGTCCGATGCGATCCTGGGCACCGACGAGGCAAAGCGTGCCGTGGCACCGTTGGCGCCGCGCCCGGGGGCGGATGCTGGCGATGTCACGCTCGGGTTCTTTGGCACGCAGGCCGAAGAGATCGAGTTCGTCGCCGATGAGCTGGCGAAGACATACGCCCAGGCCCAGGAGGCCGAGGAGCCGTTTTCGGCGGCCACGCTTGTGCGCAAGAATAAGCACTCGCAACTCATCGCCGCAGCACTCGAGGCCCGCGGTGTGCCCTACGAAATCGTTGGCCTGGGCGGGTTGCTGGACGTGCCGGAGGTCGCCGATACGGTTGCCGTGGCCACAATGCTTGTGCGTCCCGACGACACCGCAGCAGCACTGCGCGTCCTCGGCGGGCCAGCTGTTGGGTTGGGCCTTGCGGACTTGCGTGCGCTGGCATCGCGCGCGAACAACCTGCGTGGTGCCGAGGAACACCGCGAAAACACGCAGCGTATCAGCGACCCCTACGCCCACTTGGTCAGCCAGCTCGAGGACGCGATCGCCCAAGCCGACGACATCAAGGCGCGCACCGACCGGCCAGAAGGACTCACGGATGCGCTGGCGGATCTCGGCGAGCCGGAACGCTACAGCGAAGAAGGCCTGCAGCGCATGCGCGATACGGCCGCGAAGTTGCGCTGGCTGCGCACCCACAGTCTGGGCAAGCGACTGAGCGACCTGTTTGCGGACATCATCCACGTCTTCGGCATCCGCACCGAGGTGCTCTCTCGCCGCAGCGCGACAGGTGCCGTGCATCTGGATCGGCTGCTGGAAGAGGTAGCCAAATACCCCGGCGCAGGCCTCGATGGGCTGCTGGACTACTTCGAACTCGCCCGCGAACACGAAGACAGCCTGACCCCGGGTGCGGTGACGGTAAAGGAAGACCGGGTGCAGATCATGACCGCCCACAAGGCGAAGGGCCTGGAGTGGGATAACGTCGCGGTGCTGCACGCCGATTCGGAGACGTACAAGCCGAAGACGGAAACCTTCCTCACCCTCGTCCAACACTTGCCCACGGAAACCTACGGCGATCCGGAGATCTACCCGGAGTTCGGTGAGGTGGACACACGCACCGACTACCAGAAAGCGGGCGAGGCGTGGAAGAAACACGTCACCGCGGACCTGGCGGAGGAGGCAGCGCGACTGTTCTATGTTGCGGTGACGCGCTCTGGCGGAAAACTCATCGTCACAGGCTCGCGTCGCAGGCCGGATGTGGCGAGGGAGGCGAAGCCATACGAACACTTTGCCAGCATGCGCGACGTTGTCGCACCGGAGTGCGTGGTGGTGTGGGACGACGGCACAGATGCTGAAGCAGATGCCGACGCCAGCGCCGACACTCCTATCGACGACGGCGAGCGCACCGGAAGGTGGCCTCACTACGCCCCGTTGGCAGAGGACGAAGCAGCAGCACAGGCGGTCAACACCGCGCGCGAGAACCTGCCCAAGTTCGTGGACGGGGAACTGTTCACCCTGTGGGAACGTGATGTCTCTGCGCTCATCGAAGAACACGAGCAGGCCCAAGCCGGCGACGTCCCAGTTGTCATGCCGGGCGAACTGACCGCGTCCGATGTGGTGGCGCTCAAGGCAGACCCGGTGCAGTTCGCGCGCCGGGCACGCCGCCCCGTGCCGTTTAAGCCGAACACCTACGCCAAGCGTGGTACCGCCTTCCACGAGTGGCTGGAGGAGTTCTACGGCGCACGCCCGCTGCTGACCGAAGACGAACTTCCCGGCGGGGATGAGGCTGAGGTGGATCGTGCGGTGCTGGAGCGGCTCAAGCGAAACTTTGAGGCCAGTGAGTGGGCGTCGCGCACCCCGACGTTTGTGGAGCATCCCTTCGAGCTCGCCGTGGGCGAGGGCGTGGTCCGCGGACGTATGGATGCCGTCTTCGAGGATGTGGACGGCTGGACCGTCGTGGATTGGAAGACCGGCGAGAAGCCGAAGCGGGATGCGATGGAAGCGGCGCAGTTGCAGCTTGCGGTTTACAAGGCGGCTTGGGAGCGTATCTGTGGTGACGGTCGTCCGGTGCGCGCTGTATTTTTCTACGTGCGCACCGGTGAGACGTATGCTCCGCGTAGTCTGCCCGATGCGGCAGAACTCGAAGAGCTACTCAGCAGATCTGCTGAAGGCAAGGGTAAGGACGAAACGGAATGAAACTGCGCAGGGTTTTTACGCTGAGCGCGAACGCCGCGGATCAAACGGCGATCCCGGTGCACCACCTGCTCGATGTGGTCAGTATCCCGGCCCTCGAGCGGGCGACGCCGTGGTCGTTGATCGCGCGCCGGTTCGGCTACGCCCTGCTGCTTATCGTTGCCGTCGCGATCGTCGCGTTCATTGATCGCAATGGATACTCCGAGCCGTTGACGTTCATTGACGCGTTGTATTACTCGGCGGTGACCCTGTCTACCACGGGCTACGGTGATATCACTCCGGTGACGCAGTCGGCCCGAGTCATCAACATTTTCTTCGTCACTCCGGCCCGTGTGGCCTTCCTGATGCTCCTCGTCGGTACGACTTTGTCGGTGCTGACGGAGGATTCCCGTAAGACGCTGCAGATCCAACAGTGGAGGAATACCGTGCGCAACCACACCATCGTTATCGGCTACGGCACGAAGGGCCGCTCGGCGGTCGACGCATTGGTGGCAGGCGGTGCGTCGCCATCGTCGATTGTTGTCATCGACCCAGACCCGGCTGCGCTCGCCGTCGCGGAGAAGCACGGTTTGGTCACGGTGCACGGCAATGGCACCAAGTCGGATGTGCTGCGCATTGCGGCGGTGAGCCGTGCGCGTTCGGTGATTGTGGCGCCGTCTTCGGACGATACGGCTGTGCTGATCACGCTGTCGGTGCGTGAGTTGGCGCCGAGTGCCATGATCGTGGTCAGCGTGCGAGAGGGTGAGAACCAACACCTGCTTATGCAGTCGGGCGCGGACTCGGTGGTGGTCTCCTCCGAAACGGCCGGACGTCTGCTTGGCATCGCAACGGTGACCCCGCCCGTGGTGGAGATGATGGAGGATCTGCTCAGTCCGGACGAAGGCTTCGCGGTGGCAGAGCGTCAGATCGCGGACGACGAGGTTGGTGCGAACCCGCGCCACCTGGCCGACATCGTGCTTGGTGTGGTGCGCTCCGGTGAGCTCTACCGCATCGATTCCCCCGAAGCAGAAACGGTCGAGCCGGGCGATCGCCTCCTGTACGTGCGCATGAACACCCCGGATATCCGCCGCCAGGCGGAGAAGGCAGTGCGCGATGACGATTGATCTGAGCGTGCTTGATAGCGACCAACGTGTCGCCGCCGAAGCACCCCGCGGGCCTGTGTGCATCCTGGCGGGTGCGGGCACGGGTAAGACGAGGACGATTACGTATCGCATTGCCAACCTGATCGATCGCGGCACGGTCGCCCCGAACAAGGTGCTCGCCGTGACGTTTACCCAGCGCGCGGCAGGGGAGATGCGCGACCGTCTGCGCACCATGGGTATCGGGGGAGTGCAGGCGCGCACGTTCCACTCCGCGGCCATGCGGCAGTTGCAGTACTTCTGGCCGCAGATCGCCGGTGACCTGCCGTGGCGGCTTTTGGATAACAAGTTCCCGTTGGTCGCCCGCGCCGCGCGCGCCGGTGGGCTGGATACGGGCAAGGAAATGGTGCGCGACCTGCTTAGCGAGATCGAGTGGGCCAAAGCCAGCGTGATCGGCCCGGAGGATTACGCCGCACGCATCGCCGATACCCCGCGCACCCCGCCGACGGATCCGCAGCGCGTGGCCCAGGTGTACCGCCTCTACGAGGAGGCGAAGACGAGTCCGGATGGCATGCTGCTCGATTTCGACGACCTGCTGCTGCACGTCGCCGGCGCGCTTGAGAACGCACCCGCGGTGGCGGAGGAGTTCCGCGCCCAGTACCAGACCTTTGTGGTGGACGAGTACCAAGACGTCACCCCGCTGCAGCAGCGCGTGCTGGAAGGCTGGCTGGGTGATCGCGACGATCTGACTGTGGTGGGCGATGCCAACCAGACCATTTACTCGTTTACCGGCGCCACCCCGGATTACCTGCTGAACTTCTCGCGCACCTACGAGCACGCCACAGTGGTGAAATTGCAGCGTGACTACCGCTCCACGGTAGAAGTCACCGAGTTGGCCAACACCGTCATCGGCAAGGCCAAGGGGCGCGTCGCCGGCACTCGCCTGGAACTGGAGGGCATGCGCGGGCGCGGTCCGGCGCCACAGTTCAACGGCTACGACGACGAGCCGTCTGAGGCCCGCGCCGTGGCCCGCGCGATCAGGCGTTTGCTTGACGACGGCGTCCCCGCCCGCGAAATCGCCATCCTATACCGCATTAACTCCCAGTCGGCCGCATTTGAAGCGGCGCTGGCCGATGCCGGCATTGCCTACCAAGTCCGTGGCGGGGAAGGGTTCTTCCACCGCGCCGAGATCCGCGAAGCCATCGCAGCCCTGGTCCGTGCCGCCCGCCGCACCGACCTGCCAGACGACCCGGTGGCGGTTGCTCGCGCCGCGTTCGCACCCATCGGCCTGACCCAGACCGAACCCGAGGGCGCCCAGGCTCGTGAGCGCTGGCAGTCACTCAGCGCGCTTGTGGATCTCATCGAGGAAGTCGTCCGCACCCGCGAAGCCGAAGACCTGCCCCAGGTGCTGCACTCCCTGCGCCAGCGCGCGGAAGCCAAGCAGCCCCCAGCCGTAGATGGTGTGACACTGGCCAGCCTGCACGCCGCGAAGGGCCTGGAGTGGGATGCTGTGTTCCTTGTCGGCCTGGTGGAGAACACCTTGCCGATCTCGCACGCGATTAAGGCTGGCGACGACCAGATCGAAGAGGAACGCCGCCTGTTCTACGTCGGGGTGACGCGTGCGCGTGAGCACCTGCACTTGTCGTGGTCGCTGTCACGCCAGGAAGGCGGGCGAAAGAACCGGTCGCGGTCGCGCTTCTTGGACGGCATCGCACCGGAACTTGATGTGGAGCGCTCCCCGGAACGCCTCAAGCGCAACCGCCGCTGTCGCGTATGCGGCAACCCGCTGTTCAGCCCAGCAGACAAGGCGCTCGGACGCCACGAGGAGTGCGAGCCGAGTTACGACGAGAACGTGCTCGCCGCCCTGAAACGCTGGCGCCTCGACGTCTCACGCGCAGCGGGACGCCCGGCTTACATGGTGTTCTCGGACGTGACACTCATGGCAATCGCCGAAGCCATGCCCGCAAACGAGACGGAACTGCTTGGCATCTCCGGCATCGGGCCCGTGAAGGTGGAGGAGTACGGCGCGGGCGTGCTGGCAACGCTTGAGGAGCACCGCCACTAAGGCGGTCCCAGCCGCGCCAGCCCAGCCACGCCAGCCCAGCCAGCCCAGCCAGCCCAGCCAGCGCTAGAAGCACATCGGGCAGTCCGGGTGCGACGGCACCCGCTGCGACACCACAGGCACAGGCGCGAACGGGTCCGCGACCACCACGTCACCGGCTACAGGCGTCGGTGCCGACACCCCGGGCGGGTCGAGCGCACCGGCGAGCCTGCCCGCCACCGTCGCTGCCGCCACCGCACCGGCCGCCAGGGAAACCGGCTCGGCGGCGATTGCCGGCGGGAGGTGCTCCTCCACCTGGGCGATGTTCGGGTCCCGGTCCAAAAGGTACAGCCGGGCGCACACCGGGCACGGCCCAGACGGAGCGCACACAGGGCCGACGACCACGCGCGCGTCGAACTGCGTCACCGGCACCACAGGGCCACGCCGGCCACGGGTCGCGGCAGCGATCTGATCCACTTCGGCAGCACAGTTCACGGCAAGCACCGGCAGGTGCGGCTCGTGGTCCAGGAGGAACTTGCTCACCGACTCGTCCTTCATCGGGCTGCGCGTCACCACACCACGGCGCGACAGCAGCAGCGTGATCTGGGAGGCCAGCGCGTCGCGCCCCACCACCAGCACTTGTGGGGTGGTGGTGGGGATGAGGAGCCGGTAGGTGATGAGGTCGTCGATAAGACTGCGCGCACGCGCCTCACCGAGATGCACCGCAAGGGCTGCGACAACGGTTTTGAGCATCCGCGGATGCGTCAGTGAGTCGAGGACCGTGACCACCTCGTCGGCGCTGGGCACGGTGATGAGCCCGGTGCGTGTCGCGTCCGCACCGAACTGGATTGTCTCTGGCGCGCGTACGAAAACGCGAACGCCGCGCGCGAGTTGAATGCGTGTGTGTTCTTGGATTGCCACGTGTGTTCCACCCCCGCATCGCATCCTACAATGTTGCGCTATGTCTGGGATGCAATATCGCGTGATCCGCTCCGCCCGTCGTGCGAAGACGGTGCAGGCCAGGGTGGTTGGCGGGGTGGCGGAGATCCGCATTCCGGCGCACTTCACCAAAGCGCAGGAGCGCGAGATGGTGGAGCAGATGCTGGCCAAGTTGGAGAAGAAGACGTCGACGCGTTTGCTTGACGACGACTCCCTACGCACCCGCGCCGAAACCCTGAACAAGGAAATTCTGCAGGGGCGGGCAACGATTGGTTCGGTGCGGTGGGTGTCTAACCAAAACACGCGCTGGGGCTCCTGCACCGTATCGACAGGTGATATCCGCATCAGCGATCGGCTGCGCGACGTACCGGCCTACGTGCTGGACGCGGTGCTGGTGCACGAGTTAACGCACACCTTCATCCCGAACCATTCGAAAGAGTTCTACGCCTGGGCGGATCGGGTGCCCAAGGCGGAGCGCGCCCGCGGGTTTTTGGAGGCCTACCAGCGCTACGGCTAGGCCTACCGCGTCAGCCGACTGACAAATTTCACAAAATCTGTCAGGGTCGTTTTCTGACCTGGACAGATGCTTCGTCGCTGACAGATTCTGCCGCAATCCGTCAGTCAGCCCCGCCGCGCGGCCCAGCCCCGCCGCCGACGCCCAGCCGAACCACCGACGCCCAGCCCCGACGCGCGGCCAGGCAGCGCCTACAGCTCCGTGCCGTCCTGGCTGCCGTCGTCTTTGCCGTCGCCGTCTTCGCGCTTCAACTCGGGGTTGTTGCGCAGTTCCTCTTCCAACTTGGCAAATTCGTCGTCGAGGTCGGTGTCGGGGGTGTCGTCGAGAAGCGTGTCGATGAAGGACGCCGGGTTGTCCAGCTGCTCGCTGGACGGCAGGAGGTCGGGGTGCTCCCAGACGGCGTCACGACGATCCACGCCCACAGCGGTGCCTGCGCGACGCCACAGTTCGGCGGCCTCACGGGTGCGAGGGGCTGCGAGTTCGATGCCGACGATGTTGGCAAAGGCCTGCTCAGCAGAACCACCGGTGGTGCGGCGGCGTGCCCACGCCTCGGCGAGTTGCGGGGTGGTGGGGATGCGTTCGCTGAGGGCTTCGTCGACGACGACGTCAACCCAGCCTTCAACAAGCGCGATCAGGGTCTCCAAGCGGGACGTAGAGGCGGCGTTGCGGGTGCCCACGCGCGGGGAGAGGTCCTCGTCTTGAAGGCGCTGCATGGCCTCCTGGATCTGTGCGGGGTCGCCACCATCCAGGTTCAGGTCGCGGACGGCCTCTTCGATGTGGGAGGTGTCAATCTGCAGGCCGGCGGCGTATTCCTCCACGGAGGACACGAGGCGCTCGACAAGCCACGGCACGTTGCGGAACAAGCGCTGGCGTGCGGCCTCGCGTGCGGCGATGTAGACCATCACTTCCTGGCCTGGCAGGTCCAGGCCCTTAGAAATCTCCGCGATGTTGCGAGGCAGGACCGCACCGATGCCGGCGGGTGCGACAGGCAGGCCGAAGTCAGTGCCGGTCAGTGCCTGCTGGGCAAGATCGCCCAATGCGTGGCCCAACTTCATGCCGAACTGCATGGAGTTCATCTGGTTAACCATGCTGACCATAGGGCCCATCATCTCGCGGGCCTCTTCGGGCATGGTGTCCAACTGGGCGCGCGCCATGTTGGCGGCGACCGGGTTGACCAGGCGCTTCCACATCGGCATGGTCTGCTCCAGCCAATCTTGGGCGTTCCAGGCCTTGGCCTGTGCCTGGCTGGCGGGCAGTGCGGTGGCACCGTCGAGCCAGAGCTCCGCTAGGCGGAAGGACTCCTCGGCGGCGCGGGAGTCTGCCTCGCTGACCGGGTTCACCCCGGCGATGCGCTGGCGAGCCATGCGGGCGGCCAGATCGAAGTTGACGGCGTCGCCGTCCTCCTGGGCGTTCATGGAGGAGCCCATGCCGGAGAGCATTTGGCCGAACTGATTCAGGATGTCGCCAAGCCCGCCAGCACCAGCGCCACCAGCGCCGCCGGCGCCGCCGGCGCCGCCGGGGCCGCCGGGGCCTCCGAATCCACCGAACCCGCCGGACCCAAAGTTTCCGCCGAAACCGAAGGCTGCAAACGGGTTGGTCGGCTCGCCACGCCCGTTGTCGTTGTTGTTGCCTTCGTTGTCCCTGCCCTCGTTGTCGTCGTTGCCGTCGTTGGGAAAGGAGAATCCGAATCCGTTACTCATAGGCGCCACAATACAGCTGCACAACGGCGCGGGTTGGAGCTGCTGGTTGCTGCGCTAACATGTGCCACCATGACGAACGCGCACACACCAGCGGACGCGGCAGAACACACGCCCGCGACCAAGACAGCGAACAAGCGTTTTTCCACGCTGGTGTGGGGTGCAGTGCCTATCGCGTTGCTTGCGGTGGGAATGACGATGGACCACATTCCCGGCACGGACATCAAGCTCACGGTGCCGTACGCGGCGGAAGGGGCGGGCCCGACGTTTGACACGCTCAGCGAGATCCAGGGCACGCCCGTGGTGGACATCGAGGGTGCGGAGACCCTTGACACCGGCGGGCAGCTGAATATGACCACGGTGTCGGTGCGCACGAATATGACGTTGGGCCAGGCGTTGGCCCGCTGGGCGGTGACTAAGGACACGTTGGTGCCGATCGAGCAGGTGATGCCGGCGGATCGTAGCGAGGAAGAAACGCGCGAGTTTAACCAGCAGATGTTTGTCGCGTCGGAGGCGTCGGCGACGGTTGCGGCGATGCACTATCTGGGCAAACCCACAACGGTGAACATCCATGACGTGGTCGAAGGCGCTGCCGCGGACGGGATCTTGCAGCAGGGCGACAAGATCCTTGCCATCGACTCCACTCCGGTAGCCAAGCCGAGCGCGGTCCAGGACGTGGTCTTTGCCAAGACGCCCGGCGAGACGGTGGATGTGACCATCAGCCGCGACGGCAAGGAAGAGACGAAGACCGTCGAGCTGAAGGAGAATCCGCACGAGAAGGGCAAGCCGATGCTTGGCATTCTCATGGATTCTGAGCCCGCCGATGGCCTGAAGGTGCACTACAACCTCAACGACATCGGTGGTCCGAGTGCGGGCATGATGTTTTCGCTGGCGGTGATTGACAAGTTGACGCCAGGCGAGCTCAACGGGGGCAAGTTCGTTGCCGGTACCGGCACGATTAACGACGACGGCGAGGTCGGCCCCATCGGCGGCATCACCCACAAAATCCGTGGCTCGCGCGATGAGGGCGCCGAGTTGTTCCTCGCGCCGAAGGGCAATTGTGATGCGGTGAAGCGGGCCGACGCTGGCGATATGACCGTCGCCGCCGTGTCCACCCTCCAGGAGGCAGTGGATGCGATGGAGGCGTTCGCCGCAGGCCGCGACGTGCCAACCTGCGACGGCTAAGGGTTAGGGCTTCTTCGCCAGGCCGAGGTCGTAGATCCGCTGGCGCGGGTCCTCCTGGTCGGAGGAGATTAGTTGCTGCATGACCAGGCCCTCGCGGTTATCCACCACGGTGATGATCGCGGAGGTGCCCAGCGTGGACCAGCCGACTACGCGGTCGCCGGAGTCTTCCACCACGCGCGAGGAGCGCAGCTCCGTGAGCAGTTGGGTCGAGGAGGCCGCCTTCGATTCGGAGTCGAAGAATTGGAACTGGCCAATCTCGTCGCCCTGACAGTCATAAGATCCGCTGATCCCGCCGGCGCCACAGCCTTCGAACTGGTCGAAGAACTCCTCAGGCGCAAGGGAGGCGAAGCGTTCGCGTACCTTCTCCAAGGTTGCCTCCGCAGACGAGTCCGCTTTCTCCCGCTTCGAGGAGCTCGTGCTTGTCGACGACACCGTCTCGGAAGCAGACTCCGACTCCGACGCCGTGTCAGATTCGGACCCAGCGGTGGTAGTTGTCTCGGACGTGGTCGTTTCAGGTGTGGTCGTCTCCGAATCCGAGGAGGTGGTTGGGTCCTCGCTGATGTACGACGTCGAGATGGGGCTGCTGGTCGCGCCGGCCTCGTCGTCCTCGCCACCACCACAGGCGGCAAGGGATAGCGAGCCGACAAGGACAGCGGAGGCGATTGCGCGGCGGGACACAGACACGGTCAGAAGCTCCTTGGATCGGGTTTCGGATGTCTAGCTTAAACCAGGTCGTCCGGGTCCTGCTCAAGCCCGTAGCGCAGCGCAGCGATCACACCCGGGGCGACATCCGGGCCGCCACGCAGCTCAATGTCGTCCTGTGCGAAGGGGCCGCGCTCCTCCAACTCTTCATCCGTCAGGCGCATCTGCAGCAGGGTCTGGTCGATGTCCTCGGTGCGCAGCACACCCGAGAACAACCGCGCCGGGCGTGGCTCGGCATCAGCCGGGGCAGAGGCGTCGCGGAACAAGATCTCCTGGGCCAGGATCACGCCCTCGACCTCACGGGGCCAGGCCAGGCGGGTGACGTACTCGCCGAGCTCCTCGGAACCGGGCAGGATATTCTCCGGCAATTCCTGCACAACCAGGGTGAGGGGGGAGGAGTCGTCGAGGGTGCCCAGCTCGTCGACAAGCAATTGCGTTGGCACCAGACCGAAGAGGGTAGGCGGGGCGTCCCAACCTTCGGCGTGGACGAAATCGACGGCCTCCATCATGGCCTTATTCAGGGCTTGTTGTTCGCGCACGGGAACCTTTCCGGATTGTTGGCCGTTAAACTTTCTAGGCTGTAATGCACATAGACGTTGGACAACACTATTCCTAAGGAGCAGGCTTGGCTACCCGCCTCACCCGGCCACAACCACGGTCGCAGAAACCGAATAAAGGCCTCATGGTCACACTCGGTGTACTCGCCGCACTTTTCTTCCTCCTGCCAGTGCTGATCGGTATCTATACCGATTTTCTCTGGTTTGGGGAGGTTGACTTCCGCGGTGTTTTCAACCGAGTGATCCTCTTCCGTGTCGTGCTGTTTGTCATCTTCGCGCTGCTTGGTGCAGCCGTCGCATGGGCAGCGGCACGGATTGCGTGGCGTGGCAGGCAACAAGACAGCGGCGATATTTTCGGCGAGACCTCGCAGCAAGCGCAGTACCGCGCCGCCGTGCAAGACGGTGTGAAGGGGCTGCTGACCTGGGTGCCGGTGATCGTGGGCATCATGTCTGGTCTTGCTGGCCAGCGCATGTGGCGTGTGTTCATGATGTGGTTCAACGGTGGGGACTTTGGCACCACCGACCCGCAGTTTGGCAAGGACCTAGGCTTCTACGCGTTTAGCCTGCCGGCAATCTCTGCGATTGTGGGCACGCTGTCCATGCTGCTCGCCGTGGCATTTTTGATCGGTGCGGTGGGCCACTACATGCTCGGTGGCATCCGCATTGGCAACAACGTCACCGGAGTCAAAGGCATGGTGTCCAAGCCGGCACGCATCCAGCTCGCCGTTACCGCAGGCCTGTGGATGCTGACCAAGGCCGTGACCTACTGGCTGGACCGCTACTACCTGCTATCCAGCCAGAATGACATCTTCACCGGTGCGTCCTACACCGCGGTCAACGCGATGCTGCCCGCGAAGATCATCCTCACCGTCATCGCTGTGGTTGTCGCCGCGGCGTTTTTCGCCTCCATCGTGTTCAAGGACTTCCGCGTCCCAGTGCTGGCAACGGTGCTCATGCTGGTGTCCTCCATCGTGGTGGGCAACGTGTGGCCGGCGCTTTTGGAGCAGTTCTCGGTCAAGCCGAACCGTCAGGCCAAGGAATACGAGTACATCGGCCGCAACATCGAAGCCACACGCGAGGCATACGGGCTGACCGATGACAAGGTCACCTACATGGAGAACTGGGGCGGCAACACCTCAAACACCGATGTGGCTAAGGATGCGGCGACGATCTCCAACCTGCGCCTGCTGGACCCGGACATCATTTCCCCGACGTTTACCCAGAACCAGCAGCTGCGTAACTTCTACGGCTTCCCAGACCAGCTGGCCATGGACCGCTACGAGGTCGACGGCCAGATGCGCGACTACGTTGTCGCCGCGCGTGAGATGGACCCGAACGCGCTGAGTGAAAACCAGCGCGACTGGATTAACCGCCACACCGTGTACACCCACGGCAACGGCTTTGTCGCAGCGCAGGCCAATACTGTCGACGAGGCCGCGCAGGACGCCGGCTCCACCCGCGGTGGCCTGCCAATCTTTACCGTGTCCGACCTGCAGGCCAACGCCGCCGCCAAGGAGGCCGGCGAGGCTGAAGAGCTGGGCATCAAGGTAGAAGAGCCGCGCATCTACTTCGGCCCGGTGATCGCCTCTGCCCAGGATGGTCTGGACTACGCCATTGTGGGCGATAACGGCCAGGGCCCGGTGGAGTACGACACCGACAACTCCACCTACACCTACACCGGCAAGGGCGGCGTGGACATCGGCAACCCGATCAACCGCGTGGCCTACGCCGTGAAGTACCAGGAACTGAGCTTCCTGCTGTCCGACCGCGTTGGTGGCAACTCGAAGGTGCTCTACGACCGTGACCCGCGCAAGCGTGTGGAAAAGGTCGCACCGTGGCTGACCACCGACTCCAAGACCTACCCGGCTGTTATCGACGGCCGCGTGAAGTGGATCGTGGACGGCTACACCACCCTGTCCCAGCTGCCGTACTCCACGCGTACTTCCCTGCAGGACACCACGCAGGACGCGCTGAATCCGGACGGCACCACCCAGCGTCTGATCACCGACAACGTCGGCTACATCCGCAACTCCGTCAAGGCCACCGTTGATGCCTACGACGGCACCGTGGACCTCTACGCGTTCGACGAGTCCGACCCGGTACTCAACGCGTGGATGAAGTCCTTCCCGGGCACCGTGCGCCCGAACTCGGAGATCTCCGACTCCTTGCGTGACCACCTGCGTTACCCGGAGGATCTGTTCAAGGTCCAGCGTGACCTGCTGGCGCGCTACCACGTGGATGACCCGGGCGTGTTCTTCAACAACGACGCCTTCTGGTCTGTGCCGAACGACCCGACCGCACCGGAAGGCCGCGACCAGCTGAACCAGCCGCCGTACTACGTGGTGGCCGCTGACCCGGAGACCAATAAGCCGTCCTTCCAGCTGATCACCCCGTTCCGTGGCCTGAACCGCGAGTTCCTGTCCGCACACATGGCGGTGTCTTCTGATCCGGAGACCTACGGCAACATCACCGTGCGCGTCCTGCCGACGAACACCCAAACCCAGGGTCCGAAGCAGGCTCAGGACGCCCTGATGTCCTCCGACCAGGTGGCGCGTGACCGCACCCTGTGGGAGGGGACGAACGATCTGAAGAACGGCAACCTGCTCACCCTGCCGGTGGGCGGCGGCGAGATCCTCTACGTCGAGCCGATCTACTCGCAGCGCAAGGACCAGGCCTCGGCCTTCCCGAAGCTGTTGCGCGTGCTGGTGTTCTACCGCGGCCAGGTGGGCTACGCCCCGACCGTGTCCCAGGCGCTGAAGCAGGTGGGTATCCACTCTGACGCAGCCCAGGAAGTCGAAGTGGTGGACGAAAACGCACCACAGGGTGAGGCTGAAACTACCCCCGCTGAGGAAAACAAGGAAGCCACACCGGAGGGTGATAACGCGCCGAAGGTAAACCGTGACGAGGCCCTGAACAGGATCAATGATGCTCTTCGTAACCTGGAGAGTGCCCGCAACGGCTCCTTCGAGGAGTACGGTCGCGCCATCGACCAACTCGACCGTGCAGTGGCTGAGTACCAGAAGGCGCAGTAACGGGTTATAGTTATCTCGTCCCCCCCAGGACCGGGTGCATCGCGCGAAGTGGGCGCGCGATGCACCATTTTTGTATCTAGCATGGTGTTCACAACCAACTCTTTGAGAGAAAGGCTGGATAGACCATGGGACGTTTTGACGGAAAAGTAGCGCTTGTGACCGGTGGTGCATCGGGAATGGGCGCAGCAGACTGCAAACTCTTCGTCGAAGAAGGCGCAAAGGTTGTCATCGCTGACCTCAACGAAGAGATCGGCGGGGAACTGGCAAACGAGCTCGGCGACAACGCAATTTTTGTGAAGCTCAACGTTGCCGACGAACAGGACTGGAAGGACGCCATCGCGGCGACGAACGAGGCGTTCGGCCGCCTGGACATCTTGGTGAACAACGCCGGCATCCTTCAGATGACGGGAGTGGAGGACACCACCCTGGAGCAGTTCCAGAAGATCATGGCCGTCAACGTGGACGGCGTGTTCTTGGGCATGAAGTACGCCATCCCGGAGATCCGTAAGCAGGGCGGCGGCGCGATCATCAACATGTCGTCCACCGCGGGCCTGGAAGGCCAAGTCAGTGCGACCGGCTACGTGGCATCCAAGTGGGCAGTGCGCGGCATGACCAAGACGGTCGCCGCCGACGTTGCTGACGAGAACATCCGCATCAACTCCGTCCACCCGGGTGCAATTGCAACCCCGATGACGGCAGATTCCCTTGTAGAGGGTGCACCGCTTCCGCTCGCAGCAGCGAACCGTCCGGGCCGTGCCGAGGAGGTTGCGAAGACGGTGCTGTTCCTCGCGTCCGATGACGCGTCCTACATCAACGGCGCAGAGATTGCTGTCGACGGCGGCCTGACCCTGGGTGCCTCGAAGCACATCTACGGCATCCTCGGCCAGCTCGCTGCCCAGCAGTAACGGCAGTAGTAGCGGTAGCTGCAGTAGTAGGGAAGCCCCGATGATTGGATCGCACCAAACCGTTGTGAACAGGCGGTTTGGTGCTCTCTGTTGGTGTATGTATAGTAAGTCCACGTTGCCGGTTACGGCGACAGGCGAAAATCACATATTGCGCCCGACGCGGGGTGGAGCAGCTCGGTAGCTCGCTGGGCTCATAACCCAGAGGTCGTTGGTTCGAATCCAGCCCCCGCTACTAAGATAAGGCCCCTACCAGTGGAAACGCTGGTAGGGGCCTTCTTCATTTTGTGATCGGATCGCCATTTGGTGCACTAGCTGGTGCACTAGGGTCAAAATCCTGCACCAAACGGAACTGCGACGCTCCAACGACGCGGCGCAGGTTTTCGGTGCATTGCTTAGTGATTGCTAGGACGGCAGCAACGAAGGAACGCCACGGGAGTCGGCAGTTCGAGGAAAGCAACTGCGAACTGCTGTGCAAGTCTCACAACCGCGCCAAAGGTAACGCTTAACCAGCGGCGACGCGGGGATCTAACAATGCTGCGTCGCTAGCGCTCGCACCCAGCGAGCGAGCATCAGGCTGCGCTAGCGACGCCGAGCGCACAAAGGCACTGCACTGCGGGGATACGCCTGCGACCGGCAGAGCCGGACTGAATACGGGATTGACCACGTTCACCCCGTATTCGTGCAAAGGAGCACTGCCATGTCCACCCATTCTCACACGCTTGCATCCCACGGCGAGATCCTCGCGAACCTCCCCGGCATCCTCGGCTTCTACCCGAACAACTCGCTGATCCTCGCGTTCTTCGTCGACGACGAGGGTGTCGACACCGTCCGCCTCGGCCCGGTCGCGCGGTTCGATCTGGACGAGGCCGTGGAGAAGCTCACCGAGAGTCGCGAGCGGTTCGCAGCGTGGGTCCACCAC
>NZ_KV787954.1:120561-315826 GCF_001807155.1 Corynebacterium sp. HMSC05C01 | reverse complement strand
TCGCGAGTTCGAGTCTCGTCATCCGCTCCAAGTACTTCGGAGTTCCCGAATACTTTGGAGGTAACTCCACGGTGGATTGGTCGAGTGGTTAGGCAACGGTCTGCAAAACCGTGTACACGGGTTCGATTCCCGTATCCACCTCCAAGCTGTCACCAGCCAAGCGCGATTAGCTCAGCGGTAGAGCACTACCTCGACACGGTAGGGGTCACTGGTTCGATCCCAGTATTGCGCACAGAGGGTCTCCCCCTCGTCAACTGAATACAAGATGCGGATGTAGCGCAGTTGGTAGCGCATCACCTTGCCAAGGTGAGGGTCGCGAGTTCGAGTCTCGTCATCCGCTCCAAAAAAGACTGTCTATCGTTTCGGTAGGCAGTCTTTCTTTTATCCCCTTTTCTATAGGCGCTGCAATTGCCAAGCCCCGAAACGTACCGCGCAAATGCTCCAGTGCACAAGAAGCAGAATCAACAGCGCAAAGGATAATTGGGACCACCCCTGGTACCAAGCGCCTAAGCACAGCGTTCCCACCGGGAATGTGGCACCCCACCACCCCGGACCGTAGGGCGAAATTGTCACTACCGCCTGGTAGAAGCAGTACATTGCGAACAAGGAACACGGCACTCCGATCACGAACATGACAATGCCGTAGAGGTGGGCGTCGAAAAGCACTGTAGATGCGGCCGTCGATTGCCCGACGACGCCTAGTGGGATCCAGGCTGTACCTGCGGCTGCGCCACTTGGGTGGTAACGGTGGCGCATGAATGACCAAAAGCAATAGGCAAACAGCGGAATTGCCGTTGTCAACGTGAGCCAGAAACACACCACACCGACATAGTGGTAGAGCGCTCCATGCTCATCGGATAGCTGCCCTCCAGACGTTGCGGCCACCATTGGCGTGACCAACGCAAGGCCCCAGGGAAACGCAGGTTTTCCATAGAGGCTCGGTCGCTTCCAAAACGCCCAAAGCTGCCACAAACACACTAGTGCGGAAAGCGGTGCACCGATCCACCAACTGGCCAACTGGAATCCATCGTTACCGGTCAGCGCGGTCCACGCTGAGCCGCAAGACAGTAGCCCCATCGTGTACATGCCCCACGCCGCCATATTTTGGTGGCGAGGAGGCTCATGTCGAGCGCCCACCGTAAAAACCGCAAGCAACACAGCGGCACACAGGGCGAACGCGATCTGGCAGAGACGAAAGCCATGCAAACCAGACAAGGTGGAGGCAATTGAAGTGCCCATCAAGGCACCAGCCCACGCCGGACCGTACTTTGGCAACTGCATGACAACCACGCTATGCCTGTTCCCAACCTATTAGCGAATCTGTGTGTGCAGCTCCCCCGATTGTTGCCTCTGCTGTTCTCGCTCACTGCAATGGTCATGAGACTTCAATAGGCATCGCTTCACCAAAATCCGGAGCGGCTATCCTACCGGCGTGCAGAAACTTTCTGGTGGCCTCCTCGCCGCGCTGGCTTTGTTTACCGCCTCTGGCCCCCTGGGCATCGACATGTACCTCCCGGGCATGCCAGAACTAGCTACGAGTTTGTCGACGACCCACTCATTTGCCCAGATGACCATTACCGGGTTCATGCTCGGTATGGCCCTTGGCAATCTCTTGTTTGGGGCGATTTCCGACGGGACTGGACGAAAGCCTGTCATTATTGTGGCTTCCGCCGTTGCCCTTGTTGCCTCGGTGGCTTGCGCGCTAGCCGATTCCATCGCATTTCTCATTTGCGCCCGCTTCTTCCAAGGCCTCGCAGGTGGATGCGCGATCGTTGTTGCTCGTGCTGTCGTCCCCGACATTGCTCACGGAAAACAAGCCGCGCGCGGGCTTTCAGCGCTCATGGCGATCTCCGGGTTTATGCCTGCAATCGCCCCGGTGCTTGGTGGCCTCATCATTCCCGCATTCACCTGGCGCGGCGTTTTTTGGACAATCGCTGCAGTCAATCTTGCGCAGCTCGTTGTCGCTTTGTGGCTCGTTCCCGAGACGCTGCCCTCCCACAAGCGGACAAGTGGCACCTTGCGCCAGATGTTTCCGCGGATGGGGCGCTGTCTACAACGTCCCGCGTTCACTGGATACATGGTGGCTGCAGGTTTGGGCTTTGGCACGCTCTTTTCCTACATCGCGGCTTCTCCCCTAGTCCTCCAATTACAGCTCGGTCTGAGCCCAACCACATTCTCTCTCGTCTTCGGGAGCATCGCGTTGCTCATTCCACTGAGCAACACGCTCAACATGCGGCTGCTCAAGCGGCACCAGCCGCGCACGCTCCTTACCGTCGCACTCGGAGTTGATCTCACAGTAGGTGCGATACTCCTCGCATTTTCCATTTTGGGTCCAAGCAACGCAATGATTCCTTTTATCGCAATCCTCTCCGCGATGGCGGGATTCATCATGGCGAATGCTTCCGCTCTCGCTATCGAGGAAGTGCGAGATATCGGCACCGGGGCCGGAACCGGTGTCATGGGGTTCTTCCAATTCATTATCGGGGGACTCGTTCCACCACTTGTTGCGCTCGGTCCAAACCCGGCCACTGCGATGGCGCTCGGCGTGCTCACCTGCGCTGGTTTGGCGCTTACGGGAGCACGTATCAGCTCACGCTTTCACCGAAGCTGATCAGCTTCAACCCACCACGTTCCAAAACCACGAGGCCAGAAACAAAACCTCTTTACAATTAACGACGATGCTTACCACCAACACCTCAGGCCAGCTTCCCGACTCAATCGACCCACAGGTATTGATTGGGCCGGTTCTTCCACCTGGGGAGTGCGAGACACGCTTGATTGGTATTGCTTCGCTCACCGGGGTTGCCGCAATCGAGGGAGCATCTGCCGGCTTGGGAAATGCGACCGATTTCGCATTGCTCAACGCCCTTCGCGTGTGGTCTGATGCAGTGCTCGTTGGCGCGGAAACGGTACGAAAGGAAGACTACTTCGGTGCGCGAGTCTCGCCAGAGCAACAACGAGAACGGAAGGAAAACGGGCAGTCTGCTGCGCCTCCAATTGTGGTGTTAAGCCGCAGCCTCGATTTTGATACCTCAACCCAGCTCTTCGCCAATAGTCTCGCAGCACCGATATTCGCCGTCCCCCAGGATATGCTCGATACCCCTGAGGTTGCTGCTCGCGCACATGACATCACCGAGGCTGGTGGCAGCATCCTCCCGCTCGTAGATGACTCCATGCGAACAGCAATTGAAGCGCTGCACATGCACGGTATGTCCCGCATCGTTTGCGAGGGAGGTCCACAGCTCAACACCCAGATGCTGAATGAAGACGCGGTAGACGTATTTCATTACACCATCAGCCCTCACGCAGTGCTGCAGCCTTCTGAAGTGAGGTTGTTCGGGCACAGTGACGACGATCGCAACATCCCCTTTGTTCTCGAGTCGGTTAAAGCAACAAGCGATTCCCTGCTGTTTTGCCGTTACCGAAGGGTGCGGGACCGAAAAGGCTAATCGAGCCGGTACGGTATCACCCGTGATGTTGCAAACTCGCCTCCATGATTTTTGGGTCGCCCCAGCGCCCGTCGCGACGCGTTCCCACGCGGAGGTACCAACCTCCACGCTTCGAGGTGCAGGTGCTTTGGCTTGGCCACTGGCAGTCATCTTGATCGTGCACAGGCTTTTTGTCCTCGCACGCACCGGATCGGTGACCGACGACTTCACTACGGTCTGGTCGGCGGCACGCCGCTTCGTCGACCGAGTACCTGTGTACAACGAGATTTACGAGCACGTTGACCCGCACTACCTCTATAACCCGGGTGCTACGCTGCTACTTTCTCCTCTTGGGATGCTTCCAAGTATGGAAAGCGCGAGGCCATTTTTCATCCTGTTCAACGCGCTTTGCATTATTGCTGCAGTCACATGGCTTACGCGGCTAGCGGGCTTCCGCATGTCTCACCCGGTGCTTCCAATCGCATTAGCCCTTGCATTTATGACGGAAGCCGTGACAAATACCTTGGTGTTTTCGAACATCAACGGCGTACTGCTTCTCGCCCTGACTGCGTTTATCGCGTTGTTTCTCGCTAGGCGTGATGTCGGTGCGGGTATCGTGCTCGGGCTGGCGGTCGTCGTCAAGCCAATGTTCGCTCCGCTTCTCGTACTGCCACTGATGAAAATGCGGTGGAAGGTCGTTGCTTGCGGTGTCGCCGTACCTGTATTCCTCAACGTCATTGCCTGGCCGCTGACTCCAGGTGCTCGCGACTACATCGACGTTGTTGTGCCGTATCTAGGCATCACACGCGACTATGCCAACTCTTCGCTCGCAGGTTTTACCGTCTATTTCGGTATGCCTGCCTGGGCGCACACCATCCTCTTTGTCGTCGCTGCATCTGCTGTTGCGGCGGCGATCATTGGTTTAGCCCGCTGGCGTTATAGCGACGAATGGCTTTGGCTGACCTTGAGCACCGGCGTCCTGCTCGCAGGCGTATGCCTACTGTCCTCACTCGGACAGGCGTACTACTCGATGATGCTCTTCCCCGCCCTGTTTACTGTGTTTCACCGCGCCAGCCCCCTGCACACTTGGCCAACGTGGCTGGGCGCCGTTTTATGTCTCGCGCCACTGAGTTGGGTTACGCCTGACGCGATACTGCTTGGACGGTGGCTGAACACTTTTCTTCCCACATTTGGATGGGCCGTGTTTATTGTCGCGGTGGCATCGTGGGTATGGTCTACTCAAATCACATCGGCGCCACAAAAGGAGAGGACGCGACAATGAGCGAATCCAAACCAAATTACAAGGACTTCACCGAAGCACAGTGGCGAGAAAAACTTAGCCCTGAAGAGTTTCGGGTCCTGCGGGAGGCCGGCACCGAGGCACCCGGTGTGGGCGAATACACCAACACCACCACTGAAGGTGTCTACCGCTGTAGAGCATGTGGTGAGCAACTGTTTCGGTCCTCAGAAAAGTTCGACGCACACTGCGGGTGGCCAGCATTCTTTTCCCCACTGGCGGGCGATCGGATTATTGAGCGCGAAGACCGCTCTCACGGAATGATCCGTACGGAAGTACTCTGCGCGAACTGTGGCTCTCATCTCGGCCACGTGTTTGCCGGCGAGGGTTTTGACACCCCCACCGACCTGCGTTACTGCATCAACTCCATTAGCCTGACGCTGAAAGAGGCCTAGGGCCTCATCCGGCCTACGGCAGGATGTTGATGATCTCCGCGATGTCGCTGACGCGACGTCCGGTCTGGAACGGAACCTCCTCGCGCACGTGCAGGCGGGCCTCGGTGTAGCGCATCGTCTTCATCAGGGCCTCAATGCGCTCGAGCGTTGGCGCCTCAAATGCCAGCATCCACTCGTAGTCGCCGAGCGTAAACGCCTCGACGGTGTTCGCGCGCACGTCCGCAAAGTCGCGGGCGGCTTGGCCGTGTTCAGAAAGAATTCGGCGACGCTTCTGGGGGTCCATGATGTACCAGTCATACGAGCGAACGAAGGGGTAGACCGTGATCCAGTCACCCGGTTCCTCCCCCATAATGAAACTCGGCAGGTGGGACTTGTTGAACTCTGCAGGACGGTGCAAACCGTTGCCAAGCCAGCTCACCTCAACGAGCTGACCGAACGCAGTCTCACGTCGGAAATCAGCCAGTGCCTTTTGTAGGTCGGAAAACTCTTCTGCGTGCCACCAGATCATGAAGTCTGCATCAGCACGAATGCCGGTGTTGTCGTAGATGCCACGAACAACAACGACGCCCTCTTCTTCAAGCTTGCGGAAGAAAGCCTGCGCTTCTTCGATGATACGAGTACGTTCCGTCCCAAGAGCACCGGGAATTGCACGGAACACTGCAAACTGCAGATAACGCTGCGTGGCGTTGAGTTTCGCAAAGTCAAGCTTGGCCATGATGACGCTCCTTCCCTGCCGATACGGCAGATCAAACTAAAGTCGTAATGAGTCTACGCTGTCGCACATTGCGTCTCGACGATATGTCGGCGCGCCTCCCCCACCACACGCAACGGGTCGATACCTTTATGCGTGTGATGAATCCGGACACCACCCCCCAGACCTCCACACATAGTGCGGATACGCTCGGGGAAGGCGCGAACGAGAACTGGCCGGCGGATTTTTCTAAGGCCGTCGAGTCAATGCATGCAGCCCAGCTGCGTCCTGAGATTTCCCTCGGGACTATCCGACCGCCGCAGCGACCTGCACCGTTTAGCCATGCTGTGGGGCTCGAAGTCGTTCACCCGAACGAGGACGGTGACAACATCCCGGTCGATTCAGAAGGCGATGCTTTCGGCCGACTAATCCTGCTGCACTCCCCTGCCGCCGAGGAGGCCTGGGAGGGCACCATGCGGCTGGTGGCCTATATCCAAGCGGACATGGATGATGCTGTGGCGTCAGACCCGTTGCTACCTGACGTCGCTTGGCAGTGGCTCAATGAATCGCTCGCGGAGACCAGTGCTGGGTTCACCAATCTTGGCGGCACGGTTACTTCGACCGCATCAGTACGCTTCGGTGAGATCGGTGGACCTCCCCGCGCATACCAGTTGGAGATGCGCGCCTCCTGGACTGCTGAGGGGATCGACTTGAAGAGCCACGTCGAGGCTTTTTCCAAGGTTTTGGCACATGTTGCCGGGCTTCCACCAGAGGGTGTGACACAGCTCAACGCACGCTAGGGCATACTTACGCAACATGACATCCCAGGTGCAGTACCACCTCGTAGAAACTCCCGAGCAATTCTCTCGCGCAGCGGCGGCATTGGCAGAAGGTCGAGGCGCTTACGCCATCGATACCGAGCGCGCAGCGTCATTTCGTTATGACGACCGAGCGTTTCTCGTGCAGATTTATCGACGAGATACCGATACGTACCTGTTCGCCCCGGAAGGCAACCGAGACGCGCTTCATGATGCCCTCGCTCCCGTCATCAACGGTGAGGACTGGATTATCCACGCTGCCGTCGATGATCTTAAGTCGCTCGCAATGCTCGGTCTCTACCCAGGCACAATCTTTGATACAGAACTCGCATCCCGCTTCGCAGGGTTTAATAGGCCAAATTTGGCGGCGATGGTGCAGCACTTCGTAGGAGTAGAACTTAAGAAAGGTCACGGCCACGAAGACTGGTCCACCACACCTCTGCCACCGACGTGGCAAGAATACGCAGCGCTAGATGTGGCACACCTCCACGATCTCGCAGAGGCTCTCGCCGAGCAATTGGACAACGAAGGCAAGCTTTCGTTCGCCGAGCAGGAGTTTGAGCGGATTGTCAACGAGCTCGGACCGGACAACGCACCCTTTAATGAGACATGGCGTGACATGAAGGGAGTGTCAGGGCTACGCTCCGCCAGGAGCCTGCAGCTCGCTAAAACGCTGTGGACCGCCCGCGACGAACATTGCCGAAAAGAAGACATCTCTCCCGGTCACATGCTCTCGAGCGAATCAATCGTCACCATCGCTCGTACTGTGCCATCTTCCCCATGGGAACTGCGAAACTGCCTGCGCTACCGCTCGCTCAACACAACGAAAGCCAAATTCTGGTTTAGTCTCGTCGAACAGGCGCTCGCTGAGAACCCCGAACAATGGCCAACCCCCGCGCAGCCTGCACCGACTGACCCTCCCGCAAAAATTGTGTGGGAACGCGACTACCCACGTTCCTGGCACGCATTGCAGTCGGCGCGAAAGTACGTCTCTGAAGTGGCGACGCAACAAAATATCCGTCCAGATATGCTGCTCTCTTCTGCAGTGCTGCGACAAGTTATGTGGACTGCCCCAGACTCCGACGCCGTATGGAGCACTGACGCTGCTGCTATGCAACTGAAGCGTGCTGGGGCACGCCCATGGCAGATCGCCCTTACGGCACCGCTGCTCGCACGGGCCCAAGCTGAAGCGAAAGCAGCAGGAATCCCGCAGGGCAAAACCCCGTCATCTGGGCGAGCTGCAGCACGTCGCCGTCGCAGGAAGCGCGCTCAATAGCGCCTTACTCGCTGTCAGCGAGTCGCTGTGCCCACTCTCTAATCTGCAGGGCGGCAGACTCCGCATCGAGTCCATACTCCTCGAGGATTTCGTCGCGGGACCCGTGCAGGGGGAACACATCCGGAAACGCGAGTTGGCGTAGCGGTGTGTCCACCTCTGCTGCCGAAAACGCCTCAGCGATAGCAGATCCGACGCCGCCTCGAATGATGCCGTCTTCATAGACCACAACCATGTCAGCTTCGACAGCCAGGTCACACAGCGCGGCGTTGACCGGAATGATCCAACGGGGATCGACAACAGTTACGCGGATACCGTCGTCGACAAGCGCATCTGCAATCTCGAGCGCGGCCTGACCAAATGCGCCGACGGCAACGAGTAGCACGTCGATTTCTGAATCGCTGCCATCACCTGTGGGTTCGGCGAGGATATCTATACCGCCGACGTTTCGCAGTGCCGGGATCGTCGGGCCGGCAGAGCCCTTCGGGAACCGTACGATCGTCGGGGCGTCGTCGACAAGAAGGGCCTCCCTGAACTCTTCGCGCAACGACTGAGTATCTCGAGGTGCGGCGATACGGACACCCGGAACAATCGATGCGATCGCCATATCCCAAACACCGTTATGGCTTGCGCCGTCGGAGCCAGTTACGCCCGCACGGTCCAGCACTAACGTAACCGGCTGGTGGAGCAAACCTGCATCCATAAGCAACTGGTCAAAAGCACGATTGAGGAAAGTCGAGTAAATCGCCACAACTGGGTGCAATCCACCGAGTGCCATACCAGCGGCAGACGTCACTGCGTGCTGTTCCGCAATCCCCACATCGAAGAACCTGTCTGGGAACTGCTCACCAAATGGCTGCAGACCGGTTGGCCCCGCCATTGCCGCAGTGATCGCAACGATGTCATCGCGTTCGTGGCCTGCGCGAAGCAGCTCTTCGGTGAAAGCGGCGGTCCAACCTGGCTTAGAGGTGGCCAGTGCTTTTCCTGTTACAGGGTCGATCACGCCGGTAGAGTGCATCTGGTCGGCTACGTCATTGACTGCCGGGGCGAAACCGTGGCCTTTCTCAGTGACAACATGCACGATCAACGGCCCCTCGTAGCGCTTGGCATACTTAAAGGCGTTGAGCAGTGCCTTGAGATCATGCCCCTCGACTGGACCGACATATTTCATACCAAGGTCCGGGAACATTTCGGTTGGAAGAACCTGATACTTCACGCCCTCCTTGAGCGCATGCAACGCATCAAAGGTCTTCTCTCCGACCCACCCCATAGATTTGAGGGTCTTTTTCCCAGACTCCATGACCTCGTCGTAGCCAGGCTGGATCCGAATAGCGGCAAGCTGGTCACGGAGCTTGGTCAGGTTATTGGCCAGCCCGCCAATCGTCGGAGAGTACGAACGGCCGTTGTCGTTAACCACGATGACGACGTTGCGGTTTCCAGCCGCGATGTTGTTGAGTGCTTCCCAACACATGCCACCTGTGAGCGCTCCGTCACCGACAACTGCGATGACGTGATCGTCCGAATTACCGGTGAGTTCCTTCGCTTTGGCAAGACCGTCCGCATAGGACAGCGAGGCGCTGGCGTGGGAAGATTCGGTCCAGTCGTGTTCTGATTCAGATCGCGACGTGTACCCAGAAAGACCGCCCTTCTTGCGCAAGGAATCGAACTGGTTCGCACGTCCAGTCAAAATCTTGTGCACATACGACTGATGCGACGTGTCAAAGATGATTGGGTCGTTCGGGGAATCGAAAACGTAATGCAGCGCCAGTGTCAGCTCAACAACGCCGAGGTTCGGTCCGAGGTGTCCTCCGGTTGCTGACACTTTCTGGATGAGCAGCTGCCGGATCTCGTCCGCGAGCGCGTTGAGCTGGCTCGGCGCGAGCTTCTGCACGTCTGCCGGTGTCTCAATATGCTCGAGCAGTCCCACTATCCTGTCGCTCTCCTTCAGGTTTTTCGCCGCGATGCGGTCCGCATCTGCGGTGTTCCCGTATGGTTTCCGCACGTTGCGTAGTGCGGAATCGGTTCTGGTCAGCTTACACTCCGAAATTGGTTGGCCCTATTCCTCCGCACCACTATTGTGGTCAGGCACAAGTGATGCCATGACCTCAAAATGGTGAGTATTGGGAAAAGCATCGATAAGAGCGATGTGCTCGACTCTAAATCCGTGCGCGCCAAAGCCTGCGAGGTCGCGCGCAAAGGTTGCTGGATCACAACCGATGTGAATGATGCGTTCTGGAGCCGCTTGCGCAATCTTGTCGACGACATCACGCCCTGCCCCTGACCGGGGAGGATCTAAGACAACAAGTCCCGGAGCCGGAAGCTCGCTGATTCCAACTTCCACCTTCGCATTGTGGCGATGCACATCAAACTCGTCTTCCACTGGCTGTGGGTTCGCCGTCGCCGAAGCGGAGTAATCAACGCTGTCGATCCTGCCGCCGCCGATTGCCTCATTGATCGCAGGCACAAATGCACCGACGCCTCCGTACAGATCCCATCCGTTACGGTGCGTGTAGTTGTCGCTTCCCCATTCTTTAATGAGGTCGCTATAGGTTTGCGCCGCGTTGAGGTGCGCTTGCCAAAATGCTGTAGGGGGAAAGGAAAACTCGTGACCGTCTACCACCTCGGTGACCAACCCTGGGCCTTCAAGCACCTTGTGAATACGCTCAACGCGTCGGCCACGCTGCGCCGACTGTGTTTCCACAACGTGACGTTTCCCGCGGAAATCCACGACCGCCACAATCTCACTGCCGGGCGTGTATCGAGCCGCGTCGTCGCCAATGATGCCGTCGAGCACTTGCGGCGCGACCTGACTACACACGACACCACCGACAACGTCTGTCGATTTCAGTGCACGCATTCCGGCTCGTCCTTGCGGGTCAACGCCCATGCGGACACGGGTGCGCCAACCAGTTCTGGGTTCAAGCTCCACAACCCGCAATTGCTTCTCGACGACATCCGCCTCGACAACACCACTCTTGCTCGCAAGCGCACCGAGTTGGCCAAGAAGAACGTCGCGTTTGAGCGATACCTGTACCGCCGGGTCAATGTGCGCGAAGTCGCAGCACCCCGCACCTGCTGCTGCCGCAGGACAAGCCGATCTGACCCGGTGAGGCGATGGATCCACTACTTTGACAAGCTCTGCACGTGCCCAGCGTTTTTTCACACGGGTCAGTCGCGCTTCAACCGTGTCGCCGGGAATTGCGCCCGCGATGAAAACGACGCGCCCGTCTGGGGCGTCGGCGATGCCTTCTCCCCCGTGCGCCATTGCCCTCACAGACAACGTCAGCACGAGGCCGGCAGTAATCTCGTCAGTCACAGCTACTCGGACTTACCGCGTCCGGCTTGGCGCTGAGCGCGCTGCGCCTCACGGAATTCGCGGAGCTGCTTTTGGCCTTCGACATTTTGAGCGATGATCTTCTGCAACGCGTCGCTCAGCACGTTCGGGTTACCCTCCGCGGGGGCTTCCTGAGCGCCCTGAGCCTGCTGAGCACGCGCCTCCACAGCCTCTTGCACCTGCTTTGCCAGCTGCTCAGGAAGCACAACGGGGAGAGAGTTTCCAGCAAGAATCGGGTCGTCGCCACGGTAAACAAACGAGCGCGCGACCGTTTCACGACCAAGTTGCGCAAGCTGGTCTTCCGAACCGGACGGAGCAGCAAGTGTCACGCGGTAGAGCCAGCGCGGCCCCTCCACACCGATGATTCGAATGACGCCGTTAGTGCCGGTTCCTACGATCTCTTGACCCCAGGGCCCCTGCTCAATTTCGACGGGCATACCCTCAGAACGCATACCTTCGATGATCTCGTCGGAAGATTCCTCCCACAAACCACCGGTTCGCGGAGCAGCAAACGCCACCGGGGTCAGGCGGCCGAAGCGGGTGACGATGTGAACCATCTTGGGGCCCTGCTCGCCCATCTCCACCTGGACCTGAGATTCCTTCGGCAGTGGAATCCGGATGGATCCGAGGTTCAGCGTGGCCTGGGAGAAGTCCGAAAAGTCAAAGTCATCAATGTTGACGTTATCGCCATCGAACGGACCCGTGGAGCCATTGATCGGGTCATAATCTGTAAGGACCTGCACGCCTTCTGCCACACGAAGCTCCGGCGCCTCTACCTGCGCATCTGCCGTAGCAGATGCCGACTGGGTATCAGCAACCGATTCGGGCGCCTCAGCCTCGGACGCTGCCGGTGCCGCGGTTGACTCCTCTACAACCTTCTGCGGTTCCGGGGTTGTTTCGGCTTTCTTCTTCCTCCTGAACGGCCAGATTGCCATTGCAGGTACCTCCTCTAAATTCTCAGTACGTTTTCGTCGCTAAAGACTGTAGCCCCCAGAGCGACACAGAGTTAGTTCGTGCCAGTCGATCCGTAGCCGCCAGCGCCTCGGACCGTCTCATCGAGCTCGTCTACTTCTTGAAAGCTTGCCAGTTCCACACGTTGCACGACGAGTTGTGCGATACGCATTCCACGTGTGATGACAATCGGCTCAGACCGGTCGGTGTTAATGAGACACACCTTGAGCTCGCCCCGGTACCCTGCATCGACGGTTCCGGGAGTATTTACAATGCTCAAGCCCTGCTTTGCTGCGAGCCCGGAACGCGGGTGAATCAATCCCACTGTGCCTACAGGAAGCGCAATCGCAATTCCTGTGCCAATAAGCGCTCGCTCACCTGGCTGGAGCGTCACATCCTCTGCGGAGTAAAGGTCAGCTCCGGCATCTTCCGGGTGAGCCCGGTGAGGCAAGGGCAAATCAGGGTCAAGTCGCTTGACTGCGATTGGGCCGATGGTGTCGTCGATACGCGCGATTGATTGTTGCTCTTCCACGCTGCCAACCATACGGCAGCTGGGTTCCTCCGATATCAATGCCTAAGGTATGAGGGGTGACTACGAACCCAGTGAATCCTTCCGACACTTCCGCTCCGGATGCAGCGAAAGTGCTGTATACCGAGCGCCAATGGGTGCCTTGGTACTGGTGGGCTGCAGTTGCAGGCCTGACGCTGCTCCTCGCAGGCGAGCTCGCACTGAACCGCAACATGTGGTGGTTTGTCGGCGGCTTTGTTGTCGCAGGCGCGTTGGCGGTCTGGTTTTTAGTATGGCTGTCGCGCTACACCCTAACCGTTGAGCAGGACCCTGACGGGACCCGCTGGTTGCTCGCCGGGGATGCGAACTTGCCCAGTACGGTCGTGGACCGCGCGACGGTTGTGCCGGCTTCCGCCCGCCAGAATGCTTTGGGTAGGCAACTCGATCCGGCAGCGTTCCTCATCACGCGGTCGTGGGTGCCCGAGCATGTTCTTCTCGTGCTCGATGACCCAGAGGATCCGACGCCGTATTGGCTCATTTCAGCAAAAGACCCGGAAGCCGTGCTTGATGCATTCGTTCCGGGCCTTAAGGACCGCTCCTAATCCCCGCGAGGAGCGGATAACGGCTTGCGCCGCCTGGTACTAATTACTCGCAGTCGAGGCAGATCTTGGAGCCGTCGTCCTCGACATAGGCGAGGCGCTTGTTCTTTTGCACCAAGAAGCAGGACGCACAGGTGAATTCGTCTTCCTGGCGTGGCTTGACCTCAACATTGAGTTCCTCACCCGAGAGGTCCTGCGTCGGGGGCTCGACAGGCTCAACGATTTCCCCATCATCGTCCATGCTGCTGCCTGCAACCTCTGCTGCCTTCAGGCCTTCGAGGGAGTCGGTTTCGATGTCGTCGTCCATGCGGCGGCGCGGCGCATCGTAATCGGTGGCCATGCTTGATGTTCCTCCAGCTCAACGTCGTGCTTGATCGCGCCTCTACACGCGACATTTGAGCGGAATACTAAAGCACGTCCATGCTTCTGTCATCTTTGCTGGTAGAAACTCATTTTTTCGACATCATCCGCACAAGGGTGCAAGTTTGTACACTGCGCACATGACCTCACCTCAACCACACAACGAGTCGCACGTGCCGCGCTCAGTTTCCCCTTCATCCCGGTTCGGCTTTGGAGTTGACGTTGGAGGCTCCTCCCTGAAGGCTGCGGTTGTCGACCTTCACAGTGGCGAATTTCACGGTGAAAGACTTGAGGTGCCTACGCCACAACCGGCGACCCCTGACGCTATTGCAGAGGCGATCGCGCAGTTAACGCGTCAAGCAGCATGGTCAGGCCCGGTTGGGATTGCGCTTCCGAGCGTGATTGTCCGCAACATTGCTCGCACTGCGGCGAATATTGACCCGACTTGGGTGGGCACGGATGTGGTTGAGCTCTTCTCTACCGTGCTGGGGCAGCACGATGTCACTGTGCTCAACGATGCCGACGCAGCCGGGCTTGCGGAGGTGTCTTTCGGATGCCCCGAAGCACAGCGCGGCTCTGCCTTGTTTCTGACGTTTGGCACGGGCATCGGCTCAGCGCTTCTAGCTAACGGTCAGCTCTTTGCCAATAGCGAGCTCGGGCATCTGCTTATCGACGACACGGAGGCCGAACACCTTGCGTCGTCCGCCGTGCGCACGAGGGAAGGCCTTTCTTACGACGATTGGGCCAAGCGCGTGGAAACTGTTCTTTGCGAATACGAACGACTCCTCAACCCGGATGTCATCATCGTTGGCGGCGGTGTTTCGGAAAACAGTGACCAGTGGGTTCCACTGCTGAACGTCAACACTCCAGTAGTTGTGGCCAAGTTACTGAATCGAGCAGGCATCGTGGGCGCTGCCAAGGCCGGTGCCGGTCATGTCGCTGGCTCACCTCATAGGTAAATCCTGTAGGGTGTTGACATTCTGCATATTCGGGCTACGCGCCCATACGTGCAGTAGGCACATAAAAATGGAACGTTCACCTGCTTGCTAGGATGGGCGTTCTGAAAATTTTATGTGCTTGCGTACCCTGGTTTTCCAGTGGTAGCAAACACTGCACCAACTGCACTTCACAACGATGAAGTGCACATCGCAGTGGTTGTGGGCCGAACCTCTTGCGAGGTCCCGGCCCCGAGATAGTCTGATGAGTCGAAAGGGCGTACGTGGTAGCCAGCGAAGCTTCAAGCAACAACACCGTTCATGGCGAGCCTGTGGATCCGTCAAACGGTGGCGAGAGCAACGGTTCCGGTACCGACTCGAAGCCTGCCAAGAAGACGGTGAAGAAAGCAGCCAAAAAAGCAGTGAAGAAAACCGCGAAAAAGACTGCTAAAAAGACTGCGAAGAAAACCGCGAAAAAGACAGCCAAGAAGACGGTAAAGAAGTCCGCGAAGAAAACTGTCCGTAAGTCTGCGGCGAAGCGCACCACAAAGGCTGCTCAAACCGCTGCAGCGAAGGCGGACGAAGCCGAGACCGAGGATCTCGAGGCAACAAGCGCGGACGACGAGTCCTTGGATCCGACCGATGCCGAGGATTACGACCCGGACATGGGCGACGATGAGGACGACGCGTTCGACGAAGATCTCGACGGTGCCATGGACGACGCCGACGAGACCGAAGACGAAGATGACGAGGAAGAAGAGGACGACGGTTCTTCTGTCTGGGACATTGAAGAATCCGCCGCTCTACGCCAAGCACGCAAGGATGCTCAGCTGACCGCATCCGCGGACTCTGTTCGTGCCTACCTCAAGCAAATCGGCAAGGTTGCACTTCTTGATGCAGAGCAAGAGGTCTCTCTTGCGAAGCGCATCGAGGCAGGACTCTACGCACAGCACCGTCTCGACGAGATGGCACGTGCTGCTGCAGAAGGCGACAAGGATGCAAAGCTCACGCCTGCGGTAAAGCGTGATCTCCGCGCGGTCGCTCGTGATGGCCGTAAGGCAAAGAACCATCTGCTCGAGGCGAACTTGCGTCTCGTCGTGTCGCTGGCCAAGCGTTACACCGGCCGCGGGATGGCATTCCTGGATCTGATTCAGGAAGGAAACCTTGGCCTCATCCGTGCCGTTGAGAAGTTCGACTATTCCAAGGGCTACAAGTTCTCCACCTATGCCACGTGGTGGATCCGCCAGGCAATTACGCGTGCTATGGCAGACCAGGCCCGCACCATTCGTATTCCGGTGCACATGGTCGAGGTCATCAACAAGCTTGGCCGCATTCAGCGTGAGCTGCTGCAGGACCTCGGTCGCGAGCCAACGCCGCTCGAACTGGCAAAGGAAATGGATATCACCGAGGAGAAGGTCCTCGAGATCCAGCAGTACGCTCGTGAGCCGATTTCGCTCGACCAGACAATTGGTGACGAGGGCGATAGCCAGCTCGGCGACTTCATCGAAGACTCCGAGGCAGTCGTTGCCGTGGATGCCGTGTCCTTCACGCTTCTACAGGATCAGCTGCAAGACGTTCTGCACACGCTCACCGAACGTGAGGCTGGCGTCGTTCGCCTGCGCTTCGGCTTGAGCGATGGCATGCCGCGCACCTTAGATGAGATTGGTCAGGTCTACGGCGTCACGCGTGAACGTATCCGCCAGATCGAGTCGAAGACGATGTCGAAGCTGCGTCACCCGTCGCGCTCCCAGGTGCTGCGCGACTACCTGGACTAAGGTTTCGCGTTACAAAGCTCAGCGCCCCGGCCGATACATCATCGGGCTGGGGCGCTGAGCTTGCGCTTGTACTCGGTGCTATTCGTTTACGGCGAGTATCACCGCGGTCTTTAGTTCGAGGACCCTTCCATTTCATTTATCTTTTCATTGAAGCCATCTTCGATGCACTTCTGGTATGCAGCGTTGTCAGATTGGTACTGCTCACAATCGCCGATGATGTCCTTGGCAAAGTACACACCCCAGAAGATCATCACCGTAGTTGCGATCATTGCGAAAGCGCCTAGGACCAGGCCGGTCACCGCCATGCCTTTGCGGGAGCCCGGGCCGGCGATGTTCTTCGACTTACGGATACCAACGATGCCGAGGATCACCGCGATGACACCAAGAATGATGGCACCGAACAACGTGAACATGGCAGGGATCGAGAGAATGCCGAAAATCAGGGCTGCCATTGCAACGCCATTAGGTTTCTGCTCCCCTACCGGCGCTGTGCCGTAGGGCGCGCCGTAAGCGGAGGGGCTCTGGGCCGTGTCATAGCCCGCTGGTGCCTCATAGCCGGCGTAGTTGTTCGCTGTGTCGTAGCCTTCCGGCTGCGGCTGGTTATAGGGCGAGACTCCCTCAGGGTGGCCGTTCGGGTCGTTCGGGTAACCGTTGGGGTTGTAGCGGTCAGTCATTCGTTTCTCCTCGTTTTACGTAATGTGCCCGCCCACTGTACCGACTTCGGTGTCACCAGTCACGAAGGTATGCGATGCGTTCTCGGAGCTGTTCCGCGCTACACAGTGCAGTCGGTGGGCCTCCGCAGGCCTTTCGTACCTCGGTGTGGATCGCACCGTGTGGGCGACCAGTTTTGCTGGCGACGATGGATACGCGCGCGTTGAGTTCGCTGCGTAGCTGAGGGAGTTCGTCAGCTGCAGTTGCACTTTGGGGAGTCTCCTCCACCGGCTGTGTTACCTTCTGCGGCTCCCCGAGGATCTCTGCTCGTTCACGAGCGCGTCGTGCCTCTGCCCGGCGCGCTTTTTCTTCAGCATCGCGTGCGTCGAGTTGGTCGGCCTGGCGTTTGGCCAGCAGGGTGCGTACTTGCTCGGCGTCGAGGAGGCCGGGCAGTCCGAGGAAGTCCTGTTCCTCTGCAGAGCCGGCGACTGTTGGAGTGCCGTAGGTGGATCCGTCGAAGATCAGCGAGTCGAGCTCCGCTGATGCTCCGATGGTTTCGTATCCGGAGGTTTTGTCGGGTTCGTTTTGGGTGCGGTTGGCCTGCTCGAGCAGTTCGTCGGACCAGCCGGATTCGCGGTGAGGTTTGCCTAGGACGTGGTCGCGTGAAACTTCCATTTCCTCAGCCAGGCGCAGCAGCACTGGGACGGAGGGCAGGAAGACGGAGGCCGATTCGCCGGGCATGCGGGAACGGACGAAGCGTCCGATGGCCTGGGCGAAGAACAATGGTGTGGATGCTGAGGTTGCGTAGACGCCGACGGATAGGCGTGGCACGTCGACGCCTTCGGACACCATGCGGACAGCGACCATCCATTCGTCGCGAGATGCTGAGAATTCGTCGATTCGATCGGAGGCGCCTGGTTCGTCGGAAAGAACGAGCGTGACTGGGGTGTTGGAGAGTTTTTCCAGGATCTTCGCGTATGCGCGGGCGGTGGTTTTGTTGGTGGCGATGACTAGTCCGCCGGCGTCCGGCATGTTTGCGCGGACTTTCATCAGGCGGGTGTGTGCAGCATTAAGGACGGCTGCGACCCAGTCACCTTTCGGGTCCAGTGCGGTCTTCCATGCACGTGCGGTTTGTTCGGCGTTCAGTGGTTCGCCGAGGCGAGCTGAGTACTCCTCCCCTGCTGAGTCCTTCCATTGTGCTTCGCCGGAGTATGCAAGGAACACCACGGGTCGGACGACGCCATCGGCAAGTGCGTGGGAATAGCCGTAGGTGTAGTCCGATTCTGAGACGAGGTGGCCGGCGCCGTCTTCGACGTAGCGCACGAAAGGGATCTGCGAGTCGTCGGAGCGAAACGGTGTACCGGTCAGAGCGAGTCGGTGTTCGACGTCGTTGTATGCCTCGTAGACACCATCACCCCAGCTCTTGGAGTCACCTGCGTGGTGGATCTCGTCGAGAATCACCAGCGTGCGTCGTGCTGAAGCGACAGCATGGTGTTTGAAGGGGTGCATACCTACTTGCGCATACGTGACGACGATGCCGTCGTAGGCGGCGTTGACTGCCGAAGAGTTGGTGAAGTTTGGGTCCAACGACATTCCGAACCGCTTGGCGGCGTCCGACCACTGGTGCTTGAGGTGCTCGGTTGGTACGACGACGATAATGCGCTGGACGGTGCGGTCAGCGAGCAGGGTCGAGGCAAGCGTGAGCGCGAAGGTGGTCTTACCTGCGCCGGGCGTTGCCACAGCCATGAAGTCGCGTGGCTTGGTACTCAGAAACGAATCGAGGGCCTCCTGCTGCCATTTGCGCAGCGAAGGCCCAGAAGACGCGGCTGTCACTTGCGGCGCAGCCCCTTATAGATCCGCTCGCAGTCCGGGCACACCGGAGAGCCGGGCTTTGCTTGTTTTTTCACCGGGAAGGTTTCGCCACACAGGGCGACGACCATTTTGCCGGAAATCGCAGAGTCGACAATTTGGTCTTTTTTGACGTAGTGGAAAAACTTCGGGGTTCCGTCGTCGGTTGTCGACGAGGTATCTTCCCGCAAATCCGGGCGTTCAAGTGTCTTCGTCGTCGTGTTCACGCGCTCTATCATGCCCCAAATTGAGCGAGAGGTTAAGCCGGAGGGCTAACCTCGACGCATATGAGCACCAATGAGAACGTTTCCCCCGATTCTGATCCGCGGGACCGAGCCCGTGACGGGTTGTTCTCTAGTTTGAGCCAGGACGATCAGACGGTTGACGCTCAAGCCGAGGATGTCGTCGACTCCTCTGTGCCTCACTCGCGTCGGCGTCGTCGCATGGCCCGCGCTTTGATCACAGACGCGGTGACGAGTCCTGAACAAAACCGGCAGTCTCGTGAGAAGCAGTACGCCATTTTGCAGGGGCTTCGCCTACCGTTCATCCTCGCCGCGATCTGGGCTGCGTGGATGAGCTGGTGGGTTTTGGCGGCGATATTGTTCGTCGTCTCGGTACCGCTGCCTTGGATTGCGGTGGTGTTGGGCAACGCACAGGGCGAGAAGCGGGATGCACGCTCAAAAAACGTGTACAAGCCTGCGGTAGTGCGTGAGGAGATTCGGTTGGAGAATTCTCGTCGTACGGCGCTCGAGAGTTCGTCGTCAAGCACGGCAAACGTGCCCGATATCATCGATCACGACGACGGTGGGGATGATGCAACAGGAGACAACGATGAGTGATTCAGTAACGGTAAGCCCGGAGACAGCGAAAACTCTTGCCCAAGCATTGGCAAAGGCCGGTTTTACGTCCGCAGGGATTGCTGAGCACCTTGGGCCAGCCGCGACGCAGGCGATGTTTCGCGGTGAGCCTGGAGTAGTGCGCCACGCGTGCCAGGATGGGTCCCGTTTGTCGCGGTTGATCCGGTTTTTTATCTTGCGCGAGCCATGCACCGCAGCGGAACTCAGTGATGTGCTGTCGCAAGAGCTTGTGCAGCTGCTTATCGACGACTGCGTGGTCGCCCCTGCAACCGACAATGCCGAACTTCACATCGCACTCGATGTGCGCCCGCATGCGATCGCAGATAAGGAGCGCTTTGTCTTTTCCGATCTCGACGCGTCGATGACCGACATCGTCCCAGGACACGATCATGTTCTCGGCGTTGGCGCCGCTTCCTTATCACTGCTTTCGGCTGCGCCTCAGACACCGGTGTCGTCTGTTTTGGATTTGGGAACGGGTTCGGGGGTGCAGGCACTTGCACAGGCCCACGTTGCTAAGAGAGTTGTCGCGACAGATGTTCACGGTCGAGCGCTGGACTTAGCTCGAGCGACGTTTGCTGCCAACGGTGTAGACAATGTGGAACTGAGGCAAGGAAGTTGGTTTGAACCTGTTGCGGGCGAACGGTTCGACCGCATTGTGGCCAACCCCCCATTTGTTGTCGGACTGCCCGAGGTGGGCCATGTCTACCGCGATTCAGGCTTGGATCTTGATGCGGCCTCCGAGCTCGTTGTCTCCGGCGCAGTGGAACATCTTGCCGAAGGTGGCCGTGCTTTCATCCTGGGTTCCTGGGTGCACAGCAAGGATGCGTCCTGGCAGTCTCGGGTGGCGTCGTGGTTGCCCAGCACAGGAGTGAACGCCTGGGTGCTGCAGCGCGATGTTGTGGATCCGGGGATGTACGTCTCCACGTGGCTTCGCGACGAATCCATCGACCCCCGCTCTACTGAAGGCATCGAACGCACCGAACGGTGGCTGGAGCACTTTGCGCAAAATAACGTCACTGGAATCGGGTTCGGGTGGATCGTCTTGGAAGATATCGGCGATGCCTCAACTGAGGTCACCGCTGAGGAACTATCCCAGCATTTCACTGACTGCTTAGCACCGGAGGTTGAAGAATACTTCCTGCGTAGCGATTGGCTGCGTGGAAAATCCTTCGCCGAAGTTCTTGATGCCCAATACATGCTGCGCCCAGGGGTCGCGCTTGAGGAGGTCAGTTTGGCCGACACCGAAACCGGTATCGGCTTCGCACCCGAGGTCATCCGTGTGACTCGCACGGACGGGCCACGGTTTACCCATACCGTGGATGCTGGGGTGCTCTCCGTTATTCGTGGGCTGCACCCGCAAGGCCTTGCGCTTCGCGACGTCACTGGGCTCTACGCTGCTGCCAACGGTATTAACGACGAGGCTGCACTACATGAACTTGAGCAATCCAGCTCGGCAGCCATAGTTGATCTTGTCCGTCATGGCGTTGTCCTACCCGCAGAAATCGCCGCTATCTGATCAGAAACAGAGGAATATCCTGTGAAAGCCGTCCTGACCCGCGTTTCCGAGGCTTCCGTCACCGTCGACGGCGACGTTGTCGGCGCTATCAATTGCGCTGAGACAGGCGGAATCCTCGCCCTTGTCGGCGTTGGCCGCGAAGACGACGAAGAAGCCTGGCAAAAGATGGCCCGCAAAATTGCAGAACTGCGCATTCTCGACGGGGAAAAGTCCGTTGAAGACGTCAATGCTCCGGTGCTTTTAGTCAGCCAGTTCACGCTTTTAGGCCGCACTGCCAAGGGTCGCCGCCCATCGTGGGGAGACGCTGCCCCTGGCGAAGTTGCGGAGCCAATCATCGCAAAGATCGCGTCGGCACTGCGTGAACGCGGAATTCATGTCGAAGAAGGGCGATTCGGCGCCAACATGCAAGTCCAGAGTGTCAACGAAGGGCCGTTCACCGTGTTGGTAGAAACGTAACGCTCAGTGAATATAAATGGTGCCCGCGGGAACACCTCTTCACCTCGGACCGTTGGTCTATCAGATTGCACCGATGCAACATGAAGTGTTTCACCCCAGTCCGAGGAGGCGTTGTCACATGACCCAGCCGGATCGTGCCACAGAAAAAGAAGAGAACGTCGACCGCGGTAGCCGACGTAATCAGACCAACGACAACCCATCCGCAGACCTTGTACGCGTTTATCTCAACGGCATCGGCAAAACCGCCCTACTCAACGCTGAAGAAGAGGTCGAGCTTGCCCAACAGATCGAAGTTGGCCTCTACGCTCAGCATCTTCTCGACGATCCGGAGGTGAAACTCACCCGGGCAAAAAAGCGCGACCTGACAATCCTCGCTAAGCAAGGCCGCAAGGCGCGCGCGCACCTCCTCGAGGCGAACCTGCGCCTGGTCGTATCGCTTGCGAAGCGCTACACCGGCCGCGGAATGCCACTGTTGGACCTCATCCAAGAAGGCAACCTCGGCCTTATTCGTGCGATGGAAAAGTTTGACTACGCCAAGGGCTTTAAGTTTTCCACCTACGCCACCTGGTGGATCCGCCAAGCAATCACGCGAGGTATGGCTGACCAGTCCCGCACAATCCGCCTCCCTGTGCACCTTGTCGAACAGGTCAACAAGCTCTCACGTATTCGTCGCGAAATGTATCAATCTCTCGGCCGTGAGCCGACGAACGAGGAACTGTCCGAAGAGTCCGGCATCGAAGAGTCCAAGATCGAAATGCTGCTGCGCCAATCCCGCGACCCCGTCAGCTTGGATATGCCGGTCGGTGCAGATGAAGAGGCGCCTTTGGGTGACTTCATCGAGGACGCGGAAGCCACCGACGCCGAAGACGCCGTCGTGACTACGCTGCGCCATGACGACATTCAAGACATCATTAACGGCCTTGAGCAGCGCGAACAGGATGTCATCCGCATGCGCTATGGACTGACTGACGGTGTGCCGCGCACCTTGGACCAGATTGGCCGACAGTACGGACTATCCCGGGAACGCGTACGTCAGATCGAACGCGAAGTCATGGCGAAGCTTCGTGTGGGCGAACGTGCAGACCGTCTTCGCGATTACGCAATGTAGCCATTAGGAAAAACAACAACTACGCCCAGTGATGGGACTTAGGTCACTATCGCTGGGCTACAGTATTTGTCGAACGTTCGTTATAGCAGCAACAGCTGCTGCCTCGTCGAGTGGAAGGAACCAACAACCGTGCGTGACCTCGTCGACACCACAGAAATGTACTTGCGAACGGTCTACGAGCTGGAAGAAGAGGGCATCACTCCCCTTCGCGCTCGCATCGCTGAACGGCTTGAGCAGTCTGGCCCCACCGTGTCGCAAACTGTGGCACGCATGGAGCGCGACGGACTTATCGTTGTTGAGCAAGACCGTTCCCTCTCCCTCACTGAGGAAGGGCGCGCACTCGCAACCGCGGTGATGCGCAAACACCGTCTCGCGGAACGTCTTCTGACCGACGTGCTGCGCCTTGATATTGAGAAAGTGCACGACGAGGCATGTCGCTGGGAACACGTCATGAGCGAAGAGGTCGAACGTCGCCTTGTCGCAGTGTTGGATAACCCCACCCACTCCCCATTTGGTAACCCGATCCCCGCACTGGAAGAGCTGGGAGCACCACAGGGGGTGCCCGAGACACGCGGAACTCGAGCGACCGATCTTCGAATCCAGGAACCGACCAGAGCGCGTGTTGTGCAGATTTCGGAAATTCTTCAGGTCCCGTTGACAGACGGTGTCTCCCTTGCAGGCATCGGTCACTTCGTCGGCCAAGAAGTGACGTTGACTCCATTTGAAGACGGCGCGCTGGAAGTCAAGACCGCCAACGGAGAAACTGTTGTACTTCCATCTGAGCTAGCACACGCGCTGCGCGTCGAACCGCTCAACTAACGCTTCGAGGAGAAACCCCATGAAACTTGTAGTCACAGGCGGCGCAGGATACGTCGGAAGTGTGTGCGCGCAAGCACTGCTTGAAGCAGGCCACGACGTCACCGTTATCGACGATTTCAGCACTGGAAACCGCTACGCTGTCCCTGAGCAGGCTGTGCTCGTTGAGGGAAACATTGTCGATGTTATCGACGACGTACTGGCTGACGGTGACGTCGATGGCGTACTGCATTTCGCTGCACGCTCGCTTGTCGGCGAGTCGATGGAGGATCCCGCCAAGTACTGGCATGGCAATGTCGGAGTATCACTCGCGTTGCTCGACGCAATGCGCAAGCACGACGTGAAATCCCTGGTGTTTTCCTCGACCGCTGCCACCTACGGTGAACCAGACACCGTGCCGATTACCGAAGATGCGCCAACACGTCCAACGAATCCCTATGGCGCCTCCAAGCTAGCGATTGACCACGCAATCACGTCCTACGCCAATGCGTACGGCCTCGGCGCAACGAGTCTGCGCTACTTCAACGTCGCCGGCGCACACAACGGTGTTGGTGAAAACCACATCACTGAAACCCACCTCATCCCCATTGTGTTGCAGGTTGCCATGGGCTACCGCGACAAGATCATGATGTACGGCGATGACTGGCCAACAAACGACGGTACTTGCGTGCGCGACTACATTCACATCCGCGACCTCGCCGACGCCCACATGCTCGCTTTGGAAAACAACACGCCTGGCCAACACAAGATCTATAACCTTGGTTCCGGTGCTGGCTATTCGGTGCGAGAAGTTGTGGAGATGTGTCGCGAAGTCACCGGCCATCCCATCCCAGCTGAGGTAGCTCCTCGCCGTGCAGGCGATCCGGCTGTGCTCATCGCGTCGTCCGAAAAGATCAAAAGTGAGCTTGGTTGGAACCCCACCCGCACAGATCTACGCCGAATCGTCGAGGACGCATGGGCGTTCACCCGCGAACTGGGAAGCCGTTCGCACTCGGCGCGTTAACCTCCGAATTCGAGCCACGTGTCTCTGCATGCTCGACTGCTCACTTCAAGAATCTCTTCTGCCTTGCCCGCCAGCATCACTTGCAGCAGCAGATTCGACAGCGCATGACCTGGAACTTCCTCGTCTGCGCACCGCAACGCAGTGCCCGCCCATGCGTACAAGCGTTGGGAAAGGGCAACCATCGCCCAAAGACACAACGCGTTGGCCCGAATGGCTCCGGTGAAGTTCCTCGCGATACACAACATCACCGCGGATGCCCCGAACGGGTATGCAAGCGCGTCGACGATTAAGCAGTCGCGCAACCGGCTTCTGCTCAGCATCGCGGCGATAAGTTCGACTTCGTCATCCGACTGAAACACATCGCTCAGTTCAACGTATCCATCCCCGTCAATGATCGAATCCGCTGGCGTTGAGACGAAGAGCTCGCAGGCCCGCTCGACGTCCCGGCGCGCAAGAGCAGGTGCCACTGAGACCAGATCCATTAGGTCAAGGCCTCGTCGATACGCAGCGGGCGCGACCTCGTCGCAACGCACAGCATCGCTGAGCAATAGCGGGTCGAAGTGCTCGAACGTATCCGCGCGATCGAGCTCCGGCAGCAAGCCGTTATCGATGTACGGCCGCATCGCCGGCGACGCGATCACCGAAGCGACCGTACCCGAAGCGAATGTGTCCTCCCACCCCCAGATCTGTGCGTTCTCCGTCTCGTTGGAGAACGCGAGGCGGTACGGGGTGCCATCAGCGACTTCCGAAACTAACCAGCACGCGTCGACCAGTGGCACAATCCCCTGATAACTGTCTCGCAACTCCTTAACGGCCTGTTTGACCATCTCCGAATCAGGGACTCGGCTAATGATCACGCCAAACGTCGCCACACGTTGCGTTATTGGCAGTTGCTCAAGCATGTTGCGAAGCTGCTCTGTGCTGCCCAAATCAGAGCATAAGTACGGCCCAACATCCAAGATGTCAGGTTCCCCCGGACGCGCTTGCAAGGTGATCAGCGAAACAGTTTCAGTTGGAAAGTAACCGAGAGTTCCAGGAAGTGATGCAATCAAGTGCGCGGGCGATTGCAATGTGTAGGTGTCGTGGTGCGCCGCGCCAGCACCATCCGATGAATGAGTTCCTTGTGGTTGAGTGTCTGTCATAAATATCAGACGCACTGAAGCAGTGTTCGGTTCCATCCAAAAACATAACGGGGAATGTTTTGCTCGCTTCCTTCGTTGTGGTGGGGGAATCAGCGATACCATTTCAGGAGATCTACAACCGTGACTTACGATCAGCAGATGTACGAGCTTGAGTACCCCTCGCCCACCGTGGACAGCACCTCCCAATCGGGCCCGGCGCTGATTATTGCCATGCACGGCTACGCCGACGCAGGTCACGCAGTTGAGTCTGCAGCCGACCATCTTAAGGCCGCGCTAGAGACCCATACGGTGGCGACGTTTAGCAACGACGAGCTCATCGACTACCGCTCACGACGCCCAACGGTGACACTCGCCCATGCTGAAATCGCAGACGTTGCAGACCTGCAACTCGATATGCGGGTCCTGCGCGACAGCAAGGGCAAGTCTTTCTTGCTCCTGTCCGGGCCTGAACCGGATCTTCGCTGGGAAGCGTTTAGCAATGCAGTCGCCGACCTCGTCGAGCGTTTCAATGTGGATAAAACGATCTGCCTCTACGCTGCCCCTATGGGCGCGCCACACACTCGCCCCCTTGTGGTATCAGCACACGGCAACGACACCGACCTCGTCGGCTCGATGTACACCTTCGACGGTATGGTGAGCGTTCCTGGCTCCGCCGCAATTCTCATTGAGCGCGAACTCCACAAGCGTGGGCGAAATGTCGCAGGCTACACAGCGCACGTCCCGCACTATGTCGCTGCTTCTCCGTACCCGCACGCAACTTTCCAGCTCTTGCAGTCGGTAGAGGATTCCACCACGTTGACCTTCCCGCTTGGTTCGTTGGAAGGCGACATGAAGCGGGTCTCCCAGCAACTTGCAGAACAAACGACGAACTCCGCTGAGATCACCCATGTGGTCCAAGCATTGGAGGAACACTATGACCAGGAGATGGAGGAATACCGTCGCCACCACCCGCAAGCCATGATGCCCGGTGAGGCACAGATGCCGTCTGGTGAGGAAATCAGCGAGGCTTTTGAGAACTACCTCACCGCCATAGAGGACCGTGACCGCAACCGTGGTCAACAGCGCAGCCTGCCTCACGATGAGAACACTGATCGGCGCTTGCGTGACTACTTCTTCATCGACCCCGACGCTGAAGAAGGTGACGGCGACAGTGACGACGACAGCGAAGGTGACACCGGCGCAACATCCTAAATGCTGATGGGATGTCGGGGCGGTCAGCTACGGTGGTGAGCGTGACGCTCACTGATATGCTCTCCGACATTGCCGAAGCACCTGAGTCCCTCTTCGAGGACGTGGTGTGGGACTCGTTTACCTCGTGGACCGAGTCCCGCGGTATCAGCCTCTACCCTGCTCAAGAGGAGGCTTCGCTAGCCTTGCTCGCCGGCGACAACGTTATCTTGGCCACCCCGACTGGTTCCGGGAAGTCCATGGTCGCCAACGCAGCGCATTTCATTGCCCTCGCCCGTGGACAACGATCGTTTTATACGGCGCCGATTAAGGCACTGGTAAGCGAGAAGTTCTTTGCGCTCTGCGAAATCTTCGGCGCTGAAAACGTCGGCATGATGACCGGTGACGCAACGGTGAACTCCAATGCGCCAATCATTGCAGCCACAGCGGAGATCGTCGCAAATATCGCACTGCGAGAAGGCGAGCATGCGCGAATCGACCAAGTCGTCATGGACGAGTTCCACTACTACTCCGAGCCGGAGCGCGGATGGGCCTGGCAGGTTCCGCTACTGGAGTTGCCAAAGGCTCAGTTTCTGCTGATGTCGGCGACACTAGGCGATACTGCGTGGCTCGAGGAGGACCTGACGAAACGCACCGGGCGCACCACCACTTATGTGGGCGGCGCTGAGCGTCCCGTTCCGCTGGATTTCCACTATGTGTTCACGCCGGTGCACGAGACGATTGAGGAGCTGCTCGCCGACGGCAAGGCACCGATCTACGTTGTGCATTTCTCTCAGCGCGAAGCCACTGAACGAGCGCAGGCGCTGACCAGCATGAAAATCATTACGGATGAGGAAAAGCAGCGGATCGCTGAAGAGATTGGCAATTTCCGCTTTACCACCACGTTTGGCAAGACGCTGTCCAAACTTGTGCGTCGTGGCATCGGAATCCACCACGCAGGCATGTTGCCGAAGTACCGTCGCCTTGTCGAACGGCTTTCCCAAACCGGCTTACTGAAAGTCATCTGCGGTACAGACACGCTCGGTGTGGGGATTAACGTGCCGATTCGTACAGTGCTCATCACTGGGTTGGCCAAATACGACGGAACTCGCCAGCGCATCTTGAAGTCGCGTGAATTCCACCAAATCGCAGGCCGCGCAGGTCGCGCAGGCTACGACACCGAAGGCACTGTAGTGGTGGAAGCGCCCGAACACGAGATAGAAAACGTAAAGCTGCGCCGCAAGGCGGGTGATGATCCTAAGAAACTCAAGAAGATACGGAAGAAATCTGCCCGCGACGGTGAAGTTTCCTGGTCTGAGAACACTTTTGAACGTCTGAAGGTCGCTGAACCCGAAGAGCTGACAAGCCAGTTCAAGGTGAGCAACTCGATGCTGCTCAACGTGGTGGCACGCCCTGGTGACGGCTACGAGCACATGCGCAAGTTACTGCGCGACAACCACGACAACCGTGCGAAACAGAACAGGGACATCCTCACCGCAGTGGAGCTATTCCGTGGGCTGATTAACGCTGGAGTGGTGGAACGTACTCCGGACTCTCCCGCGTTTCGCCCATACACGCTGACGCAGGAGCTCGACCGCGACTTTGCGCTAAATCAACCTCTCGCTCCGTTCGCACTGGCGTTTCTTACCCTGCTGGATCCGGAATCGGATACATACACCCTTGATGTCATCTCAGCATTTGAAGCGATCCTCGACGACCCGAGGCAACTCCTCCAAGCGCAAGAGAAAGCCGCTCGTGGAGAAGAAATTGCTGCGCTAAAGGCTGAAGGTGTTGACTACACCGAGCGCATGGCGATTATTGAGGATGTCACCTATCCGAAGCCATTGGCCGACGAGTTGGACGAAGCGTTCGATACCTTCACCCAGGGCAACCCGTGGGCGAAGGAGTTCGAGCCGTCGCCGAAGTCTGTGGTGCGGGACATGATCGAGCACGCAATGACGTTCTCCGATCTCATTTCCACATATGGGCTGGCGCGCTCCGAAGGTGTGGTGCTTCGCTACCTCACCGATGCTTGGCGCACGCTCTCCTACTCCATCCCCGATGCCTACATGAACGACGAGCTCGAGGACATCGTCGTATGGCTCGGCGAGATGATTCGTCAGGTGGACTCGTCGCTCATCGACGAATGGGCGCACATGACCGGAGAAGACGAACCTGTCAGCCAGGAAACCATCGACCGAGAGCTGGCGTTTGGTGTACAAGACCCATCCGCACTGACCGCCAACCGTCGTGCGTTCACAATCATGGTCCGCAACTACTTCTTCCGAATGGTCGAACTGTTCGCTTATGAGAAAGAAGATGAGTTGGCCGAGATGCTCGACTACCTAGAAACAGACGAGCGGGTGGATTGGCCGGGGGCGATGGACGACTACTTCGACGAGTACGACGATGTCGATCTTGGCCCAGACGCACGCGGTCCTGAATTCTTCCACATCGGTGATCAATCCGGCAGATCCTGGCAGGTCACCCAGATTATTAACGACCCCGAAGGCGACAACGCGTTCCAGATTCACGGTGTGGTGGATCTCGACGCATCCGATGAAGCGGGTGAGGTTCGGGTCTCCTCGTTGGAGGTTCGGGGGCAGTAGAAGTGCTCGCATGAAACGGAAAGTTCTAATTTGCCCCAAAACACATCCACCCCGGCTAGATTGTGTGGGGCAAACTTTGGTTCTAGCGTGACAAGGAGCACAACGTGACGCGCACAATTGTTGTCGGCGCCGGCATGACCGGTCTGTCAACCGCATGGCATCTGCAGGAATATGGCCATGAGGTGGAAGTTCTCGAACGCATCGATGTTGCGGCCGGTTCTTCCTGGGGCAACGCCGGCTGGTTGGCACCGGGCAAGACGATCCCGCTGTCCAACTCGAGCCTGTGGGCATACGGCCCGACCGCACTGTTTGATAAGCACGCTGCTTTGGATGTGCCGGTGCGTTTCGACCCGAAGCTGTGGCGCTTCTGCGCCAACTTCATGGCACACGCGACGGGACGCGCATGGGACAAGACCATGGCTCGCCTCACTAAGGCAGATATTGCTTCCCTCGCTGCTTTCGACGAGCTCGAAGCAGGTGGTGTGAAGGCCTCCACACATGAGGGTCCGTTCATCATCGGTTTCGAAAACGAGGGCAAAGCCGCCGGCTTCCTCAAGGAAGTCGAAGGCGCTCAGCGTCACGGCCAAGATATTCCTTTCGAGCAGATCACGCTTGACGACGCCCGCACTGACGCCCCGATGCTGACCGAGAAGGTCGGCGCAACCTACCGCATGGGCGGTCAGCGCTTCATCGAGCCGGGTCCGTACTGCCGGGCCATTGCAGATTCGATTATCGAGCGCGGTGGCAAGATCACGACGGGTGTTGAGGTCGTAGAGGTCACCTCCACCCGCAAGCCAGCCGTGAAGCTTTCCACCGGGGAGTGGCTGCAGGCCGACAACGTTGTTTTGGCAACCGGTGCGTGGCTTCCGTCCTTGGCTAAACAGCTTGGTGTGAACACGATGATTCAGGCTGGTCGCGGCTACTCCTTCTCGGTTGAGACAGCTGAGCCTGCTACCTGCCCGGTGTATCTGCCGGATCCAAAGATCGCCTGCACCCCGTACCAGGGTCGCTTCCGCATTGCAGGCACGATGGAGTTCCGCGGCCCGGATGAGCCGTTCCAGCCAGGCCGTATTGCCTCGATGATTCACTCGACGAAGCCGTTCTTCCGTGGCATCGACTGGGAAGATCGCCAGGACGAGTGGGTCGGTTCCCGCCCGGTCACTCCGGACGGTCTCCCACTGGTTGGCGCGACGAAGGTGCCAAACGTGTACACCAACGGTGGTCACGGCATGTGGGGCATCATCCTGGGCCCGCTGTCCGGCAAGATGCTGGCAAAGCAGATTGTGACCGGCGAGATCGACGAGACGATCAAGCCATTCGACCCGCTGCGCGGCCCGTTCGGTGGCCTGTAACGCACCAACGTTTCAAACCCCGTCACTGCACTATGCATGTGGCGGGGTTATTTTTATCCCCCGTTTTCCCCACCCGTCAACGCTGTGCGCTGCAGGTTTCCTCGCACGACTCGTGCGACGGCATCTAATTGCATTGAAAATCGCGGTTGTGCCTTATCTTAATCCCTGTCACATTGGTCAGTTTTGAGTGATAAGGAACACAAATGCCACAACTGAGCACCAACCAGATCGCGCCGTCGAATAGCGATGACCTCGAGGCAGTAATCGAGGCAGCTGTTGCTCGCGCCTACCACTGGATGGAAGCTACCGCCGAAGCAGACGCCGACGACGCCTCCACCCAGCAGCTCGCTGAGTTGCTTCGCGACGAAAACGGTGTCCGCTTCACCATGGACTTCGTTGACCGCGTCATGCGCCCGGAAAGCAACCGTGTCGCAGCACACGCACTGCGGGCGATCACGCGCGGTGTCGACGCCCGATTCCTCGGCCAGATCAACTCCCTGCTCGTCGGAATTGGTGCTTTCGTCGGCCCATTCCTGCCAAACGTAGTTGTTCCTGCGGCACGTGCCCGTCTCCGCCAGCTCGTTGGCCACCTGGTTCTCGATGCCGAAAGTGACGCACTGAACAAGCTTCTCGACAACGCACAGAAGCGTGGTGAGCAGCTCAACTTGAACCTGCTCGGTGAGGCCGTCCTCGGCGAGAAGGAAGCAACAGATCGTGCAGAACGCACCCTCAATTTGATCAAGAACCCACGCGTTACCTATGTGTCCGTCAAGGCATCGTCGATGGTGTCGCAGCTCAACCACTGGGATTACGACGAATGCGTTCGATTGGTCAAGGACCGCATCCGCCCGCTGTACCGCGCTGCGCGCGACCGTAGCCCTCAGGTGTTCATCAACATGGACATGGAGGAGTACCACGACCTGCATCTCACGCTGGACGTGTTCACGCAGCTGCTCAGCGAGGAGGAGTTCAAGGACTACCAGGGCGGCATTGTGCTTCAGGCGTACTTGCCGGACACGCTTGGTGCACTCGAGTACCTGGCCGACTTCGCCCAGAAGCGTGTGGCCGACGGTGGCTCCAAGATCAAGATCCGTCTGGTCAAGGGTGCGAACCTGTCCATGGAACGCCACCACGCTGAAGTCAAGGGTTGGGAGCAGGCTCCGTACCTGACCAAGGATGAGGTGGACGCAAACTACTACCGCCTGCTGGATTTCATCCTGCGCCCTGAGTTTGCAGATGCGGTTTCTATCGGTATCGCCTCGCACAACCTGTTCACGTCTGCGTTGGCATACGAGTTGGCACAGCGTCGCGGTGTCACCGCGATGATCGACTCTGAGATGCTGCAGGGCATGTCCCCTGCGCAGCAGGAAATCGTGCGCGAGGTGTACGGCGACCAGATCCTGTACACCCCGGTTGTCGACCGCGATGACTTCGACGTGGCGGTGAGCTACCTGGTGCGTCGTCTCGAGGAGAACGCTGCCCCGCAGAACTTCCTGCATGCCCTGTTCGCTCCGAAGACTGAGGACCGTGATCCGATTAAGGAGCAAGAGTACGTCTTCCGCTGGGCTGTCGGCAACCGTTGGGACGTGCACAATGGCCCGAACCGCACGCAAGACCGTAATACGGAAACTGAGCGCCACGTCGCACATGCTTCCGCAACGACCGGCCGCTTCTTCAACGAGCCGGATACGGATCCTGCCCTTGAGGCCAACCGTGCTTGGGCGATCAAGCACCTGAGCACTCCGCCATCGATCGACACCGGTGAGGAGATCACCGATCCTGCTGCTATCCGTGACAACATCGAGCGCGCTCTCGAGGCGCAGAAGAAGTGGGGTGCCCTGTCCGCCAACGAGCGTGCAGAGGTGCTGGAGGCGATTGGCGACGAGATCGCACGCCGCCGTGGCGAGTTCGTCTCCGTTGCGGCTCACGAGGCCGGCAAGACTGTCGACCAGTCTGACCCAGAGATCTCCGAGGCGATCGACTTCTGCGACTACTATGCAGATAGCGCCCGTCACCTCGACGACATTGAGGCAGAGTTCGAACCGAACAAGCTCACGGTGGTTGTTCCGCCGTGGAACTTCCCGGTCGCTATTCCGACCGGTGGTGTCATGGCGGCGTTGGCGGCAGGCTCCGCTGTGATCCTGAAGCCGGCACCGCAGGTAACGCAGTGTGCCAAGCTGATCGCGGATTGCATCCAGGCAGTCTTCGCAGAGAAGGGCATCGACCCGGATACGGTGCAGTACGTTCGCGCTGACGAAGGTGAGGCGGGCAAGGCACTGCTTACCGACGACGCCGTGGACGCCATCATCCTCACCGGCGCATCTGAGACAGCCCAGCTGTTTAAGTCGTGGAACCCGCAACTTAACGTCATGGCTGAGACCTCGGGCAAGAACGCCATCATCATCACGCCGTCCGCCGACCCGGATCTGGCGATCAACGACCTGTATCTGTCGGCATTCGGCCACTCCGGCCAGAAATGCTCCGCGGCGTCGCTGGCAATTCTCGTCGGCTCCGCGGCCGAGTCTGAGCGTATTCGTGGCCAGCTCCTTGACGCTGCTTCCACTCTCGTGGTCGGCCCAGGCACCGAGCTCTCCACCACGATGAACGGCTTGATTGAAGCTCCGGGCGAGAAGCTGCAGCGCGGTTTGACCAAGCTCGAACCGGGCGAGAAGTGGTTGCTCCGGCCGAAGAAGCTCGATGATGAAGGCAAGTTCTGGAGCCCCGGTATCCGCGACAACGTTAAGCCTGGCTCCTGGTACCACCAGAACGAGTGCTTCGGACCGGTCCTGGGCATCATGCACGCCAAGGACCTCGATGAGGCTATTGAGTGGCAGAACTCCACCGGCTACGGCTTGACTGCGGGTATTCACACCCTTGACGGCGACGAGATCAATACCTGGCTCGACCGTGTGGAAGCTGGCAACGTCTACGTCAATCGCGGTATCACCGGTGCAATCGTGCAGCGTCAGCCGTTCGGTGGCTGGAAGAAGTCCTCGGTCGGCCCAGGCGCGAAGGCTGGTGGCCCGAACTATGTGGCACAGATGGGCACGTGGCGTGACCGTGATGGTGTGGCTCCGTCGCCGGGCGTGAGCATCTCCGCCGATATCCAGGAGCTGCTGGAGGCGTTCCGCCCGAACGTCGATGCGGAGGACTACGGCTGGCTCTCCCGTGCTGCTGAGTACGACCAGCGCGCATGGGACCGCGAGTTCGGTCGTGGTCACGACCACTCTGGTCTTCGCTCGGAGGCGAACATCTTCCGTTACCGCAACACGCTCGAGCCGGTCGTGATCTACGTCGGTGAGAACTACCGCTTGCGCGATGTCTACCGCCAGCTGCTCGCAGCAGCGATCACCGGCTCCGAGATCCGCATTGTCGCACCTGCAGAGTTCGTCGCGGACCTTGAAGCTGCCTCCATCACTGTGGATGCGAATCGCGTTGAGGGCACTCCTTCTCGCATCCGCGTTATCGGCGATGCCCCGGCAGACATCTACGGCGACATCACCACCGCCGTTTTTGATAGCCCGGCGCTCATCGACGGTCGACGTGAGTTGCTCCCGTACCTACTGGAGCAGGCCATCTCCGCAACCCTGCACCGTTTCGGCGTCATCCACGACCCGGCCGGCATCAGGAACTAGTCCCCCACTAACCGACACAACCCTGGGAGAACCCGATGACTACGAAACCACCACCATCGGAAGCATCAACTCGTCCTAAAGCTGGCGTCATTCCTGACGAAGATGCCGGCTTGCAGAAAGGGCTGTCCACCCGTCAGATCAACATGATCGCAATTGGCTCGGCGATCGGTACCGGTCTGTTCCTTGGCGCAGGTTCGCGCCTTGAGGCCGCCGGACCGTCGCTAGCCCTGATGTACCTGCTCTGCGGTTTCATCGGATACCTCATCCTGCGGAGTCTGGGTGAGCTCATTGTCCACCGTCCAACCTCGGGTTCGTTCGTGTCCTACACTCGCGAATTCTTTGGCGAGAAGGCCGCATACGTCTCGGGCTGGTTGTACTGGTTCAACTGGGCAGCGACCGCCGTTGCTGACGCGACAGCGCTTGCGATCTACATCCGCTGGTTCGGCCAGTTCTACGGTTGGATTAACGACATTCCGCAGTGGGTCATCGCACTTGCGATCATCGCTCTTGTGACGGGGATGAATCTCGTCTCGGTGAAGTTCTTTGGCGAGATGGAGTTCTGGTTCTCCCTGATCAAGGTGGCGTTCCTGCTCACGTTCCTCGCGGTCGGCATCTTCATGGTCATCTTCGGCAATCCGAGTGGTGATCTGACTGGCCTGACGCTCATCTCCGATCACGGTGGCTGGTTCCCGAACGGCGTACTGCCGGCACTGATCGTGATCCAAGGCGTCGTGTTCGCTTACGCAGGTATCGAGCTGCTGGGCACGACCTCTGGTGAGGCAAAGAACCCCCGTAAGGACATCCCGAAGGCGATTAATGCTGTTGTCTTCCGCCTGCTGGTGTTCTACTTCGGCTCCGTGCTCCTGCTGTGCATGCTGCTGCCGTACACCCAGTACTCCGGTGACGAGTCACCGTTTGTGACTTTCTTCAACTCCATCGGCGTGCCGTACGCCGGTCCTATCACTCAGTTGGTGGTCATCACCGCTGCGTTGTCCTCCCTGAACGCCGGCCTCTACTCCACGGGCCGCATCATGTACTCGCTGTCCAAGGCCGGTTCCGCACCGCAGTGGGCAGGCAAGGTCACCAAGGGTGGTGTGCCTTACGGTGGCATTCTGATGACCACGGGCGTCGCCCTGTTCGGCGTTGTGCTCAACTACTTCGTGCCGGAGGCAGCGTTCGAGGTTGTGTTGAATATCGCGGCACTTGGCACGATGGCGTCCTGGGCGGCAATTTCCCTGTCGCACATGCGCTTTGTGCGGCTGGCCCGGCAGGGCAAGTACACCCGTCCGGATTACCGCGCACCATTCTCGCCGTTCACCGATATTGTCTCGCTGCTGTTCCTTGGGCTGGTTGTCGTGCTCATGGCCTTCGACTACCCAATTGGCACCTGGACACTGATTGTGTCGCTGCTGATGTGGCCGGCGCTTGCATTCGGCTGGTTCAAGGTCCGCGATCGCGTTGAATTCATCTCGCGTTCGCACGTGAACTACGAGCACGTCACTGGTGAACAAGCACCCGACATTGATCCCCCAATCGTTACCCATTAATCCCCTCTTACTTTGAAAGGAAGTTTCCGTATGACTCAACTTGTCGACGTCACCAACATGTGCCGCTGGATCGACCACCACGGTGTGGAGAAGATCATCGCCGGCATCCTCGAATACATCGAAAAGGACTTCGTCCGCTGGGAGGAATTTGACAAGATTCCGCGCGTGGCCAGCCACACCCCTATCGGTGTCATTGAACTGATGCCCACCTCCGACTCAATCGAATACGGATTCAAGTACGTCAACGGCCACCCGTCGAACCCGGCTCGTGGCTTCCAGACTGTGACCGCTTTCGGTTTCCTGGCTGACGTAGACAACGGCTACCCTACGTTTGAAGCCGAGATGACCTTGCTCACCGCACTTCGTACTGCTGCAACCTCCGCAATGGCGGCAAAGTACCTCGCGCGCAAGGACTCTGAAGTCATGGCGATGATTGGCTCCGGTTCCCAGTCAGAGTTCCAGGCGCTCGGGTTCCGTGCGGCATTGGGTATCGAGAAGGTCCGCATCTTCGACATCGACCCGGACGCGATGGAGAAGTTCCGCCGCAATATCGAGCCGCTCGGCATCGAGGTCTACATCGCCGACAGCGTTGAGGATGCGCTCGAAGGCGCAGACATCATTACGACCTGCACCGCCGACAAGGCGCAAAACACCATCCTGGACTACTCCTTGGTTCGCCCGGGTGTACACATCAACGGCGTGGGCGGCGACTGCCCCGGCAAGACGGAGCTTGATCCGCGCATTCTTGACGACGCCACCGTGTTCGTCGAGTTCCCTCCCCAGACCCGCATCGAGGGCGAGATCCAGAACAAGGGCGAGGATTTCGAGGTCGTCGAACTGTGGAAGGTCATCGCAGGCAAGGTCCCGGGCCGCTCTAGCGATGAGGAGATCACACTGTTCGACTCGGTCGGCTTCGCAATCGAGGACTTCTCCGCCCTGCGCTACCTGCGCGACTCGACTGCTGGCACCGACTTCCAGACCTATATTGAGTTGGTCGCCGATCCGGATGATCCGAAGGACCTGTTCTCCCTGACCACCAAGGTGCTCAGCCCCATGTAGCGCGCTCTGCTTAACGACGAAACGCCGCTGGCCCCGAACAGAAAGGTTCGGGGCCAGCGGCGTTTAATCGTCGATACGCGCTAGTGGCTTAGCGTGCGTCTTCGATAGTGATCGTCTGGGCAACAGCCTGGACAACACCGGCGATCTTGATGGACTCCCAGACCTGCTCCTTGGTCAGGCCTTCCTCGCGGACGGTGTTGGCGTGGGCGACGGCGCAGTGCTCGCAACCATTGATGGTGGAAACGGCGAGCGACCACAGCTCGAAGTCAGCCTTTTCTACCCCCGGCTTGGAGATGATGTTCATGCGAAGGCCGAACTTCACGTTGGCGTAGTCGTCACCAAGCCAGCCCTTAGCGCGGTACGCGACGTTGTTCATCGCCATGACGGTAGCGGCGCCGAAGGCTGCGTCAATCGCCTCCTCGGAGAGGTGCTCCTTGGCCTCGTCGGTGATCTCGGAGATGACAGTTGCGTTGCGGGTCGCAGCCGCGGAGGCGACGAGCGTGCCCCACAGCTGCTGCTCAGTCAGCTCGGTCGAGCGGGTCAGCGAGCCAAGGTTAAGCTTCTGATCCTTGGCGTACTCGGGAAGTGCGTTGCGCAGGTTATCGATAGACATACGTTGATCCTTTCAGTTGGTATGGGAGCGCCCCGCCACTCCAGCGTTAAGGAGCGCGGGGCGGCACGGAAACTAAAGTCCGGGTGCTACTTCAGGGACTCCTGGACCACAGCCATCTTGTCGATGTTCTTGGTCGGGTCGTTCTTCTGCCAATCGCAGGCGCAGACCTCTTCAGACTGCAGAGCGTCGAGGACACGCAGGACCTCGTCGACGTTACGGCCAACAGCGTCCGGGGTGACGGACACGAACTGGATGATGCCGTCCGGGTCGATGATGAAGGTTGCACGGTCTGCGACACCGTCAGCGTTCTCAACACCGAGGGCGCGGATCAGGTCGTGGCGGATGTCCGAGAACATCGGGAACGGGATGTCCAGCAGTTCCTCGTGGGTTGCACGCCAGTTGAAGTGCGAGAACTCGTTATCGATGGAGCCGCCGAGCACCTGGGTGTCGCGGTCCTCGAACTCCTCGTTGAGCTTGCCGAATGCGGCGATCTCGGTCGGGCAAACGAAGGTGAAGTCCTTCGGGTAGAAGAAGATGACCTTCCACTTGCCCTCGTACTTATCCAGGGAGACGCGCTCGAAGTAGTCGTCCGGGGAAGCAGCGTTAGCTTCCTTCAGGTTGCCACCCTTCAGTGCGAGAAGGTCGAACTCCGGAAAACGCTCTCCAACGGTCATGATCGGCATGATGATCCTCCAAAAGAATCTGGTCAAACGAATGTGTTTCGGACGTAAAACAGTATGACACAGTTCGCAGAAGGTTGCAACCAAAAACCTATTAGCCGGTGTAGGATTCATAAGTATGAGCAATCGAGAGTATAAACCGACACTCGCACAGATCCGTACCTTTGTCACGGTTGCAGAACAGAAACACTTTGTGAGCGCAGCAGCGAAACTTGGCATCTCCCAGCCTTCCCTGTCACAGGCTTTGGCGTCGCTTGAAAATGGTCTTGGCCTGCAACTTATCGAGCGTTCCACCCGGCGCGTGATCGTCACCCCCACCGGTGAAGCGCTGTTGCCATATGCGAAGGCAACCCTCGACGCTGCCGATGCTTTTCTTGCCCAGTCGCGCGGAGCGCTCGGCGAGCTCGCCGGCCCACTGAACATTGGCATCATCCCTACAATTGCGCCGTATCTCCTTCCGGGAGTGCTTATTGGGATCGAGGAAAACTACCCGGATTTGGAACCGCGCATCGTAGAAAACCAAACGGATCAACTGTTACAAATGTTGCGCGACGGGCAACTCGATCTGGCAGTGCTTGCCACTCCGACGCACGCACCAGGTTTGGAGCAATTGCCGCTTTACGACGAGCCGTTTGTGGCAGTGACCAATCCGGACGATCCACTTGCCGGCCGCACCGATTTGGGGCTGGACAGCCTGAAGGACCTCAACCTTTTACTACTGGATGACGGCCACTGTCTGCGGGATCAGATTGTGGAGCTGTGCAAGATCGCTGAGGCAACTCCCGGCGCGCGCAAGCATGCTGTGACACGCGCATCGTCACTGACCACGATCGTCCAGTTGGTCGTGGCAGGGCTGGGGTCAACGTTGATTCCGGCCTCCGCGGTAGGCACTGAGTGCTCTCGCCCCGGAGTCGCTTCCGCAACGTTTGCAAACGGTGTACAGGCGCAACGCACGGTGAGCTTGGTCTACCGCGCGTCCTCGCAGCGTGTTGCGGAGTTCGAGCAGTTAGGGCAACTCGTGAAGGCTTCGTATGAGCGAGCCCTGGAATCAGGTAAATCCCTGCTTCCGCGCTAAGCTCTGCCTCTGGCTATGACTGATCATTCTTCCTCCTCCCCCGCCCCGCCGAAGCCGCAGCTCTACGATGCGCTCGATGCTGTACCGATTGCGGATGTTCGACGGTTCCGTAGGCGACTCAAAAATGCGAGCGCGCCGGATGCGCTGCGGGCGATTGGGAAGGATATTGAGAGGGCACGGGGTGTCGTCGAGAAGCGCGATGCTCTGATCCCTGAAATTACTTACCCGGAAAACCTGCCGGTGTCTGCGCGCCGCGACGACATCATGGAACTGGTGCGCGACAACCAGGTCGTTGTTATCGCCGGCGAGACGGGATCGGGCAAGACCACCCAGATTCCAAAGATGCTGCTGGAGATGGGGCGTGGCCGGCGTGGACTGATTGGACACACGCAGCCGCGCAGACTCGCCGCTCGCACCGTTGCGGAGCGCATCGCCGACGAGCTCGGCCAGGACATCGGTGAATCTGTCGGCTACGCCATTCGTTTCGACGACAAAGTATCCCCGTCTACTGCGGTCAAGCTGATGACGGACGGCATCTTGCTCACAGAGATGCAGCGCGATCGCTTCCTCAACGCGTACGACACGATCATTATCGACGAGGCCCACGAGCGCTCACTCAACATCGACTTCCTGCTGGGCTACCTCAAGCGACTGCTGCCCAAGCGGCCGGACCTCAAGGTGATTGTCACATCTGCGACCATTGACCCGGAGGCATTTGCCAGCCACTTCGCCGACGCCGAGGGCAACCCAGCTCCGATTATCGAGGTCTCCGGGCGTACTTACCCAGTCGAAATCCGCTACCGACCACTGGTTGAGCAGATTCAGAAAAAAGACGGCTCCATCAAGGAGATTGACACCGACATGATCGACGGTGTCGTCGCCGCCTGCAAAGAACTTATGGGTGAGGGCAACGGCGACATTCTGTGTTTCTTCTCTTCAGAGCGCGACATCCGTGACTGCATGGAGGCGATTGAGAAGCAGCACTGGCGTGGCGTTGAGGTTGTTCCGCTGTTCGGTCGCCTCTCCAACGCGGAGCAGCACCGTGTGTTCTCCCCACACTCGGGTCGTCGCATTGTGTTGTCGACAAACATCGCCGAAACGTCTCTGACCGTGCCGGGCATCCACTATGTGGTGGACACTGGCCTGGCGCGTATCTCGAGGTATTCGACACGCACCAAGGTCCAACGTCTGCCTATCGAGGAAATCTCCCAGGCTTCCGCGAACCAGCGTTCGGGCCGATCAGGCCGTACCGCCGACGGCATTGCCATCCGCCTGTATTCGGAGGAGAACTTCGAAGCGCGCCCAGAGTTCACTGACCCGGAGATTCTGCGCACAAACTTGGCGTCAGTCATCTTGCAGATGATCTCGCTGCGGCTTGGGGATATCAATGAGTTCCCCTTCATCCAGGCGCCTGACCATAAGGCGGTCCGCGACGGACTTATGCTGCTGCACGAATTGGGGGCGATCTCGCAAAAAGAACGTGGTGGCGCACCGACCCTCACCAACGTTGGCCGCGATATTTCCCGCATTCCTGTGGACCCCAAGATGGCCCGCATGCTGGTGGAGGCCAATCGCCTCGGCGTGCTCGATGACGTCACTGTCATCGTCGCAGCCATGACCATCCAGGATGTTCGAGAACGCCCCTTGGAGTACCAGGCCCAGGCCGACCAAGCACACGCCCGCTTCAAGGACAAAGAGTCCGACTTCCTGTCATCGCTGAAACTGTGGGACTACATCGGCGATTCCCGCGACGAGCTGTCCGGCAACGCATTCCGTAAGCGTATGAAGCGCGAGTTCCTCCACTACATGCGCATCCGTGAGTGGCGCGATCTTGTCCGCCAATTGCGCGACGTGGAGCGACAGCTCGGCTGGTCTCCCGCCGATAGTATCGCGGGTGAGCGCGATGCAGCTGCAGTCCACCAGTCGCTCTTGACTGGTTTGCTCTCCAATATCGGCGCGCGTGACGGCAATTCCAAAGAGTTTCAGGGAGCGCGCGGGACACGGTTTATGGTCTTTCCCGGCTCGTCGCTGGCTAAGCGGCCTCCGGAGTTTCTCATGGCCGCTGAACTCGTCGAAACGTCACGGCTCTGGGCTCGTGACGTAGCCAAGATCGAACCTGTTTGGGTTGAGCGTGCCGCCGGCGACCTGCTCAAACACTCCTATTCGGAACCTGTGTGGTCGCGTAAGCGTTCCGCAGCGATGGTCCACGAAAAATCCATGCTTTACGGCGTGACCATCGTGCGTGATCGGCTTGTTCCCTACCACCGGGTGGATCCTGCCGCTGCGCGCACAATGTTCATCCGCCACGCGCTGCTGGAGGGCGATTGGAACCGTCACCATAAGTTCATCGACCACAATGAAGCGTTGCTTGCGGAAGCAGCCGAGGTCGAGGAAAAGGTTCGCCGCCGCGGCCTTGTCGTCGACGAAGATACGTTGTTCGACTTTTACGACGCTCGCCTGCCCGACAATGTCACCACCGCTCGCCACTTTGATTCGTGGTGGAAGAAACAGCGTGCGAAAGACAAGCATTATTTGGACTTCGATCCGAACGCATTGCTTGACGACGACAACGTTGACGCCTCTGCGACCGCCTTTCCCGAGGCCAAGCGCCAGGGCTCCGTGGAATACGCACTGCGCTACAAGTTCGAACCGGGCGACCCGTTTGATGGAGTGACTGTCGAGGTACCCGTGCCACTCCTGGCAAACCTTGACCCTGACGGCTTCGATTGGCTCGTCCCAGGCTTGCGCTCTGAACTCGCTGCCGAGATGATCCGCACCCTACCGAAGGCGTTACGTAAAACCGTCGTCCCCGCCCCCGACTTTGCGCAGCGTGCACTCGAGGTAATGCCCGAGGACGTCAACACGGACATCCCGTTTACTGAAGCGCTCGCCGATGCGCTTCGAAGCGTTGGTGGCCGCGGTATTAACGCCACGGATTTCAACCCCCAGGCGTTGCCACCGCACTTGCAGGTTACCTATGCGGCAATCGACCGCCGCGGCAAGATCGTCGACCACGACAAGGATCTCGCAGCGTTAAAACGCCGTCAGGCGGGCAAGATTAAGTCGTCTGTATCCAAAGCTGGACGCCAATCGGAGTCTGAGTCTGTAAAAAAGTGGACGTCGGACTCGCTCGGCGCTGTACCGGAGACTGTGACCACAACAATCGACGGTAACGAGGTTGATGCTTACCCAGCACTCGAAGCTACAAAAGACGGTGTCAAGGTCACGGTGCACCCGACGAAGGCTGCTGCCGACGCGTCGATGGTCACTGCGACACTGACGTTGCTGTTGCGCGAAATCAGCGTTAATGCGCAGCAGATGACCAAGGGCCTACCGCTGCGCCACAAGGTCGCTGTTGACCGCTATCCCCACGGCGGAGCAAATGGCCTGGTCGAGGATGCTCGTGTAGCAGTGATTCGTGATCTGATGATGTCGCACGGGGGCCCGGTGCGCACTCCGGAGGAGTTCGACGCCCTTCTCGCCGAGATTAAGCCACAGGTCTCGGGTGGTGTAAGGCGTGCTGTGGTCAACACTGCTCCAGCGCTTGCCGCGTACGCCGACATTTCGGTGGAGCTCGATCAGTGGGAGGGGCCTGCGATTGATGACATGCGTTCGCAGCTCGTCTTCTACCTCCCCCGTCACGCAATAACGGTTCATGGGGTGCAGCACTTGCAGCATTTGCCGCGCTATATCGATGCGATGCGGATCCGGCTGGAGGATATGCGTCTGGACCCGGACCGAGATGCTGACCGCCAGGAAGTTGTCGATGGGGTGAAACGCTACCTTGCTGATCATATGAAGCGACTTCCCGCACAACGGTCGAAGACGCGGGCCTACAAGGATATTCTTTGGCTCATTGAGGAGTTGCGGGTCAGTTTGTTCGCGCAGCGACTTGGCACTCCCCGACCGGTCAGCCAGCGCCGGATTGAGAAGAAAATTGATGCGCTGCGCTAGCGATATTCTTCGCGGTCGCGCCGACGCATAAGCCTGATTTCCGACTCGAAATCGTCGGCACTTTCAAACGACTTATACACAGATGCGAAGCGCAGGTATGCAACCTCGTCAAGCGCACGAAGTGGCTCGAGTACTGCCAAACCAATCTCGTGAGCAGGAACCTGCGAGCTGCCCTGCGCACGCACGATTTCTTCGACTTCTTGTGCGAGGCGCTTCAGTGCATCGTCGGAAACGTCCCGACCTTGACATGCACGCCGCACACCAACGATGAGCTTGTCGCGGTCGAACGGCTCACTTACTCCATTACGTTTGACGACGGTGAGTACCGCGTTTTCAACAGTGGTGAATCGACCACCGCATTCTGTACATTCACGGCGACGGCGAATTGCAGAGCCTGCTTCGACAAGTCTGGAGTCAGCGACTCTGGTCTGTTCGTTATGACAGAAGGGGCAATACATAGGGCTCAGAATACCCCTCTAGCGGACCACCTCAGAGTCTGCGATGAAAACCGGCTGGGACGACCCCGGCACCTGGCCTGCATCACTAAACACTCCACCAAACGCAGAGCCGGCTAAAAGCGCTCCAGTCAGCAACGCTGCTAAGACGAAACCTTCCTTGCCCTCGCGGTGAGATTCGAATGCCTCAGATACATATTCCCGACGTCCATGACCTAGGTTCTCTGTACGCTCACCCTTTCGATCAATAACGTCAAGCGTTCGAACACCGCTATAAACACCGCTACGATCTCGTCCTGGATTAAGGTCCCACACCTCGACCGGCTGCGCTAACCGAGGCGTCCGAGATACACCGCAATCGCTCCCATACCCACTGTTCACTGCTGGATTAATCGTTACCGACATTTCACTCTCCTTCAATCTCGTGCACCACTGTACGAATGCACTCGACATGTTCGAATATGTAATCGTTTGTATGTTCGATCCCGCTTACATGTTCGATTTATAGCAAAGCGAGCAAATACTGTCTAGCCCAAAGTGGAAAATATCGAACAAACTTGCCCTATCTGGTAGGTTCTATGCCTACAGACCTAGAAACAGAGACACGCGGAAAGAGGAAAAGCAGTGGCAAAGAAAAAATCTGACGCAGGCAATCTCGACATGAGCACACTTTCAGACAGGCAACGTCGAATCCTTCAGGTCATCCAAGACGCCGTTGTACTCCGCGGCTACCCGCCAAGCATCCGTGAGATCGGCGACGCTACCGGGCTGCAATCAACCTCATCCGTGGCATACCAGCTCAAGGAACTGGAGAAGAAGGGCTTCCTGCGCCGCGACCCCAATAAGCCGCGTGCCGTGGATCTGCGCCACCTGCAACAGACAACCAAACCGAAGCGCAAGACCCCCCAGCAGGACACACCCGAGGACGCCACTCCCGCGCGTTACGTTCCAGTTTTGGGACAGATAGCAGCTGGCGCGCCAATTCTGGCCGAAGAAAACGTCGACACGTATTACCCACTTCCTAGTGACCTACTCGGCGATGGCGACGTTTTCATGCTTCAGGTTGTTGGAGAGTCCATGCGCGATGCCGGCATCCTCAACGGCGACTGGGTTGTTGTACGTTCGCAGCCTGTTGCCGAGGAAGGCGAGTTCGTCGCTGCATTGCTTGACGGCGAGGCGACAGTCAAAGAGTTCCACCGCGATTCCACCGGTGTGTGGCTCCTTCCCCACAATGATGCGTTTGCCCCAATCAAGGGCGATAACGCAGAGATCATGGGGCGTGTTATTTCCGTTTTCCGCACCCTTTAGCGGGGATTTGCCCTCCTTTAGGGGCAAAACAAACACAATCGCAGACATCCGGGCATGAATGTCTGAAATACTGAGTACTCCGACCAAAACGTTTGAGGAGTGCGATGTACGCCGAGGAGCGCAAACGCCAGATTGCGTCACTTACTGCTGTGGAAGGCAGGGTGAGCGTCGCTGAACTCGCGGAGAAGTTCGATGTCACTGCCGAAACGATCCGCCGCGACCTCACCGCACTTCACGCCGATGGGATTGTGCACCGCGTACATGGTGGTGCTGTTGCAAACCAAGCGTTTCTCACCTCTGAACTCCCGCTCGATGCCCGGTCTCGTGCGGCATCTGATGCGAAAACCGCGATCGCGAAAGCTGCACTGGATTTTCTCCCCCGCCACGACAACGCCGCGATTTTTCTGGATTCTGGCTCTACAACCAGTTACTTTGCACAGTTGCTTTGCGAGGGCACCCGCGCTCAAGACTGCTCTATCGTGACAAATTCGCTGCCAATCGCCCTGGATCTTTCCTCCGCAGGCCTTGATGGCGTACAGCTTCTTGGAGGGTCAGTTCGTGCAATTACGCAAGCGGTAGTTGGTGCGACTGCACTTCGAACGTTGGCATTGCTCCGCGCCGATGTCGCATTCATTGGTACCAATGCTCTGACGATTGACCACGGCCTATCTACCGCCGATTCTCAGGAAGCAGCCGTGAAATCGGCCATGGTCACAAATGCCCAGAAGGTCGTGGTCTTGTGTGATTCATCGAAGATCGGCAACGATTACCTTGTCAGTTTCGCACCCCTCGATGCCATCGACATCGTCATTACCGATAGTGATGCACCTGAGACATTCCTCGAAGATCTCGAGCGCAATGATATTGAGGTCGTTCTTGCGCCGGTGACATCCAGCACACACTAATTCCGATTGTGTGGGATTCGTTGCAAAAACGGATACAATCGGACACACTGGTTGTGTGAGCAGCACAAAGAACACGGTGCGGGTAGTCACCCTCACCCCAAACCCCAGCATGGATGTGACCGTAAACGTCCCCGTGCTTAAACGCGGTGAGGTTGCGCGGATTTCCCAGACCCGAAAAGAGGCGGGTGGAAAAGGGGGCAATGTCGCGCACGCGTGTGCCAAAGCGGGCATTCGAACCATCGCGATTGCCCCCTGTGCCCCCTCCGATCCGTTTGCGGACGTCATCCGTGAACTGCCGGTGCAGTTTCACCCCGTTGCTATCGCGGCATCGGTGCGAACCAATACTGCGATCGTTGAAGATGACGCAACAACGACAAAGATCAACGAACCAGGAGCGAGGCTTTGCGACGACGAAAAGGCGGCCGTTGAATCAGCTATAGATTCAGTCGTCGCAGACGCTGAAGCCGTCGTTCTTGCAGGATCGCTTCCCCCTGGTGTCCCAACTGACTGGTACGCAGATCTTGTGGAGCGCATCCGTCGGGTTAATGCTGGCGCGCTGGTCGCAGTGGATACTTCCGATGCACCGCTGCAGGCAATTGGTGAGCGACTCGATACGAGCGCGCCGGACGTGTTGAAGCCAAACGCGTTTGAGCTCGCGCAGCTCACCGGTGGCGACGGCAGCGCATTGGAGCGCAGCGCTTCCGAGGGCGACTACGCCGCCATCGTTTCGGCAGCACAGAAACTGATTGACCACGGGGTCAACGAAGTACTGGTCACCTTAGGCGGCGCCGGTGCATGCTTAGTTACTCGCGCTGGTGCGTGGGCGGCGACCCCACCTCCAGTCACGGTGCTCTCAACCGTCGGCGCTGGTGATAGTTCGTTGGCTGGCTACCTGATGGCACGGATCGCCGGGGATGAACCAGCCGAGTGCCTCCGCCGTGCAGTGGCGTACGGCTCGGCTGCGGCGTCGCTGCCGGGCACTGGCATCCCCTCTCCTTCCGATGTCGACCTTGAACACACTCACGTGTTCCCCGTATAACTGCATGAAAGAAGACAACGTGAATCAACCTCTCATCACGCCAAAACTTGTCACGCTTGATGCTGACCTTGGCGTTTCTCCCTCCGATGTCATTGGCCAGCTCGCTGCACGTATCGCAGATTCTGGCCGTGCGACTGATGCTGCAGCGGTGGCTGAGGCAGCCATCGCGCGCGAGGCTAAGGCCGGCACCGGCGTGAACGGACGGGTCGCTATCCCGCACTGCCGTAGTGCCGCTGTCACCGAACCCACGCTTGCGTTTGCCCGGCTGTCCAACCCTGTTGACTTCAACGGCCCCGACGGTGACGCCGAGCTGGTGTTTCTCATTGCAGCACCTGAAGGCGGCGGCAAGGCACACTTAAAGATTCTCTCAAAGCTCGCCCGCGCACTTGTCCGCGGCGATTTCGTTGATAACCTCCGCTCCGCCGCGTCCGAGCAGGAGATCGTGGATCTTGTGCACGGCGTGGTCAATGCTGAACCGAAGAAGGCTGAACCGAAGAAGGCTGAGCCGAAGAAGAAGGCCGATGCGGTGGTGTCGTCGCAAAGCAATGCGCCAATTCGTATTGCAGCGGTCACATCGTGTGCGACCGGCATTGCACACACCTACATGGCAGCGGATGCACTGACGCAAGCAGCTAGCAAGCGCGACAATGTTGATCTTCGTGTCGAGCCGCAAGGCTCCTCCGGTGGGGATCCGCTCGACCAGGCGTTTATCGATTCCGCTGATGTGGTGATTTTCGCCCATGATGTCGCTGTTCGCGGAAAGAGTCGCTTCGCGGGTAAGCCCGTGGTCGACAGTCCAGTCAAGCGTGGTGTCAACGAACCTGACGCGATGATCGATGAGGCGATCGCCGCATCGAAGGACCCAAACGCACCTCGAGTAGCTGCAGCGTCGAAGGCAGATAGTGACGACACCGCGTCTGCCGCGACACAGAGCTGGCCCAAGCGCATCCAACAAGCGATCATGACCGGCGTTTCCTACATGGTGCCGTTCGTCGCCGCCGGTGGCCTGCTGTTGGCCCTCGGATTCCTCTTCGGCGGCGCGGACATGGCGAATGGCTGGCAGGCACTGGTCACCGAGCACTCCCCGACCAACCTGCCGAGCAATCAGATCACTGTGGACGGCGAACTCATTGCGTTCAGGCGCTCCGGCTGGTTGCTCTACCTCGGCGCAGTGCTCTTCGCCACTGGGCAGATGGCTATGCAATTCGTCGTGCCGGCACTGTCCGGCTACATCGGCTACGGACTCGCTGGGCGCCCGGGTATCGCACCTGGCTTCGTCGGCGGCGCAATCTCCGTGATGGTCGGCGCTGGCTTCATCGGTGGCCTGATCACCGGTTTGCTCGCAGGTGTGATCGCCCACTGGATTCAGACCTGGAAGGTTCCGCGCTGGCTGGGTTCGCTCATGCCGGTGGTGATCATCCCGCTGCTGACATCGCTGTTCATCGGCGTACTGATGTTCCTGCTGCTGGGCCGTCCGCTCGGCGCTGTCATGGAAGGACTCACCGCGTGGCTGGAGTCCATGTCCGGTTCGTCTGCCGTGCTGCTTGGCGTGATCATCGGTCTGATGATGTGCTTCGACCTGGGTGGTCCGGTGAACAAGGCTGCTTACCTGTTCGGCACCGCTGGCTTGTCTGCGGGTACCCAGGGTGCGTACGAAATCATGGCTGCGGTGATGATCTCGGGCATGGTGCCGCCGATCGCACTGTCTATCGCCACCTTCCTGCGTTCCTCGCTGTTTACCCCGGCTGAGCAGGAGAACGGAAAGTCTGCCTGGCTGCTGGGCCTGTCCTTCGTATCTGAAGGTGCGATCCCGTTCGCAGCTGCAGATCCGTTCCGTGTGATCCCTTCGATGATGCTTGGCGGTGCAACCGCAGGTGCGGTCTCGATGGCCCTTGGTGTGGGTGCGCAGGCACCGCACGGTGGCGTGTTTGTGATCTTCGCCTACCACCCGTGGTGGGGCATGCTCGTGGCGTTGGCTGCCGGTGTCGCGGTGGCAACGCTCGCTGTTGTGGCGCTCAAACAGTGGTGGCCTAACGAAGAGATCCGAAAGGCTGCGAAACGCGAGGAAGAACTCGTGTCGGCTTAAGCACAAGGGCGTACACTCAACTGCAAAACGCATTCTTGAAAAACCGCGTGAAAGGAAAGTTGCATTATGGCTTCGAAGACGGTCAAGGTCGGTTCCACGGTTGGTCTGCACGCTCGTCCGGCGACGGTGATTGCGGACGCTGCTGGTGAGTACGATGACGAGATCCTGCTTACCCTGGTCGGCGGCGACGAGGACGATGAGACTGATGCTGCGTCCTCGCTCATGATCATGGCGATGGGTGCAGAGCACGGCGATGAGGTCATCGTCACCTCTGATAACGCCGAGGCGGTTGAGAAGATCGCCGCACTGATCGCAAAGAATCTCGACGACGAGTAAAAGCTTCTTGCTTAGCGACGACTACGCCCGGGCAACCACTGTGGTTGCCCGGGCGTAGTCTTTTTGATGGGTGAGGTTAGCGGAACTGGCCTTCACCAATATGGTCGTAAGCCCACCGCATCAGCGGATAGATAACGATGATGCCGACGGAGCCGAGGGCGATGCCTTCCAGGGTCACCTGCCCGACCTCGAAGGTGAGGTTGCCGATGCCGACAATCAGCGCGACGGCAGCTGCGGTGAGGTTCGCCGGGTCAGTGAAGTCGACCTTGTTGTCCTGCCAGATTCGCACGCCAAGCATGCCGATCAGGCCGTAGAGCACCAAGCAAGCCCCACCAAGCACGCCGGCAGGAATGGTGAAGATGACGGCGCCGAACTTCGGGATGAACGCGAGGATGATCGCGAAGGTGGCAGCGACCCAGTACGCAGCGGTGGAATACACCTTGGTCGCAGCCATGACTCCGATGTTTTCTGCGTAAGTTGTGGTGCCGGAGCCGCCGAAGCCACCCGCCAAGGTGGTGGCGATGCCGTCGCCGATCAGTGCCCGACCCTGCATGTGGTCCAGGTTGCGGTGGGTCATCTCGGCGACCGCTTTGACGTGCCCGACGTTCTCAGCGATGAGCACAACAAGCACCGGCAGTGTCACTAGCACGGCAGAAAGGTGGAACTCCGGGGTGTGGAACTGCGGCAGGCCAACCCAGGCGGCGTCACCGATTGTGGCCAGCGCGTCCTCGCTCAAACCGCCAGTGAGCGCAGCGAAGAGCCACCCCACCAACACACCAATCAGGATGGACAGTCGGGAAAGCATCCCGCGAGTTGCAACCGTGACCACCACGATGGTCAGCAAAGTCACGCCTGCAACAGCAGGCTGGGTTTGTACGTTACTGACCGCAGTCGGTGCGAGGTTAAAGCCGATCAACGCCACAATCGCACCTGTGACTACAGGGGGCATTACGGCGTCAATGACGCGTTTGCCGGCTTTTTGCACGATCACGCCGACAAGGATGAGCGCCACACCCGTCAGCAGCACGCCACCGAGTTGCGATCCAATGCCATACTGCTGAGACGCGGTCAGCGGGGCGATGAAGGCAAAAGAAGAGCCGAGGTAGCTCGGCAACTGGTTCCGGGTGATCAGCAGGAAGATAATCGTGCCAAGTCCGGAAAACAGCAACGTGGTGTTTACTGGGAAGCCAGTGAGCGTGGGCACCAGCAGTGTTGCGCCAAACATAGCCACCACATGCTGCATGCCGATGCCGATGGTGCGCGACCACGACAGTCGTTCGTCGGGAGCGACAACCGCCCCGGGTTTCACATGGCGTCCGTCGCCATGCAGGGTCCAACCAATTGAGTTCGTCACGAGTCTTCATTATGGCCCTCGCGCGCTTTGCATAGCTAATCGCAGCCGCAGCAGTTCGAGCGGGTAAGTTGCTCCTCATGGACATCATCATTCGACGCACCCCCGAGGAAGTCGGCACATACGCCGCCGATTGCATCGAGCCGTTCGCACGACAAGGCGCCACCATCGGTCTTGCGACCGGATCCTCACCCAACCCAACCTATAAAGAGCTCATCCGCCGACACCGCGAAGAAGGCTTGAGCTTCGCCAACTGCAAGGCCTTCTTGCTGGACGAGTACTACGGCATCCCTCGTGACCACGAGCAGTCTTACTACTCGACGATCCGCCGCGAGTTCACCGGCTCTATCGACATTCCGGATTCGTCCGTTGCGTCTCCCGACGGCGAGGCCGCCAACCCCCAGGCAGCAGCTACCTCCTACGACCACGCCATCCGCCACGCGGGCGGTGTAGATATCCAAATTCTCGGCATTGGCGCAAACGGACACATTGCGTTCAACGAGCCGACGAGTTCGCTGCGCTCCCGTACCCGTCTCATCGACCTGCATCCACGCACGATCGAGGACAATGCACGCTTCTTCGATTCTGCCGACGAGGTCCCGCGCCAAGCCCTGACACAGGGCATCGGCACCATCCTTGAGGCACGCCACCTGGTGCTTATCGCCACTGGCCCGGCGAAGGCTAACGCGGTACAAGCACTCGTCGAGGGGCCTCTGTCCGCATCGTGCCCGGCATCGGCACTGCAGCTGCACAACGCCGCGAAGGTTGTCGTAGACGAAAGCGCCGCCGAGATGCTCACCGGGGCCGAAACCTACAAGGCGTTCGACCCTTACTGGCGCTAACACCGGGGTCAACGCCAACCCGAACCGCCAGGCTTAGGAGACGACGAACTCCGCATACTGGTCGGCGAGGACACGTGGCAGGCGGACGTCGATACGCGTGCCCTCTGCCTCGTACTCCTCGGAGCGCACTGTGCCCTCCTCGTGCACGCGGCTGACCACATCTCCGCGGGTGTAGGGCACGACCATGGTCACGTGCGCATCGATGGAGTTGAGGTGCTGTTCGATGCGCGCCTCCAACTCGTCAATGCCCTCGCCTGTCAGCGCAGAGACGAACACCGCCGTACGGCCCGTCTTTTCAAAGGCGTGGCGAAGTTCGGCAAGAACGATCGGGTCAGCGTCGTCGATCTTGTTCACCACAACGATCTCCGGCGGCATCTCCTCGCCCGAGTCGCGTGTGACCTCTGCAAGGACCGCATTGACTGCTTCGATCTGCTTCAGTGGGAACGGATCCGAACCGTCCACGACGTGCAGGACAAGGTCGGCGCCGCTGACCTCTTCGAGCGTGGACTTAAACGCCTCAACCAGCTGGGTAGGCAGGTGGCGCACAAACCCGACAGTGTCGGTCAGCACTACGTTGCGCCCGTCTGCCAACTTGGCCTTGCGCGTCGATGGGTCGAGAGTGGCAAACAGCGCGTCCTCCACCAGCACGCCCGCACCCGTCATCGCGTTGATCAACGAGGATTTACCCGCGTTGGTGTAGCCCGCGATCGCGATCTTCGGGATAGTGGAGCGCTGGCGCTGCGCGCGCTTGATCTCTCGGGCAGTCTCCATATCGCGCAGCTGGTGGCGCAGTTTGGCCATCTCGGTGCGCAGGCGGCGACGGTCGGCCTCGATACGCGTCTCACCAGGACCACGCAGGCCCACACCGCCGTTGGAGCCAGCACGACCGCCCGCCTGACGCGACAGGTTGCCACCCCAACCGCGGGTACGGCTGTAGAGGTACTCCATCTGCGCAAGGCTGACCTGTGCTTTACCCTCTTTGCTCTTCGCGTGCTGGGCGAAGATATCGAGAATCAGCATCGTACGGTCGATCACCTTGATCTTGAGGGCTTCCTCCAGCGCGATCATCTGCGACGGCGAAAGCTCACCATCAAAAATCACCGTGTCAACGCCGGTAGACAGCACAATCTCACGCAACTCCGCAACCTTGCCGGAGCCGATGTAAGTACCCGGATCAGGTTTGTCGCGCTTTTGATACAGCATGTCGACGACTTCAGCGCCGGCTGTTTCCGCCAGAGCGGAGAGCTCCCACATGCGGGCCTCAATCTCTGCAAGGGTGCCTTCGGTCCACGCGCCAACGAGCAAGACCTGTTCGATGCGGAGTTTGCGGTACTCCACCTCGGTGATGTCTTTTTGGTCCTGCGAGCGGATCTCGGTCGACCCGGTCACGGAACGAAACGCGTTGCGCTCCTCCAGGTCAAGCGCGCCTACCGTCGGCGCGGATTCGTCAGGGACGGTGTTGTGCCGAAAAGCCTCACGGAGAAGTTCGTCGTGGGCGCGTTGCTCGGGCGTGGTGTCGTCGTCACGCAAAAAGCGCTCACGGCTACCGCCGAAACGGTCAAGGTGGGGTTCAGTCATTACATCCTTTAATGGAGCTTGAAATGTCCTCTTCATATCTACCCCATTAAACGCAGATACGGCCGAGATTCTTCCCCGTGTGCGACTGCGACTATTATCGGGCGCCATGAGCACAGCAATCAGCAACGACCTCGCCGCAATCGGCTTGAACTTTGATAAGTGGCAGGACGCTGTGGAAGCCGCCATTGCCACCGACCGTCTCGCAGTCACCGGTGAAGTGCGCGGCGGCCAACTGATCCAATACGCCGACCCCTCAGGTGCGCAGCTCAACATTTTGGCAGTTGAGCCGTTTGCCACCTTCGCAGGTTTCGATTCCGTAACCCGCGCCTACGCCCACGTCACCCCAATCAACGACGTAGTTGCGCTCGCCGACGTCGTCGACCCGCGCGGCAACGCCATGGCATCGCTGACGGTGAATCTTGCACAGGGGCCATTGCTTGTCGACGAGCCCACCCTCCAATGGCAAGAACTCTCCGTGACCGCACTCGCGCTGTCGGTGGAGAACTACACCTCCACCGACGCATACCTCGCGCTGCACCCGGGAGCGGTGGTGGGCACGGTAACTTCCCCGGGCGCCGAAGCAGTCGCATCCGGTGCCGCCGCTACCCCGGACGCACGCGCCGAATTCTCCGGCCGCGTACTGGATGCGGAATACCGCACCTCCGAACTGACCGGCCAGCGCTTCATCCACGTCGCTGTCGATGCTGCGTTCCCGTTCGACGTGTGCCTGCCCGACGGCGACCTGCCGTCCCGCGACTCCGTCATCGCTGGCACCGCAGTGATGGCCGGCTCCATCCCCACTCCGACCGGCGGCGGCTGCGGCGGTTGCGGCGGATCCTGCGGTTGCGGCGGCCATTAATCCCGTAGGGCTTGAACCATGAGTTCACCAGACAAGGACCTCTCGCGAGCACTACTCGGCGCGCTCGTACTCGCCGCCTCAGTAGTGCTTGTCTTGACGCTGAAGTGGCCTGGTTTGCTCCTGTCTGTCCTGCTGATCGCTTGCGCCTTCTTCATCAGCCGACATCTGCAGCCAGACCCCGAGGTAGCTGCAATGCGATCGTCGCTGGAGTACGCGCGCGACGACATCCTTGAGATTCTCGACGCGTACGAAAAGCTCCAAAACGGCGCATCAGCCGCCGACATCGCAGACCGCACGCTGCACTACCCTGCCCTGGCAAACCCAGATAACTCTGTGCCCCAAATCAACGAGTTTCTGCTCCGAGCATCCTCTGCGCGACGCTTCATCGAGCGTGTCGACGGCTATCTCGAATCCCCCGGCACCGACAAAACCCAGTTAGAGCGCATTCTCATGGTTGCCGACGAGCGTGCCTTCGAGCTTCAGGAGGCCTGGGACGACGCACGCCGGGCCGCAAAGGAGATCGGCCCGGCGTAACGTGTGGAAGTTGCGGGTTTAGAACGGCAACTTGATCCCAAGCTGCGGCGCAAACGAGACAAGACCTGCAGCAATTAGACCGAGTGCCGCAAGCACACCGGCGATGATGCCGACGATCTTGCCGGTGTCGCTCGAGCCAGCGTCCTTATCGTTGTTACCCGGCTTGGTCTTGTCGTTCGGCTTTGATTCGGAAGCCTTGGTCGGGAAAGCGACGGTACCGTTACCGCCGTCCGCGCAAACATTCTGCGCCTCGTTGAATGCCTTTACATATTCGGGACCGAAGCTATTCCAGATTTTTCCGGCTTGCGTCTTTGCAAAAGCGCTCCGAGCGGCTGCTGCTTCTTTCGCGTTTAGCCCGTATTCGTCAATAATTACGCTGACCGGGTCTAATCCACCCATCGATTCCCGCGTCGCATCCACCTCATTGATGGACAAAAACCCATCCGAGTCAGCTTCTTCCTTGAAAAGCTGAGGGTATTCCCGCGTCATCCGAGATTGAAGGTACAGGGGATAAAGCCCAGCGCGCTTTTCGTCTTCGAAACGATCAACTTCTTCCAAAGCAAAACTGAAGAGTGTTTCGGTGGGTTTTCCACTATCAAGAGAAGCCTTGATTTCCTTCTGAACGTCCGGATTGTTCAAGAAAGAATCTGCCAACTTCTTAAATTCCGGGAAAGCTGCCACCAGCGTGGCATCCAGTGCCTTCGCCGCATCCACGGACGTGATGGAATTAGCAACCTCTTCAATACGCTTTTGCTCAGCATCGGTCATGCGTACCGGGCACGTGTTTTTAGTTTCGTCTTTCGCGCCGATCTCTGCCGCATCAGCTGCAGGGACGGTGATCAGGGATGCCGAGAGGCCGAGCGCGACGGCCGAGGCGATAACTTTGCGTTGCATGGGAAACTCCTGTCGGGTGGCTGGGGATACAACGACAGGTGCATTGTATGCAGGAACACACCCCGTGCGCAGGGTTTTGAAAGACTCCTCGTTAGAGCGCGCTGGCCAGTCCTCCGCGATACACGATGGTGGCCGGACCGGTCATGGTGGCTACGCCGTCGTTGAGCTCGACCTTGACTGCGCCACCGGGCACGTTGATGGTGACGGCACCGTTTTCAATTCCGGCGTCTGCAAGCACTGCCTGAGCTGCGGCAACCGTGCCGGTGCCGCAGGAGCGGGTCTCCCCGACGCCGCGCTCCCAGACGCGCATGTGCGCTTCGCCGTCGCGAAGTTCGGTAAGCACTTCGACGTTGACGCCTTCAGGGAAGAACTCCGGGTCGAAGGTCGGGGCGACAAAGTTCATCTCCGCAAGCCCTTCAGGTGTGAGACTCGGGATCACGCAGGCGAGGTGTGGGTTGCCCACGTCCACGCCGATGCCAGCGAACTGGTTGTCCCCCATCGATGCGGTGGATACACCGGTGACCTGAACCGCCCCCATGCCGACGGAGACGACGGCGTTGGCGTCATCAGCTTCAAGCACCCGGATGTGCTTGACACCGGCGCGGGTGTCCACGTCGAACTCGCGGGCATCTTCAAGCCCTTCGGCGACGAGCACATGGGAGAAGGCACGGATGCCGTTGCCACACATCTCGGCGATGGAGCCGTCGGCGTTTCGGTAGTCCATGAACCACATACCGTCGCGACGCACCACGCGCAGCAGGCCGTCGCCGCCGACGCCGGCGCGGCGGTCGCAGAGGAAGGCGACCTGCTCGGGGGTGATGTCGAGTTGGTCGTCGACATCGATCAGGACGACGAAATCGTTTTCGGTGGCATGTGCTTTCAGGAACTTCACGCCAGCGAGTCTAACGCGAGATCCACCACGTTCGAATCAGCGGCGTCGAGCCACTGCGTGCGCGGGTCGCGGTTAAACCAGGAGCGCTGCCGGCGCACGTAACGGCGAGTACCGGTGATGGTCTGCTCAAGCGCTTGTTCTTCGGTGAGTTCCCCGTCGAACATGGCGAGGACCTGCGCGTAGCCGATGGCTCGCCCGGCAGTGGAATTGCGGACGAGGCCGTCTGTGACCAGGGCGCGGGTTTCGTCGATAAGCCCTTGTTCGAACATCATGCGGGTGCGCAGCTCGATGCGGGGGTTGAGCCACTCGGCGTTCGTGCGCAGGCCAAGGATGCGCGTACCCCAACGTGGAGGTGCATTCTTCGGCGGTTGGGAAGCCTTGAACGGTTTGCCGGTCAATTCGATGACTTCGAGGGCGCGCACGGTGCGGCGCGGGTCTTTGTCCTCGATGATGCTGGCTGCTTCCGGATCAACCTCGGCGAGTTCGGCGTGCAGTGCGTCGACGCCGATCTCCTCCAGACGCGCTTCGTAGCGGGCGCGCACGGTGGGGTCGGTGGGCGGGAAGGACCAGGCGTCGATAAGCGATTGCACATACAGCATCGAACCGCCCACCAGCACCGGCACCTTGTCACGCGCCATGATCTCCTCAACCGTGGCCACGGCAAGCTTCTGGTATTCCGCGACGGAGGCGGTCTTGGTCACATCCCAGATATCCAGCAGGTGGTGCGTGATGCCTTCGCGCTCCTCCACCGGCAACTTCGCGGTGCCGATGTCCATACCCCGGTAGAGCTGCATCGAATCCACGTTGACCACTTCCCCGCCGAACTCGTGCGCAAGCGCAATGCCAAGCGCGGACTTGCCGCTGGCGGTAGGACCTACAACTGCAATGGGGTTCATACGCTCCACTCCGCTACATACCGACCGACACCCAGCGTGTCATCAGCATCGATCAACCGCGCATCCTTGCGCTCAAGTGATGCGAGTTCACGCCACATTTCCGGTTCGAGCACCTGCGTATCGACGAGCACCGCTTCACCACCGTCCAACCACCGCACAATGGCCTCGTGCGTCTCCGGCGCGCCGGGAACCAGCGCGAGTGGTGCCCGCGGAGTTAATCCCGCGGGCCCATCGACGACGACAACGGTGACGGCGGCGGGATCGGGCTCGTCGATACGCGACCGCACCCCACGAACCTCCGGGTCCCCCAGCGCAAACCTGGCGACCAGCTCACCTAAGTGGTTCCCACTACGCACCGTGATGTCAGGGGCTCCCCAGGCACGAAACGATCCGGTGTGCGCCGTATGCCACTGCTTGTCGAGCGAGCAGACGATATCGATCGCGCGGCCGTCTACGGTTTTCGCCAATCCGCGAGTGGCGGCCAGGAGGCGCTGCGAGGCGTCGTCGTGAGGCGAGAGCGCCAACGCAGGCGATCCAGGGATGATCCAAAGGTTTGCTCTCACCCGCCCAACCCTACCCAGAGACCCAAATCACCCCGCAGCGATGTGTGTGGCTGTACGATCGCATGCATTGCGCAAAGGCAGCCGCGACGCGCGGCACAGTGCGGCCCATGCCGCGGAAAGGACGACCACTATGACCGAGTCGAACCCCACCAACACCTCTGGCAAGATCCCCTCGCCTGCCGCCATGGCGAAGAAGGGTCCGAAGCCTCGGCCACGCCCGGCCGCGGCGCCTGCCGCCCCGTCAGTTACACCGGCGCCTGTTCCGGCCCGTACCCCGTCGGACCCGTCGAAGTTTGGCCGTGTTGATGCAGACGGCAACGTCTTCCTCACCCGCGGCGGCACTGAACGCCAGATCGCGTCCTGGCAGGCAGGTACGCCCGAGGAAGGCCTCGCACACTACGGGCAGCGTTACGACGACCTGGTTACCGAAGTCGAACTCATCGAGACTCGCCTGCGCGCTCACCCGGAAGACGCCGATGCGATCCGCAAATCCGCAGAGGCACTCAAGGCATCGCTTGACGACGCCGCAGTGATCGGCGACCTCGACGCCGTCGAAGCCCGCCTCGATGCTGCCATCGCCGCATCCGCCGATGCGCGTGAGCAGGCCAAGGAGCAGAAGGCGGAGCGACGTAAGGCAGCGATCGCCCGCAAGGAAGCCCTCGCCGCCGAGGCCGAAGACCTGGCGGAAAACTCCACCGAATGGAAGCGCGCCGGCGACCGCATCCGCGACATCCTCGAGGAGTGGCGTGGCATCCGCGGCATCGACCGCGCAACCGACGACGAACTGTGGAAGCGCTACTCCCGCGCCCGCGACAGCTTCAACCGTCGCCGTGGCGCCCACTTCGCCGAGTTGGACCGCAACCGCGCCCAAGCCAAGAAGATCAAGGAAGAACTCGTCGACCGCGCCGAAGCGCTCAAGGACTCCACGGATTGGGGCAACACCGCCCGCGCCTACCGCGACCTGATGACGGAATGGAAGGCCGCCGGTCGCGCCCCACGCGAGGTAGACGACAAGCTCTGGGAGCGGTTCCGCGCCGCCCAGGACCACTTCTTCGAAGCCCGCAACGCCGTCAACGCGGAACGCGACCGCGAATTCGAGGCCAACGCAGAAGCCAAGGATGCGCTCATCGCTGAATACGACGCGCAGATCGACCCCGCGAAGGGCCTCGGCGCCGCGAAGGCGAAACTGCGCGAACTGCAGGACAAGTGGGACGAGATTGGCTTCGTACCACGCGGTCGCATCCGCGAGTACGAGGACAAGATCGCCCGCATCGAGCAGCGCGTCTCCGAGGCCGAAGACTCCCGCTGGCGCAAAACCAACCCTGCCCAGCAGGACAAGGTCAACCAGTTCCAGGTCAAGGCCGACGACTTTGAGCGCCAAGCCCAAGAGGCTGAGGCCAAGGGCAACGCCGCAAAGGCAGCAACGCTGCGTGAGCAGGCGAAGCAGTGGCAGGAATTTGCCGACGTTGCCGCGAAGGCTGTGAACGAGGGCTAGTGCTCACACCACAGCAGTACGTCCCCCGGCCCAACTCATCGGAGGCAGTGGTCGGGGGTTACGCATTTTCCGCAACGCTCGCCATCCAAGACATCACCGGTCTTGCCACCTCTGGCGTGTCCGCATCGCACATTGCGAAGCGCCTCGAGCCGTCCGCCGAATCCGAAGCAATCCTCTTCGCGCTCACCTCCCAGCAGGCACCCCGCCCTGTGACGGATTTGGGCTACCGCGAACTTTTCGACGACGACCTCGACCACACCGACGCCTGGCTCTTCATCTCCCTGCCTTTGCTCGAAGACCGTCGCGTGATCGAAGCGAACTTCACCTTCGACGCCGAGATCGCGCCCCTGCCCGGCGAAGATGAACCGCCCGAACCGTGGGCCGCAGCGCTGTCGCTTCTCGACGACCTCTCCACCCGCCTCGAACGCCCCATCCGCCAACTCTGGGTCACGCACCTGCCCGACGCTTCGGCATCCCCCGCGTTGACCGAAGCCGGCTACACGGCGGCCTTCCGAGAAGACCAGGCCACGTTCGAGATCACCGCACTGGATGCCCTGCCTCGTACTGTGGCCGCCGAGTTCGCAGTCATCGAAGGCCCAGGGTTCTTCTCCAAACGCAAAGCAGGCGCCGACGAGGTAGAGCAGTTCTCCCGTCTGCTCACCGCGGCATCGCGCGACTACCCTCGCGGCGACCTGGTGATGGACACTATCAACTGGGACCTTGAGCGCATCCGCGACGCCGGCGCGAGGCTGCAAGACCGAGGCGGCTCGCAACTGACCGGACTGGCCTACGTCGACGGCGTCATCGTCGGACTCTGCGAAGTCGTGCGCTTCCACGCCGACGACCCGAAGGTCTGCGAACTCGGCCTTGTCTACGTCCTGCCAGAGCACCGCAGCCGTGGCATCGGCAAAGCCATGCTGCGTGCCTCCCTCGAGCGAGCACACGCAACCTGGGAAGACTTGGAGACGGTGTACTGCTCCTACCCCGCCGACTCCGCGCCAGCAGCCGCCATAATGAAAGGGGTCGGCGCGGAAGTGGTTTCCGCGACGACAGGGTGGCAAAAGGTCTAAATCTTGCGGTGGCGTTCGGCGGCACGGGCGCGGCGGTCGTCCACAAGCAACGGGTTCTCCTCGTGCGCGTTCGCCTGATGCGTCGCCGACTGCTGCAGCAACGCCACGTCGTCGCGCTGCTGCACCTTCGCGCGCTCGTCGGCCACCTTCACCTGTGCCTCAGAGCGAGACAGGATCAGCGGGAACAGCGTGAACACCGCAACGAACACAGCCAACATGGCCAGGTAGTAGCCGATGTCGCGTGAGGTTTCCGGAGCACTTTGGTTGCGCAACCAAATGCCGAGGATGGAAAACACGGCAGAGACCGTTGTGACCATCCAGGCAGGCAGGGTGACGGCGAATCGTCGTAAAGCAACTGCGAGCGATGTCAAAACCCCAACACCGATGAAGGAAAACCACACAAACAAGTACTCCGCCACCGAAGTGCGCGCATCGCGCGACGCCTGGGTCAGCCCCAAAACCTGCCAACCGGCCACCCCACCTGCAAACGGCAACACCAACGCCACGAGGTACACCACCGCACACGCGGCGAGCACCCACCGTTTCGCCCCCATCGTGATCTGCGAAGCGGCGGACTTCTCCGCGCGAGCCAACGTCTGCGAATCCTGCTGCGTCATAGCAGCCACTGTAGCCCCTAGCAGCCGCAGGACGAATCGCCGGTGGGCTGCTTGGGCGGTTGACCGATCGTCGGTAAGCCAAGCCCCACGCCGACAGGTGCAGTCGTCGGCACCTGGCCCGCCGCCGAATTGTCGCCGGCCTTCGTACGACGGTGATCACGCACCCCAGAATCTGCGATAAGGAAGTGCGGCTTGGACTCAGTGATGGTGACAGTGACGTAATCGCCCGGGCGGATCTCGCCATCAATGTCACCCTCAACCGCGAAGTGCACCAGGCGGCCATCGCGAGCGCGACCCGACATGCGGTGCGTGCGATCATTCTTGCGTCCACCACCCGCTTGCACGAGCAACTCCTGCTCCGTGCCAATCAGCTTCTCGTTCTCCTCAGCACTAATACGATCCTGCAAGGCAAGCAGGCGCTCGAAACGATTCTGCACCACAGCCTTCGGGATCTGCTGCTCCATCTCCGCAGCCGGCGTGCCCGGACGCGGCGAATACTGGAACGTAAACGCAGAGGTAAAACGAGCCTTCTCCACCACATCGAGCGTCGCCTGGAAATCCTCCTCAGTCTCACCCGGGAACCCGACAATGATGTCAGTGGTGATGGAAGCGTGCGGAAGCTTCTCACGCACCTCCTCCAAAATCCCAAGGAACTTCCTCGACCGGTAGGAACGGCGCATGTCCTTGAGCACCTTGTCGGAGCCCGACTGCAACGGCATATGCAGCTGCGGGCACACGTTCGGAGTCTCCACCATCGCGTCAATCACATCCGAGGTGAACTCCGCCGGGTGCGGCGACGTAAAACGCACACGCTCCAAGCCCTCGATGTCGCCACAGGCACGCAAGAGCTTGGAGAACGCAGAACGGTCGCGCTCCATGTCCTCGTCGACAAAGTTCACGCCATACGCATTCACATTCTGACCAAGCAGCGTCACCTCGGACACACCCTGATCGACGAGCGCCTGCACCTCGGCCAAAATATCGCCCGGGCGGCGATCCTGCTCCTTACCACGCAACGACGGCACGATGCAGAACGTGCACGTGTTATTGCAGCCCACCGACACAGACACCCAACCGGCGTAGGCAGACTCGCGCTTCGCCGGCAGGACAGACGGAAACACCTCGAGCGACTCAACAATCTCAACCTGGGCTTCGTCCTCCACCCGTGCGCGATCGAGCAACGCCGGCAATGCGGAGATGTTGTGCGTGCCAAAGACGGCGTCGACCCACGGTGCCTTCTCAATCACCGTGTCGCGATCCTTCTGCGCCAAACACCCGCCGACCGCAATCTGCATGCCCGGATGATTCGCCTTCGTGTTCTTCAACTGTCCGAGCGAGCCATACAGGCGCTGATCCGCGTTTTCACGCACCGCACAGGTATTGAAGACCACCAGGTCGGGCTCAGTCCCCTCGTCTGCCGCCACGTACCCCGCATCCTCAAGCAGGCCCGAGAGACGCTCAGAATCGTGCACGTTCATCTGGCAGCCGAACGTCCGCACCTCATAGGTGCGCGAAGTGGTGTTTTCAGAGGTATTTGCCGTAGTCACGGCGAGACAGTCTAACCAGGCAAAGCGCCCAAACCTAACCGCAAATGACAAACACTTTCCCAGTTTTGGTCACCCGCATCACAGTTTTGGCCTACTGTGCCTTGTATGACACAGGAGATTGCCGAACCCATGATTCGCATGGTGGGTGTGGAGAAGTACTTCGACGACTTCCACGCACTACAAAACATCAACCTTGAAGTCCCCCGCGGACAAGTAGTCGTAGTGCTGGGACCGTCCGGATCGGGAAAGTCCACCCTGTGTCGGACGATCAACCGCCTCGAAACCATCGAGGAAGGCACGATCGAAATTGACGGCCGTACCCTCCCCGCCGAAGGGAAGGAACTGGCCCACCTCCGTTCAGACGTAGGCATGGTGTTCCAACAGTTCAACCTGTTTCCGCACCTGACCATTCTGGACAACGTCACCCTGGGCCCCATCAAGGTCCGCAAGGTGAAAAAGACCGACGCCACCGCACGCGCTCGCGAACTGCTCGACCGCGTGGGCATCGGCAACCAGGCAGAAAAATATCCGGCACAGCTCTCCGGCGGCCAGCAGCAGCGCGTCGCAATCGCACGCGCCCTTGCGATGGAGCCGAAAGTCATGCTTTTCGACGAACCCACCTCCGCCCTCGACCCCGAAATGGTCGGCGAGGTCCTCGACGTCATGACAGAACTGGCCGAAAGCGGCATGACCATGGTCGTGGTCACCCACGAAATGGGCTTCGCCCGCAAAGTTGCCGACCGCATCTTGTTCATGGCCGATGGCGAAATCGTCGAAGACACCGACCCCGAGTCGTTCTTCACCAACCCGCAGTCCAGCCGTGCACGAGACTTCCTCGGCAAAATCCTGCCTCATTAACCCACCCACGTTTCTTACAAGGAGAATCACCATGAAGCGCACCGCACGTTTCGCATCGACCACTGCCGCAGCCCTGCTCGCGGCCACCACACTCGTCGCCTGCGGCGGCGACTCCGCCGGCGACGCCGAAGGCCTCCTCGCGCAGATCGAGGCCGGCAACGTCACCCTCGGCACCAAGTACGACCAGCCAGGCCTCGGCCTGCGCGAAGCCGACGGCTCCATGACCGGCCTCGACGTCGACGTCGCCACCTACGTGGTCAACCACATTGCCGACGAAAACGGCTGGGAGCATCCAGAAATCACCTGGCGCGAAACCCCCTCGGCACAGCGCGAAACCGTGCTGCAAAACGGTGAAGTCGCAGCAATCGCCGCGACCTACTCCATCAATAAGTCACGCTCCGAAGCAGTCGACTTCGGAGGCCCCTACCTGCTGACCCACCAGGCCCTGCTCGTCCGTTCCGACGACGCCGAGATCACCGGCCTCGAAGCCCTCGACGGCCGCATCCTCTGCTCCGTCACCGGCTCCACCCCGGCACAGAAGGTCAAGGACACCCTGCCGGGCGTCCAGCTCCAGGAATACGACACCTACTCCTCCTGCGTCGAAGCCCTGCGCAACGGCAACGTCGACGCCCTCACCACCGACGCAACCATCCTCGGCGGCTACTCCGCACAGTCCCCGGGCGACTTCAAGGTCGTCGAGCTGAAGAAGGACGGCGAGCAGTTCACCAACGAGCACTACGGCGTCGGCCTGAAGAAGGAAGACCCGGGCGCACTCGAGGCCGTCAACAAGGCACTCAACGCCCTTTACGAGGACGGATCCTTTGACAAGTTCGTCAACGACAACCTCGACGGCGGCCAAGGTGTTGAAAAGGACAAGGTCGGCGACCTGTCCTTCGTCGAGTAGCACCTGCCGTGTGGCTGGGTGAACCCCACCCGGCCACCGAGCCCCAACCCTTCTTCATCTCCTTCACGTATTGGAAGTTCCCACCATGGATGCAATGTGGGCTGATCTCGCGCCCAAACTGTGGCCAGCATTCTGGACCACAATCAAGCTGACCTTCTACTCCGCCATCGGATCAATGATCCTGGGCACCCTACTCACTGCTATGCGGGTCTCCCCCGTTGCCATCCTGCGGAACCTGTCGGCGTTTTACATCAACACCGTGCGCAACACCCCGCTGACACTTGTGATCCTGTTCTGCTCGTTCGGCCTCTACCAAAACCTTGGCCTTGAGCTCGCGAGCCGCGAATCCAGCACCTACCTTGCAGACCAAAACTTCCGCCTCGCGATCCTCGGCTTCGTTTTGTACACCTCGTGCTTCGTCGCCGAATCGCTCCGAAGCGGCATCAACACCGTTCACTTCGGACAAGCCGAAGCCGCACGCTCCCTCGGACTGAGCTTCGGGCAGATCTTCTCGTTGATTATCTTCCCCCAAGCTCTGCGTGCAGCAATCGTTCCGCTGGGCAACACGCTGATCGCTTTGACGAAGAACACCACGATCGCATCGGTCATCGGCGTCGCGGAAGCATCGCTGCTGATGAAATCCACCATCGAATTCCACGCAAACCAGCTCTTCGCCATCTTCGGCATCTTCGCCCTCGGCTTCATCGTGCTCACACTGCCAACAGGGCTCGTCATCGGCTGGCTGTCTAACCGTCTGGCGGTGAAACGCTAATGCCATCCTCACTCCGCGCAACCGTGCTTTACGACGCCCCCGGGCCCAAAGCCGTACGCCGCAACTACATTTACACCGCAATCACCATCGCTGTCCTACTTCTCGTCGGCTGGTGGGTACTGAGCAAACTAGCCACACACGGCCAACTCGATGCTGAGCGCTGGACCCCCTTCACCCAGGGAAACACCTGGACCACCTACATCATCCCCGGCCTCGTCGGCACGATTAAAGCAGCCGTCCTATCAGTGCTGCTCGCAATTGTCTTCGGTGTCATCTTCGGACTTGGCCGCCTTGCCCCGAACAAACTCGTGCGTGGCTTCTGCGCTGTGGTTGTCGAGTTCTTCCGCGCCATTCCAGTGCTGCTGCTCATGATCTTCCTGTACCAGGTCTTCGCGGTATACAAGATCGTTCCACCAGCGTCGCTCGCGTTTTGGGCCGTCGTTGTGGCACTGACGCTCTACAACGGCTCCGTTATCGCCGAGATCCTCCGCGCCGGCATCAAATCGCTACCCCGCGGCCAAACCGAAGCCGCTCAGGCGCTTGGCTTAAGCCACTGGCAGACGATGGGCAAGATTTTGCTGCCCCAGTCCGTTGCTGCCATGCTCCCGGCACTGATTTCCCAGATGGTCATTGCGCTGAAGGATTCCGCCCTGGGCTACCAAATTGGCTACGTCGAGGTTGTCCGCTCCGGCACGCAGGTCGCCTCTGCAAACCGGAACTACTTGGCGTCGCTCATCGTGGTGGCCATCATCATGATCCTGATCAACTACGCGCTGACAATGCTCGCAACCCGCGTCGAGCGCCAACTACGCGCCGGCCGAGCGCGCCGCAACCCCTTTGCCAAGGTGCCCACCGCTGGCAAGGAAGTGGGCCTGGACACCAAGGACACCGTCAACCTCGACTGGCAAGCCCCCGGCTACCAGCAGATCGACAACCCCGTGGAGAAACACTAAGCCCGCGTCACGGGTGGGTTGCACACTCGGCGATGCGTTCGTCGAGCGCTTCCCTCCCCAGGCGCATCGCTAGCCCCTGGTTAAACCCACGGCGGGCGAGCGCCCCAACGATGCGGCGCAGGAACTTGTCATACTCGGCCCGGTCCTCGGGTGCGCGTTTCACCTTGCGTGCCGCCTTTTCGGCAACTCCGCGAGCAATGCGCTCCTCGTCGTCGTCTGTGATCTGCTCGAGCGCAGCCGCACGGTCCGCACTACCCACCCCTTTGTCACGCAGCTCCATATCGAGCGCACGAGCAGACTTTCCGCGACGCGCAGCGCGCTGACGCACCCACTCAGAAGCAAATGCTGCGTCGTTGAGCAGGCCTGAGCTGGCGAGGTCGTCGAGAACTTCGTCGACAAGCATGGGCTCAAACTCAGCCTTGATCAGCCGACCACGCAGCTCCTCACGCGAGCGCGCCCGCTGATCCAGCAGCCCTAATGCGCGTTTGCGTACCGGCGCCTTCGCCTCCTCATGTGCGTGGTCGATGAAACCCGACCCCGGCTCGTACGCCTCGAGAGCAGCTTTGAGGCGCGCAATCTTTTCGGGGTCCGCCATATGCTACTTCTCGTCCGCCTTGGCGTCGTCTTCGTCGTCAAAATCGATGTTGGGCACCATGTCCACCGGATCATCCGACAAGGCATCGTCGTCAACATTGGCATACTTGCCCACACCAAGCGCGCGGAAGATTTTGTCTTCGATTTCGTCGGCCAGGTCCGGGTTGTCTTTGAGGAACAGGCGCGCCTTTTCCTTACCCTGCCCCAACTGGTCGCCCTCGTAGGTGAACCACGAGCCGGACTTCTTCACAATGCCGTTTTCCACGCCCATGTCGATGATGGAGGACTCCCGCGAGATGCCCTCGCCGTACATGATGTCGAACTCGGCGATCTTGAACGGCGGGGAAACCTTGTTCTTCACAACCTTCATCCTGGTGCGGTTACCGATGGAATCCTGGCCGTCCTTCAGGGTTTGAATACGGCGGACATCGCAACGCACCGACGCGTAGAACTTCAAGGCCTTACCGCCAGTGGTCGTCTCCGGGGAGCCGAACATCACGCCAATCTTTTCACGCAGCTGGTTAATGAAGATCGCGGTAGTCCCGGAGTTGTACAGCGCACCGGTCATCTTGCGCAGTGCCTGCGACATCAAACGTGCCTGGAGGCCGACATGGGAGTCACCCATCTCGCCCTCGATTTCAGCCTTCGGGGTCAGCGCTGCAACAGAGTCGATCACGATCATGTCGATAGCACCAGAACGCACCAGCATGTCCGCGATCTCAAGCGCCTGCTCGCCCGTATCCGGCTGGGAGACCAGCAAATTGTCGGTGTCCACGCCGAGCTTGCGGGCGTAGTCAGGGTCGAGGGCGTGCTCGGCATCGATGAACGCCGCGATGCCGCCTGCGCGCTGCGCCTCCGCAATCGCATGCAGGGCAACGGTGGTCTTACCGGACGACTCCGGGCCGTAGATCTCCACGACCCTGCCGCGTGGCCAGCCGCCGATACCAAGGGCAACGTCGATAGCAGTGTTGCCGGAAGAGATGGACTGAATCGGTGGGCGATTCTCGTCGCCCAGGCGCATGACGGCGCCCTTGCCAAAGTCCTTCTCAATCATCGCAAGCGCAGCGTCGAGCGCGTTCTGGCGCGAGTTCGCGGCGGAAGCGGCAGTCTTCTTCTTCGTTGCCATGTGGTGTTTTCCTCCAAATTGTCGGTGGTGCGACGGTTGCCGCATCCACACTGTGTGTTAGTCCGTGCCTATTAGACGCACGCGCCTACCCTTCGGTTCCCTCCAAAACAAGGAAAGTTCCTCGGGGGCGAATACAGGAGCCACTTTAGAATGCGGCTACGACACCGAACACTGTACACGCAAACGTGTTCGAACGGGAATTCAAAACCCGGGCCTGTCAATGCCAAGTCGGCGCTCTTCCGGAATGTCAAACGCTTCACAGAGTCCGCGCCACGCCTCGCGGGGATCGACACCACTTTCGATCATGTCCGCCGCGGTGCGCTCGTAGCCCGGTATCACCTGCGTATCGATAATCCACTTGGCTCGACCCGCGCCAAATTCGTCCTCGACCAGTTGATGAAACTCCGTCAAACGCATGACTCAACACGCTACCCGAACACGCGTTATTGAACGGCGTTCAGGTACACTGCCGCGCATGAGTAAATCTTCCACCGCGCAGGACATTGCGCTCATCGCCGTCTTCGCGGCCATCATCATCGCTCTCGGCTTCGTCTCCATCCCCGTCGGCGCCGCAGGCGTGCCTATCGTGCTGCAAAACGCAGCCATCATCCTCGCCGGCCTCGTCCTCGGCTGGCGCCGCGGCCTGTTCACCGCAGGTATCTTCCTCCTGGTCGGCCTCGCACTACCCGTGCTTGCAGGCGGCCGCACCGTCATCTCCGCACTCGGCGGCACGACCGTGGGCTACCTTGTGGGCTACCTCGTCTCCGCTACCGTCGCGGGCCTGATCGCCTACCGTGCGCCATTCCGCCGCAACACCGCGGCTACGATCGGCGTCCTCATCGTCGCCGGCTACGTTGCCCTGTTCTTCCAGTACCTCTGCGGCGTATTCGGCCTCATGGCCCGCGCTGAGATGTCCTTCGGCGCAGCATGGGCCGCACAGGTGCCATTCCTGCTGCCTGACGCCGGCAAGGTCGCTCTCATGATCGCCATCGCAATCGCGGTGCACCAGGCGTTTCCTGACCTGCGCGGTAGTCGTCGATAAGCACGATGCCCGTCATCGAATTCAAAGGCGCAGCCGTCACCTACGACGGCAACACCGTCCTTCAGCCACTCACCACGCGCCTGAGTGAGCAACGCATCGGCATCATCGGCTCCAACGGTTCCGGCAAATCCACCACCGTGCGCCTCATCAACGGACTCATCGAACCCACTTCAGGGCAAGTGCTTTACGACGACCTCTCCCCCACCACCCAAGGCCGCGACGTCCGCAAACGCGTCGGATTCGTCTTCTCCGACGCCGAATCCCAAATCGTCATGCCACGCGTCTCCGACGACGTCGCCTTCTCTCTTCGCCGCTTCAAACTCCCCCGCGACGAAGTGCGATCGCGTGTCGACGACGCTCTCGCCCGCTTCGAACTCACCGACCTCGCCGAAAACTCACCGCACACCCTGTCGGGCGGCGAAAAACAGATGCTCGCACTTGCATCCGTGATGGTGATCGAACCAGATACCATCATCGCCGACGAACCCACGACACTGCTTGACCTGCGCAACCGCAAACGAATCGTGCGCGAACTTAACGCACTCGAGCAGCAACTCATCGTGGTCACACACGACCTGGACATGCTGCGCGACTTCGAACGCGTCCTCGTCATCGACGACGGCACACTCGTCTACGACAGCAACCCCGCCGACGCCATCGCGTTCTACACCGACCTCATGGATAACAAACCATGATCCGCGAACTCCCCCTCGGTGTCTACATCCCCGGCGACACACTGCTCCACCGCATGCAGCCAGCGCTGAAGTTCGTGCTGCTGGTGGTCTTCATCATCGGGGTCACTGTCCTGCCCACCCGGCCCTGGCACGCAGCCGCCGCACTCGGGTTTGTGCTGGTGCTCTACTTGTGGGCACGCATTCCCATGAGGATCGCGTGGCGCCAACTCGTGCCACTCCTGCCTTTCCTGATCTTTTTAGGCGCGTTCATGGTGTGGCAAAACGGCATTGAATCGGCGGCCACACTTCTTACCGGGCTGCTTGCCACCATCGCGGCGGCGAACCTGCTCACACTGACCACCCCGGTCCAGGAACTCCTTGACGCCCTCGACCGAGCACTCGCACCGTTGGGACGCACAGGCGAACTCATCTCGCTCACCATTGCACTCACCATTCGCCTGATTCCGCTGACACTCGCGACCGCGAACGAAGTCCTCGACGCCCGCAAAGCCCGCGGGGCTGGCTTCTCCCTCCTAGCGTTCGGCACTCCCCTGGTCATCCGCTCCGTGCGGCGGGCGAAGATGATCGGTGAAGCGCTGATGGCGCGCGGCGCCGTGGACTAACCCCACGCAGCGAAAAGGCCCGAAGCGATGTGCCTCGGGCCTTCGACGTTGTGATTTACTCGCCGCGCAGTTCGCGCATGCGCTGCGCAACCGCATCATCGCTGACGTTAGCGTCGGTAGCGGACTGCCCCGGCTCAATCGCCTGTTTCTTGCCAGCGGTGAGCTCGCCTGCCATCTCCGCACGCAGCTGCTCCAAGCGGCCGTGACCAGCCATCTGGATACCGGCCTGCTCAACCTCAGCCATACGACCCTGAATGGAGTTCTGCGCCAACTCGGCGGCACCAAGCGCGTTAGCGTAACGACGCTCAATCTTCTCACGAACCTGATCCAAGTTCGGACCGGACGCAGTAATCGAGTTCATCGACTGCATCGTCTCCGAAACCTTCTCCTGCATCTTCGCCTGCTCCAGCTGCGACAGGAGCTTCGAGCGCTCAGCAACCTGCTGCTGCAAGTGTGCCGCGTTACCCTCCACAGCCTGCTTCGCCTGAGCTGCCTGCTGCAGCGCCTGGTCGTGGAGCTGCTTAGTATCCTCCACACCCTGCTCAGCGGTGACCAGCTGTGCCGCAAACGCCTCCGCGGCGTTTTCGTACTCCTGCGCCTTCTGCGCGTTGCCCTCGCCGCGAGCCTTATCAGCAAGCTTGAGCGCCTGGCGGGCATTCGCCTGCAGCTTCTCAACATCCTCGAGGCGACGGTTGAGCTGCATCTCCAACTGACGCTGGTTACCAATCACCGCGGCAGCCTGCTGCGACAGTGCCTGGTGCTGGCGCTGCGCCTCGTTGATGGCCTGCTCAATCTGGATCTTCGGGTCAGCGTTCTCTTCGATCTTGTTGTCGAAGAGAGCCATCAGGTAGTTCCAGAACTTGGAAAAGGGGTTCGCCATGGCTAATCACCGCGACCTTTCATCTTCATTAGTTAGTGCGTCAAACTCCACCCACAATAGTCGGGTGAGCTCCGTTACGCTTCCGCAGCCGCCGGAGAGGTAACCGCGAGTTCCTCGTTGAAGGAATGCAGCGACATATTCGCCACCGCTTCCAGCAACACCTCAGACACCGTGGTGTCCAGTGCCTCGCACAGCGCTGCAAGCAGTTCAGAGGACACTTCCTTGCGACCGCGCTCCAACTCCGAGATGTAGCCGGAAGACACGCGAGCCTCCTTCGCCAACGTGCGAAGAGTTACGCCCTTATCAGCGCGAAAAGCGCGCAGCGACATACCGAGGGCTTCGCGGAACAGCGGCTCACGCGCTGGGGCGGATGCAATCGGCAGTTCTACCGGGGCTTCGTAAAGCAGAGTCGTAGTTGTCATCAGCTGCTCCAACGATCGGTGGTCTAGTTTTGTTCCCGAACGCCAGTCAGCGCACCAACCAGGGCCGCTTCGACCGCGCGTCGGCGAATCTCGTTCCGCGACCCTGCGAGGACTCGGACAGGGGTCGCATGTCCATCGACAAGCGCATACCGGCCCGCTTCCGAATCGAGCAGTTCCGCAGCTTGCGACGACGCCGTCCACTGCGGCCCAGCCAGCCCAATCCACACCGTGCCAGCCGGCATACCGTCTTGCGCACCGGGCCCTGCGACGCCAGTAAGCGCAACCGCCCAATCCGTCCCGCACACCCTACGAGCACCGCGCGCCATCTCCCGGGCCACCGCAGCAGAGACCACGCCCTCTTGCTCGATCAACTCTGCCGGAACGTGGGCCAACTCGGTTTTGAGCTCCGCCGAGTACGTCACCAAACCGCCGACGAGTACGTCGGAAGCACCCGGCACGTCCGCAAGGGTCGCAGCAGCAAGCCCGGCAGTCAGCGACTCGCAAAAAGCGATGGTTTGGTTCCGGGAACGTAGTTCGTCGATAAGCAATTGCGCCGTCGTCATTTGTTCGCCTTTCCTGCATCAACCAAATACTGCACACCCGTAACCACGGTGACCGCCACCGCGAGCAACATCACCACAAACACCGGCGTATCCGCCCATGCGGGCAACGGACACAAGTACAGGCCAACCGCCAGCGACTGCAGGACAGTCTTCACCTTGCCGCCCTTCGACGCCGGCACCACCAGACCGCGACGCAACATCCACATACGCCACACCGTGATCCCCAGCTCACGAGCCACGATCACCACAGTGACCCACACCGGCAACGGCCCCGCAATATTCAACGTAACCAGCGCAGTAATCATCAACGCCTTGTCCGCGATCGGATCAGCAATCTTGCCGAAATCCGTAATCAGCCCCCGCGCACGAGCAATATCCCCGTCAAGCTTATCTGTGATCATCAACGCCACAAACAGGCCAAACGCCCACCACCAGCGCTCCGAAAGCACCAGCCACGCGAACACAGGAATGAACAGAATCCGCAGAGACGTCAACACATTCGGCAGATTCCAATTCGACGGCTTATCCGTTTGCATCACGCGATCCACCATACCCATCTCACGCGTTCCACCTAGACTGCCCTCCATGAAGTATTTCGCAGCAACCTACACCTACGGCGAGCAAACGCTTGTCGACGACACCCGCCCCGCCCACCGCGAATTCATCTCCTCGCAACTCGCACTCGGACGCATCGTGGGATCCGGCCCGTTTATCGGCGTCAATCAAGCCCTGATCATCCTGCAACTGCCCGACACTGCCACTGAAGCTGATGCGGCGGCCGTGCTGGATCAAGACCCATACACGACCGCCGGCGCACTCGCAGCGCGCGAGATCCGGGAGTGGAACCCGGTGATGAATATCTTCGGCTAAGCCTTCCTACCGCCACGCGCGACATCGAGGTGGGCGGTCTCGCGCGATCCCGTCGCGGTGTGATCGCCCTTGCCAGATGTCGCCGGGTCGTCGATCCACTCAACATGGTGTCCGTGACGGTCGACCTTGCGGCGGTTGCCGTGGTCGTCGAAATCAATGTGGTACTGGTTTTCGTTCGGATCACGGACACCTGCCTTCACGTCGGCGCGGTCCTTGATCACAGATGCAACCGCGGTGATCGCGAGCACGCCGACGATGATCAGCAGCGAGGCGACAGTGCCGACCTCCGGCACGTCGAGACCCTCGCCGCCATTGATGAACGACAGGTTGTTCTCGTGCAGCGCGTGCAACAGCAGCTTCACACCAATGAAGCCGAGCACCACCGCGAGGCCGTACGGCAGGTATACCAGGCGGTCGAGCAGGCCGTTGAGCAGAAAGTAGAGCTGGCGCAGGCCCAGCAGCGCGAACGCGTTGGCGGTGAACACGAGGAAGGATTCCTGGGTGATGCCGTAGATCGCCGGGATGGAGTCGAAGGCGAACATCACGTCGATGAACCCGATGGACAGCAGCGCCACAAACAGCGGGGTAACCGCGCGCTTGCCAGCCTGGGTAGCGGAAACGAGACGGTCTCCGTGGTACGAGCTGGTCACCGGAATAACCTTGCGTAGCGTCTTGACCACCATCATGTCGTTCGGATCCGGATCCTCTTGGTCCGTCACCTCGTCGTACACCATCTTGATCGCGGTGTAGATCAGGAAGGCGGCGAAGATGTAGAACACGTCCGACCAGGCCTCGATGATCACGGCACCCAACAGAATGAATACGAGACGGCAGATCAGCGCGATCACGATGCCGATCAGCAACACCTTTTGCTGATACGCGCGTGGGATCTTGAACGCACCCATGATCAGCGCGAACACGAAAAGGTTATCCACCGACAGCGACAGCTCAGTGATGTAGCCGGTGAAGAACTGCATGCCGTGTTCGCCGTCCCACAGCCACCACACGATCCCGCCGAAAATGCAGGCCATGGTCATGTAGAACAGGGCCCAGCCGCCCGATTCCTTCATCGTCGGCTCGTGCGGGGTACGCACGTGCGAGACGAAGTCAAAGATGAAAAATCCCAGGATCACCGCAGAGGTGATCAGCCATATACTTAACGGCACATGCATGCGTTTAATCCTCCGGTAGCAGAAACGACCGGAGGTCTCCCCCACCCAAGTGGGCTGTTCGGACCGGGGCCATCACTTTTCGACGACACCGTGTTGACGATCCAGAACACTTCCGGGGTACTCCCCTCCAAGTGGGTAACACAATACACACACTTTTTTGGTGTCGCGAATGTGGATAACCACCCCAGTTTGTTGATGTGTCAACGCGGTTATCCACAAGGGCCCTGCCGGGCATTGCGCAACTGGTTTAACGTGCGAGGCATGAGCCCATTTGAAACCTTCCTCGCAGACCTGCCCACGGTGGATAGCCTGCAAGGCTTCAACCGTGCAGCCGCACTTGCCAGCCGCTGCCGGCCAGCAACCGTGACCGCCTGGGGCCGCATCCACGACGTCTACTTCGGCGCCACAAAGTGGACCAAGCAGCAGCGCCGAGCCCTTGAGGCGGCCCGCGCTGGCGCGTTCGACTTGGACCGGCTGTCGTACATCGAGAACCGGCTGACTGCAATCGACGATGAGGGCGAACGTTGGCGCGTGCGCCACAAGCTCCTCGCCGTCCACGGCAGCTTCGCCACACTGCGCCAGGCTGCAAAAGACCTCATCCCACCAACGGCGCCGAGGATGCCGAAGGCACAGGTCACGTTCTCCTGCTCCACCCTTGGGATGCGGACGATGAGGGTCACCGCCTCCGAGCGAGACATCGCGGATCTCGAGCACGCCCTGCGCCAGCACGTGGACAGCTCACGGCCCGCGGCACCGCAGATGCTTGACGCCTTTCTCTCACTGCTTCGCGACGGCACCTCCATCCCACACGCCGCTCCCCGCCCTATAGTGCTCGCACCGCTACCTGAGCACATCCAGATCCTCTCCGGCGACGGCGAGGATGTGACCCTCGTACTTACCGACGGCACCACCATGACCGGAGCCGAGTACCTCAATCTCACCTTCGGCGAAATCGCCCTGTTCCACCCGCAAGCCGGGGCGGTGAACCTCTACCGGACACAGCGCTTCGCCAACAAAAAACAGCGCGACCTCGCACGCCTGCTCATGCCTCGTTGTCCCTTCCCCTCTTGCCGTCATGGAGCTGACTCGTGCGAGATTCACCACATCACGGCCTGGAAGCACGGCGGAGAAACCAACATAGATAACCTCGCACCCCTGTGCAGCTACCACAACCGGGTCAACGACGACGACCCTTGGCACACCAGTCGAGGGCGCATCGAAATCATCAACGGCACCCCGACGTGGGTCTCGCCAAGTGGTGTGCCGGTTCCCGTGACCGAAGCGGGGGCAATGCAGCAACTCTTCGGCTAGCGGCTACTTAACGACGAAAACCCGCACACGGCGGGTTATTCGACATGCCCTCAGACAGGCTAGAAGGCTCCCCCAGTGGGGTTGTACGTGGCGGTGACGGTGCGGGTGTCGCCGTCGGTGCCGCCAGTGTCACTGCCAGAGTCAGGGCCGTCGGTGGTGGTGTCGTCGTCAAGCATGACGTCCTTGGGTGCCTCAGCCGGATCGGCGCCCTTGATCATCCAGATGATCGTCTCCAACTCCTCCGGCTTGACCAACACCTCGCGAGCCTTCGACCCCTCAGACGGGCCGACCACACCGCGAGATTCCATCAGGTCCATCAGGCGGCCAGCCTTGGCGAAACCGATACGCAACTTGCGCTGCAGCATCGACGTCGAACCCAGCTGGGAGGTCACCACCAGCTCGACGGCCTCGAGGAGGTCGTCCATGTCCTTACCGATGTCGTCGTCAATGACCTTGGCTTCCGCCTGCTTATCCTCCGTGACGCCCTCAACGTAGTCGGGTTCGTCCTGTTGGGACTTCGCAGCGTCGACAACCGCCTGGATCTCCTCGTCCGAAACGAACGCGCCCTGCATACGCTGCGGCTTGCCGGCACCCTGCGGGATGAACAAACCATCACCCATACCGATGAGCCTCTCGGCACCGCCCTGGTCGAGGATCACGCGAGAGTCCGTCAACGACGAGGTCGCAAACGCAAGACGCGACGGCACGTTCGTCTTAATCAGACCAGTCACCACATCCACGGACGGACGCTGGGTCGCAAGCACCAAGTGGATACCGGCCGCACGCGCCTTCTGCGTGATACGAACGATCGAGTCCTCGATTTCCTTCGGCGCCGTCATCATCAGGTCTGCCAACTCGTCGACAACACACACGATGAACGGGTACGGACGCATCTCACGCTCCGACCCCGGAGGGGCCGTCAGCTCACCAGAGCGCACCTTGCGGTTGAAGTCCTTGATATGGCGCACGCGCGCGGACTTCATGTCCATATAGCGCTGCTCCATCTCCTCCACCAACCACTGCAAGGCTGCGGCCGCCTTCTTCGGCTGAGTGATAATCGGCGTGATCAGGTGCGGGATGCCCTCGTACGGGGTCAGTTCCACCATCTTCGGGTCCACCAGGATGAGGCGGACCTCCTCAGGGGTGGCGCGCGTGAGCAACGAGATGAGCATGGAGTTCACGAACGCTGACTTACCGGAACCCGTCGAACCCGCAACCAGCAGGTGCGGCATCTTCTGTACCGACGACGCGATGAAGTCGCCTTCGATGTCCTTGCCCAGACCGATGAGCATCGGATCGTCCTGCGACGCCACGTTCGGTGCGTCGAGCACGTCGCGCAGGCGTACCATTTCGCGGTCAGCGTTGGGTACCTCGATGCCGACGGCGGATTTGCCGGGGATCGGGGTGAGCAGGCGGACGTTGTCGGTGGCCACCGCATAGGCGAGGTTGGACTGCAGGTTGGTGATCTTGGAGACCTTCACACCTGGGCCAAGTTCGACCTCGTAACGGGTCACTGTCGGGCCGCGGGAGAAGCCGGTGACTTGTGCGTTGACGTTGAATTCTTCGAAGACATCGGTGATGGCTTCGATCATGCGGTCGTTGGCTTCGGTGCGCGTCTTCGGCGGGTTGCCGGGGATGAGCAGGTCGGTTGAGGGCAGGGTGTAGTCGCCCTGCGGGATCTTGCGTACCTGCTTCGGTGCCGGTGGTTGGGTTTCGGACTTTGGGGTGGTTGCAGGGATTTTGGAGGCGTCGATGCCGGAGCGTGCGGCGATGGCTTTCGCCATCTGCTCGCGCGAGGTCTCGACGGCATCGGGAGCCCCTGCTTGACGACGATCCGACGTCTCTTCCGGGCGCTCCAACACCTTCGTCTCGTTGGGGTTGTTGTCGGCGCGGGTCGTCTGCGCTGGTGCCGGCGCTGGCGTCGGTGCGGGGCGACGCTTCGGACGAGGAACGACCGTGGTCGCCTCCGGTTCTGGTTCTGGTTCGGAGGTGTCGTCGGTGTCGTTGAGGTCGTCGGCGAAGTCGAACAGGTCGTCGTCTTCGTCCTCGTTGGTGGGGTAACTCTCCATCGGCGTGCGCGGGCGGCGCGGACGAGGCATCAGACGTGGCGCTGGACGCGACGCGCGTGGGCGTGGGCGGTCGCGGCCTTCTGCAATGTCATCGAGGTCTGCGTCGACGTGCGAGTACGGGTCGTCGTCCTCATCGTCTTCTGCGTTGAGCATGCCGGCAACGAGGCCCTTGACGTAGTCGTAGGCCTCGCGCACCGTAATACCTGTCGCTTTGAGCGCGCCGTACAGCACGATCAAGCCCAGCAGCGGCACGGCAACGAACGAGGAAAACCCGGCAGCGAGCAAACCACCGGTGAAGGCACCGATCGCGCCGCCAGCGATTCGGCGGTCTTCCCATGCCGAAGGGTTGCCGGCAAACACGTGGATGAGGCCAAGCATCGCCACTGCGATGATGCTGAAGCCCAGAGCGGCGCGTGCGCGAACCTCGTCGCTCGCGCGCACGTTAAGCATGAGCGCAATAGCGACGCCGACGAGCACGACCGGCAGGATCAGCGCACCCGCACCGATCAACCAATGGGTGCCGGTGGAGATCAAGTCCCCGACCGGGCCTGCAACATCGAACCACACCGAGCCACCAATAACCGCGGCCAGGCCGATGAGCACAAGGCCCCAAGCGTCGGCGTGATGCTCGAAGGTGCTGGTGCGGGGCGTGGGGTCGTCGTCACGCTGCTCGAGCTCGTCGTGGTCGTCGTACTGGTCGCGTCGCGGGCGACGGCGTGAGGTACTCAGATTCTCTTCTTCCTGCTCATGGTGGCGCGGCTCGCGCCGGAGAAACGAACCGACGCCGCGGGCTGCGGCGCCGAGGGAACTACCGACCACTTTGTACGCAGAGCCGACGCGCTCATCGGCAGTGTCGGCGGCCACGGTGGAAGAGGTCGGCGGGTGTGTCATCGACACCGGCCCGCCGTAGCGGGTGCCGTCCGCCGAGCGGCGTGAAGAAGACCGCGAGTTACGCGGTGCGGTGTTTTTGACAGACATGGGTGTAACTCTAACGCCTTAAGTCACATTTTCCCCATACGCCACACCAGAGGCGCGGTGTCAAGCGTTAAATCTTGACATCCAGACCATCGAGCGCTTCCAATGCGCCGGTCAGTTCAATCTCCGCAGCGTTGCGACCCGATACCCACAACAGCAATTCGCCGGGTGCCCCGCTGACGCGCACGACGTCGTCGCCACGCTGTGCCACCCCTGCCTTATCCCCGAGAGTCACCGGCGGCAGGTCCGGCGGTGTCAGAATCACGGGCGCTTGAGCCTTGCGCAACGTCATCGCGCCGAAGCGCTTCGCCAGCGCCAAAAGCTGCGCGTTCACCGTGCGAGAAAAGTCGCGCGGGCGCACCTCTCCCCCACCCCGGCGCACATCCTCGTGGTGAATAAAGTGCTCGGCAGTGTTCATTGCAGCATCGAACGGCTTGATCCACACCGGCGGGCCGGCCGCCCACTCGTTCACCACCTCGGTGTATGGGCGGGCCTTCACCTTTGAGGTTTCCTTCTCCATCATACCCGACAGTGCGTCCACGAACATGCCCGGCAACGCCAAGGGCTTCGACTCGCGGATCAGCAGGTGTGCGGCCAAGTCGAAGGTGTTCCACCCTTCGTTCAAGGTGGGCGCATCAGGGCCTACCTCAAGGAACAACTCGGCCAGACGTGAGCGTTCTCGTTGTGCAAAAGACATGCCAACGAGCATAGCCACGAGCTTTTAGAGCAGCTGCGCGCTCCGGAACACGCTAAAGAGATTCTGCTCGATATTGATGAAAACTCGGAGTACAGGTGCGAACATCGCCCACGTCTTGTCAGTGGTCACGACCCGACCCGACGCGCCGTAACCCAAATCGGTGACCGTCTGACCTTCGACGTAGCACCCCTGCATGCCACCTTTGTAGTGTGCGCACAGGATCTGGTCGCCGTCGAAACGACCCAGCACGCGAATCGCATCGTTATTAGCCGAGTAGTAGTCCTGATCACCAGGGCGCACAACGTCGTGGCTCATCCAGTATCCGGTGTAGCCCGGATCGTACGGAACCGGTGTCCCCTCCGGCAGCGGATGTGCTCGCTCGTCGGCAAGTGCAGGCGTGGCTGCGAGAAGGGTCGCGGTGGCGGTGAGTGCTACGAGTGACTTTTTCATACCTCTGAAATAGCAAAATCGGGGCCCGGCGTTACGGCCAGACCCCGATTTGGGGGGTTAACGCAGCGAACTAGCGGGACTCGCGAGTAGCGGCGATTTCTTCCTCAGTCGCGATGTGGTTGTCGGACGACATCGGCACAACGGTCGGCAGGATCACAGGCTGACGCTTGTAGTTCTGCTCGATCGCGCGCGAGACCTTGCGGCGGATCTGCTGCACCATGCGGAACGGATCGTTCTCGCCTTCCGCAGCGAGGTCACCCATGACGGCTTCAACACCTTCGACGACCTTCTTGTTGAAGTCGCGGTCATCGTCGGAGTAGCCGGTCGTCGATACGCGAGGTGCTTCAAGGAGACGACCCGTGGCGTCGTCGATAACACAGGTAATCGACACGACACCGCCGGATGCCAGCGACGTACGATCGGCGAGCACGTCCGGGTCGACGTCACCCATGGTCACGCCGTCAACGTAGAGCTGGCCCACCTGGTACTGGCCGGCAACCTTGATGTTGCCCTTGTGCATATCGACGACAACACCATTCTGGGCAAGCGCCGTGTTATTCGGCTTCACACCAGTAGAGATCGCGAGCTCCTTGTTCGCGCGCATGTGACGCCATTCGCCGTGCACCGGCATGGCGTTGCGCGGGCGTGCTGCGTTGTACAGCGCAAGCAGCTCGCCAGCGTAGCCGTGGCCGGACGCGTGAACGTGCGCCTCAGCGTTGGTGATCACGTTCGCACCGATCTGGGCGAGGTTGTTAATCACCGCAAACACGGCCTCCTCGTTGCCCGGAATGAGCGAGGACGACAGGATGATCGTGTCGCCGTCATGGATGGTGATCTGACGGTGCTCGCGGCGAGACATGCGCGACAGTGCCGCCATCGGCTCACCCTGCGTACCCGTAGTGATCAGTACCGTCTTATGCGGGGCCATCTTCGCGGCTTCTTCGATCGGAATGATCGTGCCCTTCGGAGCCTTGAGCAGGTTCATCTTCTCCGCAATCTCCATGTTGCGGAGCATGGATCGGCCGTTGAAGGCAACCTTGCGGTTGTTGGCCACAGCGGCGTTGACCGCCATCTGCACACGTGCAACGTTGGAGGCGAACGAGGCAATGACAACGCGCTGGCGAGCATTACCGACGAGGCGGATCAGCGTCTCCTCAATACCCGCCTCAGAGGCGGAGATGCCCGGGATGGTGGCGTTGGTGGAGTCACACATGAACAGGTCGATGCCTTCGTCGCCAAGACGCGACAGGGCCGGCAGGTCGGTCGGCTTGCCGTCGTACGGGGTCTGGTCGACCTTGACGTCGCCGGTCATCACGACGTGTCCGGCACCGGTCTTGATGGATACGCCGAGGCACTCCGGAATGGAGTGGTTGACGTGCCAGAAGCGCAGGCGGAACGGGCCGACGGTGACCTCGGAGTCCTTGTTCACGTCGTTGAGCTTCGGACGCTGGCGGTGCTCCTGCGTCTTTGCCTTGATCAGGGCGTTGGTGAACTTGGACGAGTAGATCGGGATGTCGTGGCGCAGCTTCAGCAGCCACGGGATCGCACCGATGTGGTCTTCGTGGCCGTGGGTGACGATGAGCGCGTCGATCTTGTCCAGCTTGTTCTCAATCGGGCCGAAGTCCGGCAGGACCAGGTCCACGCCCGGCTCGTCGGAGTTCGGGAACAGCACGCCACAGTCCACGATAAGCAGACGGCCGTTGTATTCGAAGACCGTCATGTTGCGGCCAATTTCGGAAATGCCACCAAGTGCGTAGATACGCAGGGTGTCCTTGGCCAGTTTCGGCGGGGCTGGCAAGCGCTTGGTCAGATCGGCGCCTTGCATTCCCTTCACCGGGTTGCGACGTCCGCCGCCCTGGTTGCCACCGCGACCACGGCCACGGCGACGGTTTCGGCTGCTGCCACCACCGTTGCCGCCACCACCGTTGTTGCCGCCGTTACCACCACGGTTGCCGCGCGGCCTTTCGCCGCCATTGCGACCACCGTCGCGACCGCCATCACGGCCCGCGTCGCCGCCATTATCGGCGGTGTTCTTCTGTGCGTTTGTGTCCGGGGTCTCCGGAGCTTGGAAGACCGGCTGTTGATCAGCCGGTTCCGGGGGTCCTGCCTTGCGCGTCACCTTGCGGGCGCGGTTGCGGGGTTCGTTCATATTTATAGGACTCCAGCCTCTTTCATATCTTCTTGGAGCCGCTTGACCTGCTCGGCTGTCGCTGGTGCGACAGGCAGGCGCGGGTCTCCCACTTCGATGCCCTGCAGTCGCAGAGCTGCTTTTGCAAATGTCACGCCACCCAGCTCGGCCTGCTGCCGTGCGAGGACGTTGAGTACGTTGGCGTTGATTTCCCGTGCGCGGGTGAGGTCGCCGGCCTCGAATGCGTCCACGAGTCCCCGCAGCGCTTGTGGTGCTGCGTGTCCGACGACGGAGATAACTCCGGTTGCGCCGAGTGTGAGCCAGGGCAGGTTGAGCGGGTCGTCGCCTGAGTACCACGCCAGGCCTGTCTCTTGGATGAGGCCTGCGGCTTCGAAGAGGTCGCCGCGGGCGTCTTTCATTGCCTGAATGTTGTCGACCTCGGCGAGTTCGCGGATCGATTCGGCAGTGATGGGGATCCCGGAGCGTCCCGGGATGTCGTAGAGGCAGACGGGTAGGTCGGTTGCGGCTGCGATTGCTTTGAAGTGCGCGACTACTCCGGCCTGTGAGGGTTTGGAGTAGTAGGGGGTGACTGCGAGCAGGGCGTCTGCGCCCGCGTCTGCAGCTTGTTGTGCCAGCGTGACTGCGTGGCGGGTGTTGTTGGAGCCGGCTCCAGCGACGATTTTTGCGTTGGTGCCAACTTCTTCGCGCACTGCTTTGAGCAGCTCAACTTTTTCTTCTGCGCTGGTTGTTGGGGATTCGCCGGTGGTTCCGGCGAGGACGAGTGTGTCGATTCCGTTTTCTACAAGGTGGGCAGCAAGCCGACGTCCTGCGGCGAGGTCGAGGTTGCCGTCGGAATCAAACGGCGTAACCATGGCGACGCAGACGGTGCCGAATGTGTTGGCGCCTGTATCAACTTTGCATGATGAGCCCATGAGCAAGAAGAATACCTCCTATTGACACGTATGTGCTTATCGACGTTCCCCTGCCGCCAAATCTTCAAACACCAAGGGCGCTTCCGGCTGGAGCACATCGAGGCACGCGCGTGCGATCATTCTGATTTCTTTGTCTTCATATTTTCCGCTGTGCTTCTCGACGAAACCACGCCACGCCCCGTACGACCCCGTGATTACCAGTTGCGTTGCGGTGGCTAAGGGCTGAAGCAAGCGTGCTGCTTCGGCGGCTCGTTTGCGCCGAGAGAGCAGGTTGGGGTCGTCGACAAGCACGTGCTCGAGGCCGTCGAGGAGCTCTTGGCGGATGAATGCAATGTGTTCGATGGCGGTGTCAAACAGGTTGACGAGGTCCTCGTCTTCCGCGATGAGGTGCGGGACGACCGCGCCGTCGTCGTCACGCAGGCTCACCGCGAAACCGGGGTGTGCACGGATGATTTCTGCCGCGGCGCGCGATACCCCGTACACGTGGAGGGTGGCGCTGGCGTGGGCGAGAAGGTCGGTGCGGTCGTCGTCGATAAGCCTGCGCAGCACTGTTTCGGCGTCGTGGGACGACATTGCGGCGTGCGCGATAACCGCCTCTGCGTCGGTGCCGCCTGCGGGGCGGGTGTTGCGCAGGGCGGTTGCGGCGTGCGCGATAACCGCCTCTGCGTCGGTGCCGCCTGCGGGGCGGGTGTTGCGCAGGGCGGTTGCGGCGACGAGCTCGGCGCGCATTTAGAGCCCGAGGTACTCGTCGAGGCCAATCGTCAGACCCGGACGGTTGGCCACTTCGCGCACACCAGTCAAAACACCTGGGACGAAGGATTCACGGCCGTAAGAGTCCTGACGGATGGTCAGTGACTGATCGGTGGTGCCGAAAATGACCTCTTCGTGCGCGACCATGCCCTGCATGCGTACCGCGTGGACAGGCACACCGTCGACATCGGCGCCGCGGGAGCCGTCGAGTGCTTGCTCGGTTGCGTCCGGCATTGCGCCCATGCCGGCTTCCTTGCGGGCCTGTGCAATTCCCTGCGCTGTCTTGACTGCGGTGCCGCTCGGCGCGTCGAGTTTGTTCGGGTGGTGGAACTCGACGACCTCCGCCGACTCGAAGAATGGCGCCGCCTGGCGGGCAAACGCCATGGTGAGTACCGCAGAGATGGCGAAGTTCGGAGCGATGAGCACGCCGACGCCCTCGTTAGCAGCACACCAATCGCGGACCTGCTGGTAGCGGGCATCGTCGAAGCCAGTCGTGCCGACAACGCAGTGAATGCCGTTGTTAATGCAGAACTCCAGGTTGTCCATCACCGCGTTCGGGGTGGTGAAATCGACGATGACGTCGACGCCTTCGTCGACAAGCGTTTGCAGCGAGTCCCCCTTGTTGATCTCCGCCGCCAGCTCGAGATCGTCCACCTTCTTCACCCCGGCGACGACTGCCGAGCCGACCTTGCCCTGTGCGCCAAGCACTCCAACCTTGATCATGTGCATCCTTTCTTTCGCTCGCCCGCAATGGTAGCGCCACCTAAGCTGGGCGACTATGAAACGCCACACGACACTACTTATCCCGGGTGCCATTGCGGCGCTGCTGCTCGGCGCGTGCTCTGCGGACAACGACGCCGGCACCGACGCCAGTACCGACGCCACCGTTACAGCACCAACGTCGCAGAGCACGACCGCTACCTCGAGCGAAGCGGCGACGACCACTGATGTCTCCCCTGCCGCAGCAGCTGCCCCCGTAGAGCCCCCCACCAAAGATGGGTTCTCGCTCGAAGACACACACATCCAGTCCGAGCAACTCGCCGAGATGATGGTCGAAGACGTGCGTGCTGGTTCGCACGAGGGATACGACCGCCTCGTAGTGGAACTGTCTGGCACCGGTTCGCCGAGCGTGATCGCCGGGTACGACACCGACCCGCGCCAGCAGGCTTCCGGCCTCCCACTGAAACCCGCCGGTAATGCGTACTTCACGCTGATCATCCAGGGTGTGCCGCTAAGTATGTCTGCAGATGAGGCAGTCTTGGCTAAGTCCAGCCCTGCCGGCGTGGCGGCCGGCAGCATCACGGAGATCGCGGACGGCGGCGTGTTCGAAGCGGACGCCCAGTACGTTGTCGGTTTGGACAAGCAGCGCCCGTACAAGCTCAGCGTGCTTGAAAACCCGACCCGCATCGTCGTGGACTTTCAGAAGTAATGAACGCCACATCGTGGCTTGGGCTCGCCTTCGTCATCGGGGTGAGTGTCCTTGGGTTGTTCGTCTTGTGGCGCAAGTTGCGCGAGATTCAGCGCAGCGATCTTGACGACGACGCCAAGCGCCGCTGGGGCCTGCTTTTCGGTATCTCGCCGCTTGCCGGATTGTTTACGTGGAATCGTCGCGAAGAATTGCTCGGCCATCGTGACGATTCGGAAGAAACTTCCAGTGAGACAGGTCAAGGGAGAGCGTGATTGTGTTACGCTTCACACCATGCCAAGGCCACAGCCATCCGATAGCTTCGACGACCTGCTCGACGGCAGTGTCAAAACCGGCAAGCGCGACGTAAAACGCGCACCGCTCGGCCCTGACTCGCTGCTGTGGAAATGGGGCGCCGACAACCGCATTCAACTCCTGCGCGGCTACACCGGCGTGCTGCAGAATATGCACCCAGCCATCGGCCAGTCACTGCTGGACCACTCGAAGTTTTTCGAGGAGCCCTTCGCACGCCTCGAGCGCTCCACCCCGCAAATCATCGCGTCGATTTACGACGACCAGGACGTGATCGGTAAACAAATCCGCGATTACCACGTAGATATCAAGGGCAAGCTCCGCGACGGCAAGCGCTACCACTCGCTCAACCCAGAAACCTACTGGTGGGCACACGCAACATTCGTCTACCGTGTCATCCTCGCTCAGGAACTGTTCGGGACCCCGTTTACCCACGCGGAGAAAGACCAGATCGTGCGCGAAGGCGTGACCTGGTGGGACTTGTACGGCCTGTCCGAGCGCCCTGTCATTGACAACTACGACGACCTGATCGCCTACATCGAAGAGATGGAAGACACTGTGCTTGAGCGCAACGATACGGTCGATTTCGCGCTGCGTACCGCCCGCGTCGAACCGGTGAAGGCACCGGATGGTGTCCCCGAGGCTGTGTGGAAGGTCATCTGGAAGCCGATCATGCGCAGCGTGATTTGGCTGACGGTGGGCACGCTCAACGACAAGGAGCGCCAGATCCTCGACCTCGACTGGACGCACCGCGACCAGCGCCGCTTCAACCGAATCGCAAGGTTTATCCGCGGTGTGTTCAAGATCCTGCCTGAGGACAAGCGCTACATGGAGCCAGGGCGCTCGCTGATGATCAAAAACGGCATGATCTCCGGCAAGTACAAGGAACCGAAACTGATCACCCCGTACTCTCCGAAGAGCCAAGACGCAACGTCCGGCGGTTGCCCCGTCTAGCATCGGCGTTATGCTGCCAAAACGCCTCCGCGAACAACCACTGCCCGCACACCTTCAGAGCGAGCTCGTCGCCCTGACGACGAACCACGGCGGCGAGGTGATCTCCGTCGCATCTCCGCTTATCGACGAGCCCCTCGGCACCGTCCCCGCAGGCACCACAGACGACGTGGATGAGGCGTTTCGCCGCGCCCGTGTGGCGCAGCGTGCGTGGGCGGAGCGCAGCCTGGCGGATCGCACCGCGGTGTTCGACGCGTTCCATTCGCTGGTCTACCGGCACCGCGACGTGCTGGCGGACATCGTGCAGCTCGAGACCGGCAAGGACCGAACGGCAGCGTTCGACGAAGTGCTCGACGTGCTCAATAATGCCCGGTACTACGCCCGCAACGCAGCAACGTTTCTGGCAGAGAAACGACGCCCGGGTGCTCTACCTCTGCTGACCCGTGCGCGGGAGCAACGCATCCCCGTCGGTGTTGTCGGCCAGATCAGTCCGTGGAACTACCCGCTTTCCCTGGCTATTTCTGACGCCATCCCGGCTCTTATCGCTGGCAACGCTGTGGTGGCGAAGCCGGATTGGAAGACGCCGTTTTCGTGTCTCGTCGTCAAGCAACTGCTCGTGGAGGCTGGCCTTCCAGCGGACGTGTTCCAAGTCGTGACAGGCTCCGGCCAAAAAGTCGGCGGTGCGATAGCCGAGCGGTGCGACTACCTGATGTTCACCGGCTCCACCGCCACCGGCAAGAAACTGGGCCGCACTGTCGGCGAACGGCTCATCGGCTATTCCGCGGAACTCGGCGGCAAAAACACGATGATCGTCGCGCCGGACGCCGACGTACAAAAGCACGCGCGCACAATGGCTATCGCGTGCTTCTCCAACGCGGGTCAGTTGTGTGTGTCCATCGAACGCATCTACGTCCACACAGACATTTACGACGACTTCCTGCACGCGTTCACCCACTCCACCGAATCACTCACCTTGGGCAAGGGACTGAACTGGGACTATGACATGGGCTCGCTTATCGACGATACCCAGCTCAAACGGGTGCAGACCTACGTCGACGACGCCGTAGCGAAGGGTGCACGGGTGGTCACCGGTGGCACACCTCGCCCAGATGTTGGCCCTCTCCACTTCGCGCCGACCGTTCTCGCAGACCTACCCGCTGACGCGAACCTGCGTGAGGAAGAGGTGTTCGGCCCCGTCGTGTATGTCCAGCGTGTGGGCAGCGTCGACGAGGCGATCGATCTGGCTAACGCCCTCCCCTACGGACTTAACGCCTCCGTGTTTGCATCCCCGCACACCGCCTGGGAGATCGCGCGCCGCGTTGAAGCCGGCAGCGTGACGATCAACGACGGCTACGCCGCTACATGGGGCTCGATGGCAACCCCGCTGGGCGGGGTAAAGGAATCCGGGATGGGCCGGCGCCACGGACGCGACGGGATGACCAAGTACACCGAGGTGAAAAACATCGCACAGCAACGCATCGTGACTATGCGCGGCCCACACGCGATGCCGAAGCGGCTCTACGGCCCGCTCATGACCTCGGCACTGGCGCTTGGCAAAAGGTTGCGTCTTCTGCCCTAGCAAGACAAAACGGGCGCTTCCCCAACTGGGAAGCGCCCATGATGTTTGCGAAAAACTACGCGTTGTCCTCCACCGGGACAAGCGAGATCTTGCCACGGTTGTCGATGTCGCGGATCTCAACCTCGACCTTGTCGCCGACGTTGATGACGTCCTCGACCTTCTCCACACGGGTGTTACCACCCAGGTTGGAGATGTGGATCAGGCCATCGGTGCCCGGGGTGATGGACACGAACGCGCCGAACGCCACGGTCTTGACCACGGTGCCCAGGTAGCGCTCGCCCACCTTCGGCATCTGCGGGTTCGCGATCGCATTGACCTTCTCAATCGCGGCGTCGGCAGCCTCACCGGAGGTGGCGGAGACGAACACGGTGCCATCGTCCTCGATGGAGATGTCTGCGCCGGTGTCCTCGGTGATCTGGTTGATGGTCTTGCCCTTCGGGCCGATCAGCTCGCCGATCTTGGATACCGGGATCTTCACGGTGGTGATCTTCGGTGCGAGCGGGTTCATCTCGTCCGGGCCGTCGATGACCTCAGCCATGGTGTCCAGGATAGCCTCGCGGGCGTCGCGGGCCTGGTTCAGCGCATCTGCAAGAACGCTGGACGGAATGCCGTCGAGCTTGGTGTCTAGCTGCAGGGCGGTGATGAACTCGCGGGTACCGGCGACCTTAAAGTCCATGTCGCCGAACGCGTCTTCGGCACCGAGGATGTCGGTCAACGCAACGTATTCGGTTTCACCGTTGACCTCGCCGGAGACCAGACCCATCGCGATACCCGCAACCGGTGCTGCCAGCGGCACACCAGCGTTGTACAGCGACAGCGTGGAAGCACACACGGAGCCCATCGAGGTCGAGCCGTTAGAACCGAGCGCCTCGGAAACCTGACGGATCGTGTACGGGAACGCCTCACGCGACGGGATCACCGGCTCAAGGGCACGCTCGGCGAGCGCACCGTGGCCGATTTCGCGGCGCTTCGGAGAGCCGACGCGTCCGGTCTCACCAGTGGAGTACGGCGGGAAGTTGTAGTGGTGGATGTAGCGCTTGGACTCTTCCGGGTGCAGCGAGTCGAGGTGCTGCTCCATCTTCAGCATGTCCAGGGTGGTCACGCCGAGAATCTGGGTCTCGCCACGCTCGAACAACGCAGAGCCGTGGGCACGCGGGATGAGCTCCACCTCGACGCCGAGGTCGCGGATATCGGTCACGCCGCGGCCGTCGATACGGAAGCCCTCGGTGAGGATTTTCTCGCGCACGATCTGCTTCTGCAGTGCATTGTACGCGGCGCGGATTTCCTTCGATGCTGCGTCGCGCTCCTCGCGCTCGTCATCGTCGATATCGAAGGAGTCGAACAGATCTTCCTCGATGTCTTCCATGTACTCGTTGGTGGCGTTCTCGCGCTCAGCCTTGGACGCGATGGTCATCAGCTTGGCCAGCTTCTTCGCGGCCTTCTTCTCAACGGCCTTGAACACCTTCTCGGAGTACGCCGGGAAGAGCGGGAATTCCTTCTGCTCGGTGGAAACCTCGCTGGTAAGCGCACGCTGCGCACGGCACAGGGTCTCGATGTAAGGCTTGGCTGCCTCGAGGCCTTCTGCAACGGTCTTCTCAGTCGGGGCTGGGTAGCCCTTCTTGATCTGCTCGACCACGTTCACGCCGGCGCCTGCCTCCACCATCATGATGGCGACATCTTCCTCGGTCTTGCGGCCACGCTTACGCTCAACCATGCGGCCAGCAACGACCATTTCGAACAGGCAACGCTCGTGCTGCTCATAGTTCGGGAATGCGACCCACTGGCCCTCGGGGTGCTTATCGTCGGCAAGCAGTGCCATGCGCACGCCACCAACCGGTCCGGACACCGGCAGGCCGGAAAGCTGCGTCGCGGCGGACGCGCCGTTGATCGCGACAACGTCGTAGTACTCCTCCGGGTGCTGCGACAGCACCGTGATGACAACCTGAACCTCGTTGCGCAGGCCCTTAACAAAGGTCGGGCGCAGCGGGCGGTCGATCAGACGGCACGCCAGGATCGCCTGGGTGGACGGGCGGCCCTCGCGACGGAAGAACGAACCCGGGATCTTGCCCGCGGCGTACATGCGCTCTTCAACGTCGACGGTCAGCGGGAAGAAGTCGAATCCTTCGCGCGGCTGGTTGGATGCGGTGGTGGTGGCCAGCATCATGGTCTCTTCGTCGAGGTACGTGGTGACGGAACCGTCGGCCTGGCGCGCGAGCTGGCCGGTCTCGAAACGAATGGTGCGGGTGCCGAAGTCGCCGTTATCCAGCGTGGCAACCGCTTCGGTGACGCCGAAATCTTCATCGACGTGGACATCAAACGAGTTGTTTGGCTTAAAGTTGCGCAAAAGATCCCTCTCCTTCGAAGGCGTGTTGGCGATCATCGGTGCCGCCATGTCATAGGTGTTCTTGCAACGGCCAGCAATAATAGCAAAAAACGCCCCACCGCGCAGGTGAGGCGTTATTTTTTTGCGCTATTGCTTAGCGACGAAGACCCAGACGGGCAATGAGATCACGGTAGCGATCAACATTGTTCTCGCGCAGGTACTTCAGCAGACCACGACGACGACCAACGAGCAGCAGCAGGCCACGACGAGAGTGGTGATCGTGCTGGTGGTCCTTCAGGTGCTCGGTCAGGTTGTTGATACGCGCGGTGAGCAGCGCAACCTGTGCCTCGGTGGAACCGGTGTCGGTCTCGTGGATGCCGTACTCCTTGAGGATTTCGGCCTTCTTCTCAGTGGACAGTGCCATGAGGTGCTCCTTGGTTGTTTCAGTTCGCGTTCTACGGAAAAAGTCTGTGCTGCACCATAACTGCCGCGAACCACAGTCGTCTGGCGCAAGACCTCAAAGAGGTTACACGACCGGCGTGGACTGCGCCAAACTCGTCAGACGTCGCATGAACTCCTCGAGAAAACCTGCGGTGTCTACCGTGACGGCCACTGCGGCGGACTTGTCCGGGTCGTTCAGGCGGGTTTCGTCGCCAATCGTGCGCCCACGCGTCTCGCCCTCGGTGTCCACCTTCATGTTGATGCCAAGCGTGTCCACCAAACCCGGCTGGATAGCCACGGCAACCGCCAACGGGTCGTGCAGTCCGCAGCCACCAAGGTGTGGCGAGGTGGTCTTGTAGGCGTCGATGTAGTAGTTCGTGATGTCGGCAAGGAACTTCCCGCCGGTGGTGCCCAGTTCGGCCCACTTCGCGGTCTCTTTAGTGGTCAAAAGCGTTTGCAGCGTGACGTCAAGACCAATCATGGTGACGTTACGTAGCTTTCGGAACAACACATCGGTGGCCTCAGGGTCCTGGTTGATGTTCGCCTCAGACCAGGCAGTGACGTTGCCAGGGACGGTGAGTGCGCCGCCCATCATCACAATATTGGCGTTTTCGCGGAACACGTTGGATGCCTCGACCGCTGCCGCGATTGTGGTGGACGGGCCTGTGGGCACGATGATGAGGTCATCGCCGTACGCCGTAACCGATTCGACGAGGAAGTCCACCGCAGACGTCGATTCCACCTGACGCGTCGGATCAGGGATCTCCACCTCGCCAATGCCATTTTTGCCGTGGATGAACGCGGAGATCTCCTGGACCTCGAAGGAGTCCTTCGCGCGTGCGTGGTCTGGGCCTGCGAACACCGGAATGTCTGTGCGGCCAAACAGCTCCAAGATGGCGAGGGTGTTGCGCACCGAATCTTCGACAACCACGTTGCCGTAGGTGCAGGTCACGCCGATGAGTTCTACTTCGGGCGACGCGAGTGCGTACGCCAGTGCCAGGGCATCGTCGATGCCGGTGTCAAGGTCCAGGATCAGCTTCGTGGTCATGCACCGAGAATATCGCGGGTGGTGTCCACATCGCGCGCCATGTGCTCAAGTAATTCCTCAACGGAGTCAAACTTGACCATGTCGCGAACCTTGCCCACGAACTCCACTCGGGCCATCCGCCCGTACAGGTCAGCGTCGCGGTCGAGCACAAACGACTCAACGCTGCGCCGGTTGTCGCCAAACGTGGGGTTCGTCCCCACGGAGATCGCCGCTGGGTAGCGCACGCCGGGTTCCATGTCGCCGTCGATGGGGGCGTCGTCGATGATGGTGAGCCAGCCCGCGTAGACACCGTCAGCCGGGATCGCGGCCGCATCGGATGCGTACTGGTTGGCCGTCGGGTACCCCAGTTCCTTGCCGCCACGGCCGGCACCACGTTCAATCGGTGCGATCACAGAGAACGGCCGTCCCATGTAGTCGGTCGCCGTTTGTACGTTTCCGCCGGAGAGTTCGTCGCGGATGGCGGTGGAGCAGACCTTGACGCCGCCGTCGGAAAGCAATCGCACAATCGTCACGTCGATGCCTGCGCGCTCCCCTAGCTGCGCCATGGTTGTAGCGGTGCCTGCGGCATCCCTACCAAAGGTGAAATTCTCCCCCACCAGCACGTGGCGGGCGCGCAGTTGGCCCACGAGTACGTCCTCCACGTACCCCTCGGGCGAAACCCCGCCGAGCTCGTGCCGGAAATCAATGACAAGCAAGTAGTCCACGCCCAACTCAGCGATGTGGCGGGCGCGCTCCTCAAGCGACATCAGCGCCGCAGGCGTGTGACCTGGTGCGAATACCGTCACGGGGTGCGGGTCAAAGGTCATGACCACGCTCGGCACACCGAGTTCACGTGCGGTATCCACGGCCTTCGAGATCAGCAGTTGGTGGCCTCTGTGCACACCGTCAAAGACGCCGATAGTGACGACGGTGCCACCAGGCTCGCCAAATGTTTCCGGCACTGCGTCGAGGCCACGCAAAATATCCACGGAGGACACAGTACGGCATACTTCAAAAGCATGAACGATCCCCTCGAAAAGTCCGGCATTGTTGTCGTCGATAAGCCTCAGGGCTTGACGAGTCATGACGTGGTCGCGCGACTGCGCCGCTTCTTTGGCACGCGCAAGGTTGGCCACGCTGGCACGCTCGACCCGATGGCCACGGGCGTGCTTGTCGCAGGCATTGAGCGCGGCACGAAGCTGCTGGCGCACCTGGTCGCAGAGGACAAGGTCTACGAAACGACGATCCGCCTCGGTGCGTCCACGACCACAGACGATGCGGAGGGCGAGATCACCGAAACGCACGACGCGTCCGCGGTTACCGACGACGCGATCCACGAGCAGATCGCACTGCTGACCGGCGATATCATGCAGGTTCCGTCGAAGGTGTCCGCGATCAAGATCGATGGGCGCCGAGCCCACGAACTGGTGCGCGCCGGTGAGGAGGTCACCATTCCTCCCCGCCCCGTGACCGTCCACGCTTTCGATGTCAGCGAGATCCGCCACCACGATGGCGTCGTCGACATCGACGCCCGCGTGCATTGTTCCTCCGGCACCTATATCCGCTCGCTGGGCCGCGACCTCGGCGCGGCGTTGGGGGTTGGCGGGCATTTGATTGCTTTGCGACGAACCTCCGTCGGCCCGTTCTCCATCGACGACGCTCACACCCTCGACGCGTTGGAAGACAATGCTGTGTTGTCACTGACCATGGATGAGACACTGACCCGCTCGTGGCCGGTGCTTGATGTCACTGCTGATGAATACGCGGCGCTATCCATGGGCAAGTGGCTCGAGCCGCGCGGTTTGAAGGGCGTGCACGCCGCCGTTGGACCAGACGGCAAAGCAGTCGCCCTGGTCAAAGAGCAGGGCAAGCGCCTCGCCACGGTGTTTGTGGCGCGGCCATCCACACTTTAGCTCTTAGCGCACGTACGTGGAAGCCACCGCGTAGCCACCACGGACCACCCAGCGGCCCTCAAACACCGGCACCGGCGCGGGACGGGCGAGGAGCTGCGAGACAAACGTGCCGTCGGCGCGCAACTCAATTTCGGCTTCGTCGAAATCTAGCCAACGCCGTGTCATCGGAAACCAGCACTTGTAGGTCGCTTCCTTGGCGCAAAACAGCAGCCGGTCGGCCCATTGCTGCCCCTGCTCACGCATACCGTTGACCATCGCGATCTCAGTATCACTGGCGATCGACTCCAGCACCCCGTCTGGCAGCGATTCTGCCGGCTCCGCATCGAGCCCCATCGACAGTACGTACCGGGTTGGTGCTGCGACAGCGGCGCGCAGGCCATCGGTATGGGTCAGCGAGCCGGTAAACCCCTCTGGCCACAACGGCATACCGCGTTCCCCGCGCAGGATCGCGCCTGCAGATTCCACGCCCAGTTCGCGCAGTGCCTGGTGTGCGCACCAGCGGGCATCGCCGAACTCTCCCTTGCGCAGGTCCACCGCAGTCTTTACTTCCTGGCGCTCTGCCGGATGGAGGTGGTCGTAGCGGGTGAGGTCGCCGGCGTCGTCGGTAAGTAAAAAGACGCAGCGTGCTTCTGGAGGAAACAGCGAAATATCTTGCATCACTATTCAACCTCCATGACCGGGTACGGGAATTGCCGCGTGGACGGGTGGTGGCGCCACTCGCGCGGATAGCCCAGGGAGACCTCAATGTGGTCGACGCCATCGACCTTGGTCACCCCCGGCATGTGCAGGTGACCGTACACCACTGCCTGCGCGTTGTAGCGCTTGGGCCATGTCCTGGTGTGCCGGGTCCCGCACCACAGGGCGATTTCGGACCACATCATGCGCTGCACCGGCTCCTGCACCAGCGGCCAGTGGTTGACCAGAATCGTCGGCCCGCTAATGCGGGATAAGCGTTTGGTGGTGTAGGCCAAACGGTCCCAGCACCAGCCACGGATATCCACAAATGGTGCGATGGCAAACTCGTCTGTCATCACCACGTTGTTGTCGTGGGCGGCCTGCAGGGCTTCGTCGACAGTCATTTCCCTGCTGCGGAACGAATAGTCGTACAGCGTAAATAGCGGCGCGATGGTCACTCCGCCGAACACCGGATAGCGATCTTCCGGGGTAATCACACCGATAGCGCGCATCGCTTGAACTAGCATGGCGTACTTTTCTCGGCCGCGGTACCTGTCCGCAGAACGGCAAAATAGCTCGTGGTTGCCGGGCACCCAGATGACGGTGTCGAACCGACTGGCCAGTTCTGTCATCACTTCAACGATGAGTTCGAACCGTTCGGCCACGTCGCCAGCGACGATGAGCCAGTCAGACGGGTCAGTAGGCTGGATGTCGTCGATTTTTGGGCCGTTGAGCTTCACTGCGGCGTGCAGGTCGCTGACTGCCCAGAGTGTCGTGGTCATGCGTCATTCCTACCATCACCGCTTGTCACTGCCCATCGCATGGAACGGAACCTGTGCACTACACCTACGAGGCGCACAAGGATTTGGCCGAGTTGTCCGACCCAAATACCGGTCAGGCCCCAGCCAAAGAAACCGGAAGCGATGATGATCGGCAGCGCAACCCCGAGCAGCGAAAACAGTGTCAGGTTGCGCAGGTACGCCGCATCCGCCGCACCAAGCAGCACCCCGTCGAGCGCAAACACCGCTCCCCCGGCGATGATCATGGCGATAAACAACAGCCACGGCAGCTGCAGCGTATCGACGACCGCCTGATCCTGCGTAAACAAACCCAGAATCGGCTCACGGAACAACGCGAACACCACGGCCAGCACGACCGCGAAGACCATCGAGTACTTCAGTGCGTGCTCACCAACGGCGCGTGCGTCCTGCGCCCCTGCCCGCCCCAAAGCCGAGCCGGTCAGGGTCTGCGCCGCAATAGCCAGCGAATCAAGCACGAGTGTGAGGAAGTTCCACAGCTGCAGCATCAACTGGTGAGCAGCAAGCGCAACCACGCCGAAGCGACCAGCAACTGCAGCAGCGGTCAGCAACGAGACTTGAAACGATAACGACCGCAAAATCAGGTCGCGGCCTAACACGAGCTGCTTGGAAATCACCGACCACTGCGGCGCCCAGCCCCGGCCCGACGTCCGGTGCTCCCTGATAAGAAACACCACGAACAACGTTGATGTGATCCCCATGCCAATCACGTTGGATATCGCGGAGCCCACAAGCCCGTACTGGTTCACCAATAACGGCAACGAGATCGCGCCGGGAATGAGGCCACACAGCGTTAAGTAGAACGGCAATCGCGTATTTTGCACGCCGCGCATCCAGCCATTTCCGGCCATGATGATCAGCGTCATTGGGATGGCGAATGCGGATACACGCATCCAGGACGCAGCGCGCACACTCGTCTCAACGTCACCTGCAAGCGCCATCGCCAACGGCTGGGCGAACACCCACACAATCAGCGCCAAGATCGCGCCCACCCCGAGCGCTACCCAGGTAGCTTGTACACCTTCCTCGACTGCCTGATCGCGTTTTCCGGCACCATAAAACCGCGAGCTTCGCGCCGTCGTGCCATAGGACAAAAACGTTAATTGGGTTGTCACGGTCGACTGAATGGCAGCGCCTGCAGCGAGTGCAGCCAGCTGCGCGGTGCCGAGCCTGCCAACGACAGCGGTATCCAGCAACAGGTACAGCGGGTTGGCTGCCAGCACGCCGAGCGCGGGCAGCGCGAGCATCAAGATATCCCGCGCGGTTGGTGTGCGGGCAGCGTCCGCGCCCCTCATCGGTCGGCGGGTTCCGGCAATGCGTCGAGCAGGTCGCGGACGACCTCAGAGCGCGAACCGGTGGCCGAGTACCCCGCTGCTGCCTTGTGTCCGCCACCGCCAAGAGAGCGCGCGACGGTTGAAACATTCAGCACCGTAGAACGCAGCGACATCGCCCAGTGCTTGCTGCTGTACTGCTTCAACACCACGCCGACGTCGGTGCCTTCAAGGGCACGGGCGTAGTCGATGATCGCCTCGACCGTTGGCTGGCTCATGCGCGCTAACAACCCCGTGGGAATGGTGAGCACTGCAACGGAGAGCCCCTTGACCGGAATGATCTGGGTTTCCGCCAACACCGCGCCCATGAGCTGGAGGTCAGTCGCACTCATCGTGTCCATCAGGTCCAGCGCAATCTGGCGAGTATTCAGGCCGTAGCCCATCAGCTCCGCGGCCAAACGGTGCATCCTCGGTGTGCCCCACCGGAAGCTGCCGGTGTCGGTGACCAAGCCCGCGTACAGGCAGTACGCGATGTCCTCGTCAAGCTCCACCCCAAGATGATCAAGCAACTCGCGGATCATCGTTGTGGTCGATTCGGACTCGACGATCAAATTCATGTCGCCGAAACCGGGGTTGGTGTTGTGGTGATCGATGACAACAACGCGCGACGGGCTATCCGTAACATCGACCAGGAATGCTCCTGTGCGATCTGCGGAGGCACAATCCACGGTGACAACAAGGCCATCCTCCGGCAAAGTTTCGCCGTAGATGATCTCATCGACTCCCGGGATAGTGCGCATATTCGCCGGGTGCGGCAACGGCTGGCCAATGTAAACGTCGTTGTCGATACCAAGCGCCGTGAGCCCCTTTGCGAGCGCACACGCCGATCCGATCGCATCCGCATCGGGGTTGATGTGTGCGACCACGTTGACGCGGTCCGCGGCGCGGATACGCTCGGCAACCTCGGCAAATAGCGGAGCATGCTCCGCAAACAGCTGGCTGTTCAGGGCACTACTCCCCTTCACCGGAGCGCTTGTACGGGTCAGCATCGCCAGCCGGCTTCGCATTTGCGCGCAGCTTTGCTAGCTCCTCATCACGCGCGCGTGCACGGTTGAGCAACTCCTCCATGTGCGCGGAAGCTTCCGGCACGGTATCGCGCTCAAACGAGATGGTCGGCGTGAACCGAACCGAAAGCTGATCACCCACGATCTTGCGGATCTGCCCGCGAGCACGGTTGAGCGCCTCAGCGGCCTGCTCGTAGTCAGGTTCGTCGTCGATCTCTTGGCCACGCACTGTGTAGTAAATGGTGGCGTCATGAAGGTCCCCGGTGACTCGGGTGTCGGTCACAGTGACCAACTCCAGCCGGCGGTCCTTAATCTCCCGCTCAATCGCGGAAGCAACAATCGTCTGAATCTGCTTCGCCAACCGCTGGGCGCGGGTGTTATCAGCCATGTCACTCCTCCTCAAAACTTCTGCATAGTGTAACCCCCGCCGAGCACGTGCGTGCGGGGCGGGGGTTTCGTCGATAAGCAATTGCTTTGCGACGACTAGTCGCGCGGGACCTCGACCATCTCGTAGGTCTGAATGATGTCGCCCACCTGGATATCCGGGTAGGACAGCACCATGCCGCACTCGTAGCCCTTGGCTACCTCGTTGACGTCGTCCTTCTCGCGGCGCAGCGAATCGATCGACGCATCCGGAGTAATGACGTTGCCGTCGCGGACCAGGCGCAGCTTCGCACCGCGCTTGACCTTGCCCTCGGTAACCATGCAACCTGCGATGAGGCCGACTGCGGAAGCCTTGAAGATCTGACGGATCTCGGCTTCGCCCAGGTCGCGCTCTTCGTAGATCGGCTTGAGCATGCCCTTGAGCGCCTGCTCCACATCCTCGATCGCCTGGTAGATGACCGAGTAGTAGCGGATCTCCACGCCTTCGGCATTCGCCTCTTCCGTGGCCTTGCCGTCCGCGCGGACGTTGAAGCCAATGATGATGGCGTCGGATGCCGCCGCGAGGGTGACGTTGGTCTGGGTCACAGCACCGACGCCACGGTCGATGATGTTGACCTGCACCTCGTCGTCGACCTCGATCTTGAGCAGCGCCTCCTCGAGGGCTTCCACCGAACCGGCGTTGTCGCCCTTGAGGATGAGGTTGAGCTGGCTGCGCTCCTTGAGAGCCTGATCCAGGTTCTCCAAAGAGACACGCTTCTTACGACGTGCCTGCATCGCCGCACGCTGACGAGCGTCACGCTGCGCAGCAATCTGGCGAGCCACACGGTCATCCTCAACCACGAGCAAGTTGTCGCCCGGGCCAGGAACACCGTTGAGGCCCTGGACCTGAACCGGACGGGACGGGCCTGCCTCTTCCACGTCCTCGCCCCACTCGTCGACCATGCGACGCACGCGACCGAAGTTGCCGCCGACGACAATCGAGTCACCGACACGCAGGGTGCCGCGCTGCACGATGACGGTGGACACCGGGCCACGGCCACGGTCCAGGTGGGACTCGATGGCAATACCTTGTGCGTCCATGTCTGGGTTCGCCGTGAGCTCAAGCGCCGCATCTGCGGTCAGGAGCACAGCCTCCAGCAGGTTGTCGATACCGGTGCCCTGCTTCGCGGAGATGTCAATGAACATGGTGTCGCCGCCGTACTCTTCCGGCACGAGGCCGTACTCGGTGAGCTGACCACGGATCTTCTCCGGGGAAGCCTCCGGCTTATCCACCTTGTTCACTGCAACCACGATCGGCAGTTCCGCAGCCTTGGCGTGGTTAATCGCCTCAACGGTCTGCGGCATGACGCCGTCGTCCGCTGCCACCACGAGGATGGCCAAGTCGGTCGACTTCGCACCACGGGCACGCATGGCGGTAAACGCCTCGTGGCCCGGGGTATCCAGGAACGTGATCTTACGCGGGTGGCCGTCGAGGGTGACCTCGGTCTGGTATGCACCAATGCCCTGGGTAATACCGCCGGCCTCGCCACGACCCACGTTTGCCTTGCGGATGGAGTCCAACAGGCGGGTCTTACCGTGGTCGACGTGACCCATGACGGAGACCACTGGAGGACGCTGCTCGAGCTCCTCTTCGCCGCCTTCGTCCTCACCGAATTGCAGGTCGAAGGACTCAAGCAGTTCGCGGTCCTCGTCCTCAGGCGAGACGATCTGGACCTCGTAGTTGATCTCAGCGCCGAGCAGCTGCAGGGTGTCCTCAGACACGGACTGCGTTGCCGTCACCATCTCACCGAGGTTGAACAGCGCCTGCACCAGCGACGATGCATCGGTGTTGATCTTCTCAGCGAGGTCAGACAGGGTCGCGCCTTGGCGCAGGCGAACGGTCTTGCCACCGCCGTCGGGGAGACGAACGCCACCGATGACGTTCGGCTTGTGCATCTCCTCGTACTCAGCCCTCTTCTGGCCCTTGGACTTGCGGCGCTTGCCGGGTGCACCACCCGGACGGCCGAATGCACCTGCGGTACCGCCGCGACGTCCGCCGCGACCGCGGAAACCGCCACCCGGTCCGCCGAAACCGCCACGCTGTGGCCCGTTCTGGCCACCACGGCCACGACCACGGCCACCGCCGCGGCCACCAGCCGGTGCAGCCTTCGCAGGCATTTGTGTCGGCGACGGACCTGCCGGCATATCCGCCGGGGACGGACGGTTGCCGCCACCCTGACGGGCACCACCCGGGCGTGGGCCGCCCTGGCCACCGCGACCCTGCCCCGGACGTCCACCCGGACGCGGCGGGCGCTGCCCACCGCCGGTATTGGACGAGAACGGGTTGTTAGCAACGCGCGGGCGTCCACCAGGCTTCGGCATCGGGCGAGGCATACCGCCCGGAGTCGGGCCGTCCTTCTTCGCAGCAGCCGGCTTCGGCGCTGCAGGCTTTGGAGCTGCGGGTTTAGGTGCGCCCGGCTTTGGTGCGGAACCGGCAGGCTTCGGCGCTGCAGGCTTCGGCGCACCTGGTTTCGGTGCGCCCGGCTTCGGTGCCGACGCACCAGCAGGCTTCGCAGCCGGTGCCTTCGGAGCAGCCGGAGCCGGCTTCGGCTTCGCAGCCTCGCCCGGCTTTGGTGCGGAACCGGCGGGCTTCGGCGCTGCAGGCTTGGCACGGTTCTGGCCAGGCTTCTTCAGCGGCGGTTTCGCCGGAGTCGGTGCTTCCTTCTTTTCGTTGTCGTCTGCGCCACCGCCATTGAGCTTGGCGTAGTGCGCCTTCATCTTCTTGATGACAGGCGGCTCAATGGTCGACGACGCCGTCTTCACAAACTCACCCTGTTCTTTCAGGGTTGCGAGTAATTCCTTACTTGTTACGCCGAGCTGCTTAGCCAACTCGTGTACGCGTAGCTTTCCGGACACATGTCTCCTTGTTGTTCATGCTAGGAGCCCAGTGCCCTTCGGCTACCGGCCCCTAGACGTGGTCAGTGACTTTCATCGCTGATGCTGCTTCATGGTTGCGTACTCATCAGTGTTCGGTCTTTCCTTCATTCTCTGGGTCGACCGCCTCGGCGCTTCTGCTTTGCGACGAGGCGAGGTACGTACGTACATGACCTAGGTCTACTTTCGCAGACAGACGGAGCGCTCGCCCAAAGGCGCGGCGTTGTTCCGCCAGCTCGACTGCGTCCAACGACGGGGTAATCCATGCTCCCCGACCAGGCAGTCTCCGGTCCGGGTCGGCGAGGATCTTCCCCGGCACGTCCGGATCGGCGACCACGCGCAACAGTTCGACGTCGGGGTGAGTTTTTCGGGTGGCAATACAGGTACGTGTGCGGATGGGGTGCTTACGCATTCCGCTCATTCGCATCCTTCCCGCAACCTATCTGCCGTCTAACACTGTGCCGTTATGTCTCACACCGGCGCACTCGTGTGCGTGGTGGGCCGCCGCACCCAACGTGCGGACGCAAAGCCGTTAAACACTGTACGCGAAAACCCGCAGAATCTGTACTTCCTGCGGGTTTCATAAACGTTGGCAAAGACCTTATTCGTCGTCGGCGATATCAGCGTCGGAGCGGATGTCGATCTTCCAGCCGGTCAGGCGGGCGGCCAGGCGGGCGTTTTGGCCTTCCTTGCCGATGGCCAAGGAGAGCTGATAGTCCGGCACCGTCACGCGAGCCGCTTGCATATCCGCATCGAGCACCGTGACATCCACCACTTTCGAGGGGGCCAGGGAGTTACCGACGTACTTCGCCGGGTCCGCATCCCAATCGATGATGTCGATCTTTTCGCCGCCGAGCTGCTGCATGATGTTGGTCACGCGCGCTCCTCGAGGCCCGATGCACGCGCCCTTGGCGTTGACACCCTTGACGGTTGCACGCACCGCAACCTTGGAGCGGTGGCCTGCCTCGCGCGCGATGCTGACAATCTCTACCGAACCGTCGGCTACCTCCGGCACCTCGAGTGCGAACAGGCCTCGAACCAACTCGGGGTGCGTGCGCGACAGGTTGACCTGCACGCGCTTGTCGCCCTTGTTCACACCCACCACGTAAGCCTTGATGCGATCGCCGTGGCGCAACACTTCGCCCGGGATCTTCTCTGCCGGCAGCAGGATGCCGTCCTGCGGGTCTGCCTCCGTACCGAGCTGGACGATGCTGATGCCGCGCGCCTCTGCGTGGGCATCGCGCTGGACCAGCCCAGAGACAATCTGGCCCTCGAGTTCGGCGTACTCGCCGTAAACGCGGCCAGCCTCCGCTTGGCGCAGACGGCCCTTGATCGCGTCACGCACGGCGACGGAACCAATTCGGGAGAAGTTCACCGGCGTGTCGTCGTATTCAGAGATGACTTCGCCTTCGGCGTCGAGCTCGCTGACGATAACGGCAACGTCGCCCGTTTCGGTGTCAATGTCCACACGCGCCTTGGAACGCTCCGTACCGCTTTCCTCCTTGAACTCGCGGTATGAAAACAGCAACGCGTTTGCGATGGTGGTCAGCAGATCCTCCATCGAAATGCCTTGCTGCTCTTCGATGGTTTTCAGCGCGTTCAAGTCGATATTCACTTGTTTCCTTCCTGTGCCGCCGCTGCGGCTTCGAGCTCTGCAAACGTCTGATCCGCCAGCTCAACTTCTGCTGCTGGCGGCGCGTTGAACTCAATTTCTACCACTGCACCAGCAATTTCTGAAACCGGTGCAATTCGCACCTCATCGCCCTTTTTCGACGAACGCACCAGCGCAACATGCTCCTGCGCCTCATCCAGTACGGCGATGCGCCACTTCTGCTCACCCGCCTTAATCAGACGGCCCTGGTTGCGACGGAAGTGTCGCGGCTGCGTCAGCGGCATATCCACACCAGGGGTGGTCAGTTCAAGCGTGTATCCGGCGCCGAAGTTGACTTCCCCGCGCTGCTCGAGGTCGTCGAAAAGCGTTGATAGCTCATTGGACACTTCCTCCAACTCATCCAGCGTCGGGTGCGTATCCGAGTCGAGCGCAATAACGACCTGCGATTTCTTCCCCGCCTTGACGGTGCGAATGTTCTCAATGTCCATCGCGTACGCCTTCACGACAGGGGCGACCAATTGTTCAAGTTCGTTATTTGTGGGAAATGCCATGCGTCAAACCTAGCGTGTAACGTGCAGCGGGTGAAGAAACTGCTTGTTTTGCCAGCTGTACTGCTCCTGACCAGTTGCACAGTGATGGATGTTGTCGGCCCTCGCGCCAACGGCGAGATCATGTCGCTGGCCAAGCAAGCCTCCGCTGATTGGGTGTTCGGGGAGCACCCCGAGTGGGCGGAACTGCGCAAGTTCCAGAGCGAGCAGCTTCAAGACGAAGCACTGCGCCTGTGCGGCACGGACGAAACTGGACAGACCCCGCAGTCCTGCAACGTCGGGTATGGCGACACCGACCTTCCGGCAGCCGCGGACGGCGCAGCCCTTTTGGAGCACACCGTCACCGCCGCCGACAAGGTGCCTGACGATTCGGTTGACCTCGTAGTAGCCCAAGCCATCGATGCGCTTGCGCTCACTCCTGTCAAGATTGAGATCGAGGGCCCGCTTGACGACGACGCCGCGACCCAATCCGCCGCCGACCTCCTCGCCCGCGAAAACGCGATGTATTACGGCCTCGGCCTCGCGCTCGCCCATGCCGACGAGGCTTTGCGCACCCGCATTAGCGAACTGCGCGAGGCATCCCACGAACGCACCGAGGCGCTTACGGAACTGCTCGGCGACACAGACGGCCAATCGTTAGTTCCCGCCGCCGGATACACCTTCGCGGACGGCTACAACGACCCCCAGACAACGCAAGAGGCCACCGCGCTCGTCGAAACGATGCACGGTGACCTTGTCAAACAGTGGCGCTACGCCGCCGCTCACGCAGAGACCAAGCAGTGGCGCAAGGCGGCAATCCAACTCGCCGCCCACGCCCAGCGGGCCTAGCCGTCGCGTCTAGCCTGAGCGCCTAGCCGCGGCGCTCTGCGACCAGTTCCTGGACCTTCGCCACGATCTCGTCGGCAGGGACTTCGAGAGTCTCACCACCGCGGATACGCAGCTCGACGATGCCGTCTGCGAATGCGCGGCCCAGGATCACGATGAACGGCATACCGAGCAGTTCCGCATCCTTGAACTTGACGCCTGGGGAGACCTTCGGGCGGTCGTCGAAAAGCACCTCGAGCCCGGCGTCGGAGAGTTCAGCCGCGATGCGGTCGCCTGCCTCGAGCGCAGCAGCGTCCTTGTTCGCCACAGCCACATGCACCTGGTACGGGGCGATCTCCACCGGCCAGACCAGGCCCTTGTCGTCGTGGCGCTGCTCCGCCACCACAGCGAGCATGCGAGAGATACCGATGCCGTAGGAACCCATGGTCGGCACGGCACGCTTGCCGTTTTCGTCCAGGATCTGCACGTCCATGGCTTCGGTGTACTTGCGGCCCAGCTGGAAGATGTGGCCAAGCTCGATGCCGCGGGCGAGTTTCACGGTGCCGTTGCCGGACGGCGACGGGTCGCCTTCCTTGATCTCGGCGGCCTCGATGTAGCCGTCGACGGTGAAGTCGCGACCAGCGACCAGTCCGACGACGTGCTTCTGCGGAGCGTCCGCACCGGTGATCCACGCGGAGCCGTCAACCACACGCGGGTCCGCGAGGACACGCACACCGTTGGCCTGGAGCGCACGCGGGCCAACGTAGCCCTTGACCAGGAAATCACTCTTGGCAAAGTCCTCGTCGCTTGCCAACTCGAAGGTCGCCGGCTCGAGCGATGATTCCAGGCGCTTCTCGTCCAGTTCGCGGTCGCCCGGAATGAGCACGCCGACCAACTGTGGGCCGACCGGCTTGCCGTCCTCATCCACGGCGCGCGGATCGTTGACCTTGATCATCATGCACTTGAGGGTGTCGGAGGCTTCGGCAGGGCGGTCGTCGATAAGCACTCCTGCGCTCTGCGCCCACTCCACGAGTGCCGCGATGGTCTCGGACTTCGGGGTGTCGTGCTCGACAGCCTCAGGCAGCCCTTCGACCGCACGGGCTTCCGGAGCAACCGTGGTCACAGCCTCAACGTTGGCTGCATAATCGCCCGCGGTGGAAACGACAAAAGTGTCCTCGCCGTTGTCGGAGTACGCGAGGAACTCCTCGGATGCGGAGCCACCCATGGCACCGGAGGTGGCCTGGCAGATCTCGTACTTCAGTCCCACACGGTCGAAGATGCGCTGGTAGGTCGCACGGTGGTTTGCATACGACTCATCCAGACCCTCGTCCGACATGTCGAAGGAGTAGGAATCCTTCATCACAAACTCACGCCCGCGAAGGATGCCCGCGCGCGGACGTGCCTCGTCGCGGTACTTCGTCTGAATCTGGTACAGCGTGACCGGGAAATCCTTATACGACGAGTACAGATCCTTCACCGCCGTAGTGAACATCTCCTCGTGCGTCGGGCCGAGCAGCATGTCCGCACCCTTACGGTCCTTCAGGCGGAACAGGTCATCGCCGTATTCGGTCCAGCGGTTCGTCGCCTCGTAGGGCTCGCGCGGCAGCAGTGCCGGGAACAGCAGTTCCTGGCCACCCATTGCGTCCATCTCCTCGCGCACCACACCCTCGATCTTGCGCAGCGCACGCAGACCAAGCGGCAGCCAGGAGTACACGCCCGGCGCGGCACGGCGGACGTAACCAGCACGGACAAGGAGTTTGTGGCTCGGCACTTCAGCGTCGGCCGGGTCTTCGCGCAGAGTGCGCAGGAACAGCGTGGACAGGCGAGTAATCATGCGGGGCAGTTTACCCGGTAGCTTGTTCGTCATGCTGATCGTCCTCCCTCCTTCCGAAACCAAAGCGCCCGGCGGCACCGACGCTGCGATGGCGTTGTCGTTTCCGTCGTTGGATCCCATTCGCAATTCGCTTCTCGACGAACTCACCCACACCCTCGTCGACGCTCCCGCCTCCAAGCAGGCCGAAGCGGAGGAGAACCTCACGTTGCGTGACAATCCGGTGATGCATGCCATCGAGCGCTACACCGGGGTGCTGTACGACTCGCTCGATGCCTCCACGTTGTCCGCCGACGCGCTATCGCGCCTTGCCGTGGGCTCCGCGCTGTTCGGCGTAGTCCGTGCAGGCGACCTCATCCCCCGCTACCGCCTGTCCGCCGGGATGAAACTGGACGGCAAGACGTTGCGCGCCTGGTGGGGCTCCGCCGTGACCGATACTCTTGCAGACTGCGGCTTTGTCATCGACATGCGCTCCGGCGCCTACCAGAACCTCGGCCCTGTCCCCGGCGCGCTGACCATCCGTGTGGAACAGGCCGACACCGGCAAAGTGGTTAGCCACTTCAACAAGAAGTACAAGGGCGAGCTGGCCCGAGTGCTGGCGCCACACGACGCGTCGTCTGCTTCGGAGGTCGTGGACCTGTCCGTGGCTGCGGGCTTCGACGTGTCTGTCGACGGCACGCTGTTGACCATGCGTGTGTAGGTGTCACGCCGCCTGGGTGTGTGCTGCCCCGTTGTCTGCTTCTCGCGCCTGGGCGAGGGCGAGCAGGGCGCGGGCGTCGTCGACAAACTCGTCTTCCTTAAACAACAGATCATGCGGCGACGCCCTGAGCAGGAACACACCACGTTTGAGCAGATGTTTCTCCCGCTTGCGCTCTTGTCGCAGCGTCTCGTCGGTTTTCTTGAAGGTCACTCCGTCGTATTTGTAATCCCCGTCGATCTCCAGGATCAGCGCCCCGAGGCGTAGGTCCACCTCGTAGCCGGCGAACATGCCGTTGACGATCCAACCGTCGGCCACCCGCTCAATCAACACCGCGCGTGCGTACGATTCGAACGGCGACCGCGAGTTACCCACTGCGTATCGCAGCACTTTCCGCAATACACCTATCCCCTTGACACGGCCAAGCTTGTCGGCTTCCGCCTCCACGGTCGCACGATCGGTGTGGTGTTTGAGCACCCAGTCCATCGCCACCAGCCCCTCCCTGAACCCGTAGCGCAGGGCGATCTCAAACGCTGTGGTCAGCTCGTCGGTAACGCGCAATGTGTCAAAGTGCTTGATCACGGCCACGCGGTTACGCGCTTCGTGGTAGACGGTGTTTGCTGGCCATTGTTTCCTCGACGGCGCCTTGCCACTGGGCAGCACAAGCTCTACAGGTTCGTTGGGGTCGGTAGTTACCAGCCACATCCCCAGCACGCGTGCTGCAGACCTGCCGGCGAGCGCCGCCTTCCGCGCCGCTTGACCTGCTGCGACCGCCTGCACCCAGCGCTTTTCGTAAAACGCCAACGTCCGAAAGTCGGCCTGTAGCATCGCATGCCTTGTCGACAACGCCACTGCCCTGCCTGATTGTGTATCCCTGCGGTCGATCACCTTGCTCAGGATCTCCCGTTGCCTCCCCATATCCATGCCACAACGATTGCAGAGATCCCGTGTCGGCGGAAGACCCCGCCCGTTTTTGTGGATAACTTCGCGACTGTTATCCACAGCCTAAATTCCGATATCGGGTTTTGAAGGTGCCGCGTTTGCGAACCCGCAGGTCGCTATCCGCCCTGTGCGCCAAATCCCGATATCGTCTTTTGGGCTGTGTCTAAGATCGCCTACATGCCTGCCCATTACCGTCGCTATGCCCTCGCTGCCCTGGCCTACGCAGCCGCGTTCGCGTATATCCTCCTGCGCTGGGATGCGATCCCCGACCCGGTGCCGGTCCATTTCAACGTCAACGGCGACGCGGACGGATTCGAACCGAAAACCCTGCTTCACGCGACGTTCTTGATCACAATCGGCATCGTCATCTCCATATCGATGCTCGCGTGCGTACCGCCGAAAACCCTCGCACGACAGACCGTGGACGTACCGGAGGACAAGGCGTTGCCGTATTCGGAGACGGCGGCGGCGCGCGTCGAGAAGCTTTGCGATGCCACAGCCGATTTCATGTCGAAGACCCTCCTCGCTATGGCGGTCTTGTTCGCGCTGACCAACGTCTCGATGATGCTGCCGGACATCTCGCTGCCATTCTGGCTGGAGATCGCACTGTGGATCGCATTCACCGTCTACATCGTCGTCGTAGCAATCCGCATGACCACGGCCAAGGACGGCATCGAACCCGACGAAGCGGAGCAACAACGCAACCACCTGCTGCGGATGCAGGGTGGCATGGGCACCTACAAGGAGCCGAACGACCCAATGGTCGCCGCGGTGCTGCCGCAGGCCCCGGGCAAGATCTCGGTCAACACGGCACACGCGCCGGGCAAGCGTTACCTGTGGCGTGTGATGACAAGCGTCGTCGCAGTCCTGGTGGTCTGTCTCCTGTTTGTGTTTATCTAACGGCTACAGCACGTTGAGGAACACCGTCACCACGAGGATGTTGACGAAGTCGATGAACATCCCGCCGACGATTGGTAAAACGAAAAACGCTAGGCGCGACGGCGAGTACTTCTGCACCACCGACTCCATGTTGGCCACACCGTTGGGGGTTGCGCCCATGCCAAAACCGCAGTGGCCGGCGGACAGGACGGCGGCGTCGTAGTCGCTGCCCATCGCTCGGAATGTGACAAAGCGGGCGAAGAGGAGCATCAGCACGGTCTGGGCGATGAGCAGAATGACAAGCGGGATGGCAAGGTCTGCCAGTTCCCACAGTTTGATCGTCATCAGTGCTTGCGCGAGGAAAAGTGCGAGCGCAACACTGCCGATGATCTCCACCTCTTGTGTGGGCACAAACTCGTGGTACTGGCGCTGGTTGCGCGTGTCTGAGATGTAGCGGAACAGAATGCCAACGAGCATGGCACCCAGGTAGTTCGGGAAGGCGGCTTTGTCGGTGAACTGGCTGATGATCCAGTTGATGCCGTCGGTGATGTAGGTGCCGATAAACATCGCGATGAGGATGACGATGAAGGCTTGCATGACCTGGTCGCTGCGCAGGTCTCGTCGATACGCAGTGAGCAAACTATCGTCCACGTCGACATTGCGGGTGCCGCTGGATTGGAGGCGGTTGCGTTTGATCAGACGGTCGCCGACAGGCCCGCCTATGAGCGAGCCCATCAGCAGGCCGAACGTTGCTGCGGTGTAGGCGACGGTTTCTGCGCGCTCCACACCCTGCGCCTCCACGAGCGGGGCCATACCACCGGAAACACCGTGGCCGCCGGTCATGGAAACGGATCCGGTCATCAGCGCGAGCGCGGAGGGAATGTCCACAATCGGCGCGAGCAGCACCGCAAGAAGGTTCTGTAGCACCACCAGCACAGAGGCGACGAGAAGGAAGCGGGTGACCATTTTGCCGGCTTTGCCAAGAAGCGCGACACTGGCGCCGAAGCCGACGGTGGTGAAGAACATCGTCATGAAGAAGCCCTGCAGGGTGGTGTCGAAGGTGATGTCCACCCAACCGGTGAGTTTGAACACCAGGTTGAACAGGGCGAAAAGGAACCCGCCGATCACCGGCGCTGGGATGGCGAAGCGCTCAAAGAACGCCACGTTGTTGCGCAGCCAGCGTCCAACGACGAGCAGGAGCACGGCGAAGCCGATGGTTTGGATCATGTTGAATTCAATCGCCATCGGCGGCCACCTCTCTGTTAGATGTCTGTCGATCTCGAAGAGTCTAAAGCTCGCACACGGTTTGTGACAAAGAACACGCTCCTTTGCTTCTCCCGGTAGCGTTTAAACCATGACCACAATCGACAACGCCCGCGCACTACTCGCCGACGCCAGCCGTATCGAGGTCTTCACCGGCGCCGGCATGAGCGCCGACAGTGGCCTTGTGACCTATCGCGACGCACAAACCGGGTTGTGGGAGAACGTGGACCCGCAGGCCATGGCGTCTATCGACGCCTGGCACACCGACCCGGACACAATGCTCGCCTGGTACCTCTGGCGCGCCCAACTCGCCCAGCGCGCCGAGCCAAATGCAGGACATCTCGCCATCGCGCAATCGCCGAAGACGACGGTAACCACGCAAAACATCGACAACCTTCACGAGCGTGCTGGCAGCGACAATGTCGTCCACCTGCACGGCTCGCTCTTCGCGTTTCGCTGTTCGCTTTGCGACGAGCCCTACACCGACCCAATCCCACTGCCCGAGGAGCCTGTCCCGACGATCACTCCGCCCCAGTGCCCGTTATGCGGCGGGCCGGTGCGTCCCGGCGTGGTGTGGTTCGGCGAGATGTTGCCCCAAGCTGAGTGGAAGGAGGCGGAGCGTCGCATGCGCACCGCTGACGCGTTGATCATCGTCGGCACTTCTGGCGTGGTCTACCCCGCCGCTGGCCTGCCTCTAATGGCGCACGCGCGCGAAATCCCCATCATTGAGGTCACCCCGATGCGCACGGACCTGTCGCATATCGCCGACGTGGTCATCGAGGACACCGCCGCCAACGCCCTGCCGAAGCTGCTGGGTTAGTAGTGGTACCGGGCTTGGAGAATCACCAAATCTGTCCCAGCGACCGTATAGACCAAGCGGTGTTCTTGCGTGATCCTCCTCGACCACGCCCCTTCAGCTCCGTACTTCAGCGGTTCGGGTTTCCCTATGCCTTCAAACGGATCCCTTAAGGTGTCGCGCAGAAGCTGGTTGACTCGCCTCAGCGTTTTCTTGTCGTTGCCCTGCCAGTACAGGTAGTCCTCCCACGCGTTGGTGGTCCACACAAGCCGCATTACGCGTCCAGGTCGATGTCGTGTTCGGCCACCGCCCCGTTGAGTGCTTCCTCGTAGGCCTGAGTCAGGCGTCGAGCATTCTCTGGCGATTTAAACAGGTAGGCAGTCTCAACCCATGCCGCGTAGTCATCTGCAGCCATCAATACTGCATTACCGTGACGCGACACGATTTCAACGGGATCGCGATCATTGTTCACACGCTCGATGAGCGGATATAGCGTGCGCCGCGCTTCAGATGCACTGATAGACATCACAACCTCCTCCGAGTGGTACCGCAATACGGTACCACACTCTAGAGTGAAGCACGCAGGACCGTGAAGGTCTTATCGCGGGTGACCTGCTCCACGGCGCCGAACCTTTGCTCCACCTCGCCGCGGTAACGCAGGTGCGAATTGTGGACCAGGTAGAGCGTGCCGCCCGGCGCGAGTAGTCGCTTGGAGGCGTCGAGGAGGTGCTGGACGAGGGTTGCGTCGACGGTGGTCCCGTCGTGGAACGGTGGGTTGAGCGCAATGGTGTCGAAGGAGCCGTCCGGGAACTGTGAGCCTGCATCATCCCAGGTCGCATTCAGGCCGATGGCGCGGGCGGAGAGCACCGCGTCTGCGTCAGCGTCTGTGGCCACTGCCTCCAAGCCACGCGTGACAGAGCCGTTGCCACACCCCAGGTCCAACAGTCGTCCAGGCTCTGCCGGCAGGCAGGAGCGCAGCAGTTCCCCACCACGGTCGGGCTTCGCCCCTGAGAACACGCCTCCGATGGCGACAAGTCCATCGCCGCGTACGGGCTCATAGGACACCTCGCGCGGCCCAGACGCCACAAGACAGCGAAACTTCCCGCGCCCACGGGAGGCCGCCACCTGGTCGAACGATTCGCCCAGCACCACATTCATGCCACGAGACAAGTGTTTATTGTTCGCGCCGAACACCACTCGCGCCGAAGCAAACCCAGCTCCCGCAATCGAGCGTGCCAGGTAGTCCAGCCGCGCCAGGGACTTCGGCATCTCCCCAATGGCAACGGCTGTGCCTGAAGAGCCGGCAAGGTAGTCGTCGATACGCATATCGCCCGCAATCTCCGCACCGAGCGACGCTGCTTCCTGGCAGCGTGAGTAGTCGGAGTCCAAAAACACGACCTTCGCCCCAGCAGCGAGTGCGGTGCGGGTGAGATCGAGTGTCGGGTCGTTGCACACGAGGACGACCTCTCCCGCAGCAACATCGGCCGTGTCCCAAATCAGACTATCCAGCGTGCGCAAGGCCTGCGACCTCCCCAAAAACGTACACAGCAGGCGAAGTCACATCGTTGTTCTCCATCACATCTGGCAAGGTGGCGGCGGTAGCGAAGAACACGCGCTGCGCGTCGGTTTCGCCTTCCTGGATCACCGCTGCGGGCGTATCCGGGGACAGCGATGCCTCCAGCAGCTTCTCGACGATCGCACGCACGTTGCGCACCCCCATCACCACCACGATGGTGCCGCCGACCTGTGCAAGCGCGGACCAATCCACGAGCGACTTGGGATGCTCCGGCGGCAAGTGTCCCGACACCACGGTGAACGCATGCGTCACCCCGCGTTGCGTCACGGGCACGTTTGCCGCCGCAGGAACGGACACCGCGGACGTCACGCCCGGGATTACCGAGCACTCAAGACCGGCAGCCGCGCATGCCTGCAGCTCCTCAAAGCCGCGACCGAACACGTACGGGTCGCCGCCTTTGAGCCGCACGACCTGCTTGCCCTCACGCGCATAGGACACCAGCATCTCGTTGATACGCTCCTGCGCGACCTGGCGTGCATAGGGCAACTTGGCCACGTCTACGACTTCTTTGCCGGTCAGATCCAGAAAATCCTCAAGCTCCGCGGCCGGCCCAAGGTGATCCGCAAGGATTACGTCCGCTGCTTCCAGCGCGCGCAAGCCTCGGATGGTGAGCAGGTCCCATGCGCCTGGGCCGCCGCCGACAAGAGTGATGTGGCCTTTCGTCATAGCGACACAGTCTAGGGTGGCACCATGACACGACCCCAGCTCGACCACACATTCGCCGAGAACCTGCCCGAGCTCGCCCACGCTGAACCAGGCAGAAGTTTTGAGAACCCCCAGATGGTTGCCCTCAACGAGCCTCTCGCAGTAGAACTTGGGCTCGATGTCGCTTGGTTGCGTAGCAGCGACGGCCTCGCCTGGCTTACCGGCGCCCAGGGCGGGCACGCATTGGCATATGCGGGCCATCAGTTCGGTCAGTTTGTGCCATTGCTTGGCGACGGCCGCGCGTTGCTGCTCGGCAACATCGCCGGCCACGAGATCCAACTCAAAGGATCCGGCCTGACAGTGTTTTCACGGCGTGGATCTGACGGCGTCGGTGCGATCGGCCCGATGTTGCGCGAACACCTCGTCTCTACGTTCATGCACGCCGTCGGCGTACCGACGACACGTTCCCTCGCAGTACTTACCACCGGCGAAAAGGTGATCCGCCAAAACGGCGCCGTACCCGGCGGCATCGTGGTCCGCGTGGCGAAAAGCCATCTTCGTGTCGGCAGCGTCCAGTACGCGGCAACGCAATCCGAGGACCTTGTACGCCAGATCGTCACCGCTGCCGGTTTCGACAATGCAGCCAGCCTGCTCGAAACCGTCACCCGCCGCCACTTCGACCTGGTTGCGCACTGGATGCGCATCGGTTTCGTCCACGGGGTGATGAACACCGACAACGTGACACTCTCAGGCGAAACGATCGACTACGGGCCATGCGCATTCACTGAGCGCTTCGATGCCGCAGCGTCGTTTTCATCTATCGACAGGCAAGGCCGCTACGCCTTTGGCAACCAACCGAGCATCATCGCCTGGAATATGGCTCGCCTGGCAGAGGCGCTTTACCCCTTGCTGGGTCAGGATTATGTTGACGCCTACATCAAAACAGTCCAGCCAACCTGGGACGAGGCGTGGCAGCGTTGGATCGCCGACGACCACGAAGGGCTCAACAACGCCACCGACATCACCGCCTACAACCGCGCACACGGCATCAACGGCGATCCAGGACCGATCTTCGTCCCGCGCAACCACATGCTGCAGGATGCGATAGACGCCGCTGAGTTGCACGGTGATTACGCGAAGTACAACGAACTGCTCGCGGCAGTATCCGACCCGTACAACGAACAGGCCGGGCCCGAATGGATGACCCGGCCGGAAGGACAAATGCCCTACGTCACCTTCTGCGGGACGTAGGGCAGCTAGTTCAGTTGAGCGCGGGGATTAATCCTCGAGCTTCAGCGTCTTCTGGGTCCATGCCCACTGCTCCTCGTACGCCTTCTGGTCGTGCTTGAGCGACTTGCCGTACGTGGGGAACATCTCGTGGAGCTTGTCAGCCCACTCAATCATGCGCTCACCGAAGCAACGCTCCAACAGCTCGAGCATCGCAGCCGGGGTAATCGACGCGCCCGGGGATGCGCCGAGGATGCCCGCGATGGTGCCGTTCTGGTCGTTGACCAGAGCGGTACCGAACTCCAAGGTGCCGAAACGCGGGAATGCTGCCGGCTTGATCACCTGCACGCGCTGGCCGGCGACGACAACGTCCCAGTCCTTGCCGTCTGCCATCGGGTAGTACTCGTGCAGCACGTCCATCTTGCCGTCGAAGTTACGGAAAACCTCCTCAACCAGGTACTTGACCAGGCCGATATTGGTTGCCGCGACACCGAGGTAGGACGGGATGTTGTCCAGACGGATGGACTTGAACAGGTCCAGGTAGGAGCCTTCCTTCAAGAACTTCGGGGTCCAGCCGCCGTATGGGCCGAAGAGCAGGGACTCTTCGCCATCGACAACGCGCAGGTCCAGGTGCGGAACAGACATCGGTGGGGCACCAACCTTGGCCTTGCCGTACACCTTTGCCTTGTGCTGCTGGACGAGTTCCGGGTTGGTGGTCTTGAGCCACAAACCGGAGATCGGGAAGCCCGCGTAACCGTGAACCTCTGGAACGCCTGCCTTGCGCAGCAGGTCCAGGGCGTAGCCGCCAGCGCCGATGAACACGAAGCGTGCACGGACGACCTGCTTGTCACCGGTGCGAACGTTCTTCACGGTGACCTTCCAGAAGTTGCCCTCACGCTTGAGGTTGAGCACTTCGTGGCCGTAGCGGATCTTGGTGCCGCTTTCCTGAGCGGACTCCAGGAACTGCTTGGTCAGGGAACCGTAGTTGATGTCAGTGCCGGCATCAGTCCAGGAAATTGCGACCGGCTCAGCGTCGAAGTCGCGGCCTTGTGCCATCAGCGGCAGCTTCTCAGCGAACTTCTCGCGGTCATCGGTGAACTGCATCTCCGGGAACATGTGGTTCGCAGAAAGCTTGTCGTAGCGCTTACGCAGGTATGCAATCTGGTCTTCGCCCTGGGCGAAGGAAACGTGCGGCACCGGGTTGATAAAGGCGCGCGGGTCCTTGATCACACCGTTTTCTACCTGGTGGGACCAAAACTGGCGGGCGACCTGGAACTTCTCGTTGATCGCCATCGCCTTAGAGACGTCGATTCGACCGTTCTTTTCCGGGGTGTAGTTCAGTTCGCAGAGAGCGGAGTGACCCGTACCAGCGTTGTTGAACGCGTACGAGGATTCCTCGGCGGGACCATCGAGGCGCTCGAAGATCACCTGGCTCCACTCGGGCTCCAGTTCGTGCAACATCGAGCACAGGGTGGCGCTCATAATGCCAGCGCCAACGTGCAGGATGTCCACCTCGTCCGCGTACTTATTACCACCGTTGTCAGACATGCGTAGTCATCCTTATAGTGTTTCGACAATTTTTGGAGTACAGACATTCTACGTCTATCTGCACCGGAACGTGCATAGGCCCGAATTATGACACGGCCCACACCCGCTTTCGGGTCAGTATCATCAGCCCCATGAATCAAACAGAAGAAGCATCCCTCGACACACTTACCTGGAAACCGGACGTGCTCGGTAAAAATTACGAGCATGCGCGTCTGCAATTAGATAAGGACCCCGACACGGGACATGCACCGGAGGCGGTGTTGGTCCGGGACGTGAGGTCGTCGACAAGCAATAAGCCCGCGGTGCTGTGGGTCCACGGCATGTCGGACTACTTCTTCCACAACCATGTTGCCGACGAGTTCGTGGAACGCGGTTACCCCTTTTACGCGCTGGATCTGCGCCGTTGTGGCCGCGCGCACACGAAGGGCCAGCGCTTCCACTTCACGCTGGATATGCGTCGTTACTTCGAGGAACTCACGACGGCGCTGCGGCTCATCGCGCGCGAGCATGGCTCGGTCGTTGTGCTCGCACACTCCACTGGCGGGTTGATTGTTCCGCTGTGGGCGGATCATTTACGACGAGAATCGCCCGCGGATCATGCACTGCTTCAAGGAATCGCGCTCAACAGCCCGTGGTTGGACCTGCAGTACCCGACCTGGCAGGTGAAGCTCCTGCGCCCAGTACTGAACACGCTTGGAGCCATTTTCCCGTCTATCCCACTGCCGGGCGGCGGGCTGGGCACCTATGGCACCTCTATCCACGAGAGCAAACACGGCGAATGGAGCTTCAACACGACCTGGAAACCGCTGGTCGGTCACCGCAAGTACTTCGGCTGGATCCGGGCAGTACTTAAAGGACAGGAACAAATCCACAAGGGCGATGTTGATACCGGTGTGCCAACGCTGACCCTGTGCTCCTCGCACTCGTATCTGGGCAAGGAGTACTCCCCCGCCGCCGACACGGCCGATACTGTGCTTGATGTCGACCAGATCCAGCGTTGGGCACCGACACTTGGGAAAGATTCACAAGTGCGAGTTATCGACGGCGCCCGCCACGACGTTTTCCTCTCCGAACGCCATGCCCGCGAGTCCGCGTTCAAGGCGACGTTTACGTGGCTAGACGATCTCACCGGGGCGCAGTAACGTCTAAACCCAATCCATACATATATATAGAGGAGACGAGCATGTCTGCTGTGGCGACAAATTCCACCCACTACGACCTCATTATCGTGGGCACCGGTTCCGGCAACTCGATCCTGACCCCGGACTTCGACGACAAGAAGGTCGCTATCGTCGAAAAGGGCAAATTCGGTGGAACGTGCCTGAACGTGGGTTGCATCCCGACGAAGATGTACGTCCTGGCCGCCGAGCATGCCTTTGCTGCACGCGAGGCCGGCAAACTCGGTGTTGATCTTGAGTTCCATGGCGCCGACTGGGATGCCATCAAGGAACGTGTCTTTGATAACCGGATCGACCTCATCGCCAAGGGCGGCGAAAACTACCGTCGCAACGAGTGCGACAACGTCACCGTCTACGACATGGAGGCCTCCTTTGTCGGGCCGAAGACCCTAAAGACGGGTCGCGGCGGCGTAGAGGAAACGATTACCGCAGACACGATCATTCTCGCCGCCGGTGCGCGTCCGTTTATCCCCGAGTGGGCCAAGGGCGTCACCTATCACACCAACGAGGACGTCATGCGCCTCGACGAACTGCCAAAGTCGATGACCATCGTTGGCGGCGGCTTTATCGCGATGGAGTTTGCTCACGTCTTCGATGCCCTGGGCACCGACGTAACCATCATCAGCCGCTCTCCCCTGCTGCGTCCGCTCGACGAGGATCTGCGCGATCCGTTCAACGAGATCGCCACACAGCGCTACACCACCCACATCGGCCGCACGGTCGCATCCGCCACTGAGGATGGCGGCCAGGTGACGCTCACGCTTGACGACGACACTCAGGTGACCTCCGACGCCCTCCTCATCGCCACCGGTCGCATCCCGAACAGTGACACCCTCAACGTTGCAGCGGGTGGCATCGAAACGCATGACGACGGCCGCGTAAAGGTCGACGAGTTCGGCCGCACGACCGCTGAGGGTGTGTGGTCGCTTGGCGATCTCTCCTCCCCCTACCAACTCAAGCACGTTGCCAACGCCGAGATGCGCGCGGTGACCCACAACGTACTTGCCACGTGGCGAGGCAACGGCGCGCTCGTTCCGATGCCGCACGACCATGTACCGTCGGCGATCTTCACCCACCCGCAGATCGCCACCGTCGGCCTGACCGAGCAGCAAGCAATCGAGGCCGGCCACGATGTCACCGTCAAGGTCCAGAACTATGGCGACGTTGCATACGGCTGGGCGCTGGAGGACAGCACCGGACTGGTGAAGCTCATCGCCGACCGCACCACCGGCAAACTGCTGGGCGCCCACTACATGGGCCCACAGGCATCGACCTTGATCCAGCAAATGATCACCGTCATGGCTTACGACCTCGACCTTCGCGAGTTCCCACGCAGCCAATACTGGATCCACCCAGCACTGGCCGAAGTGACGGAAAACGCGATCCTGGGCCTTGATCTGACTTTCAAAGAAGTCTAAACCTATCCTTTACCCCCTAATTTGGGGGCCATTCAACAAAGCCGCTGGGACAACTGCCCAAGAAGCGAAAAGCGCACGTTGCGATTGTTATCAACCCGCAATCATTCCCAGCGGACACACAGAGACTCCAACCTTTTGATGATCTTTGCATCAAATCGCACACCAAACTTGCACGATGCTGGAAACGATCGGCTATTGTCGTTGCAGACACCGGGACCGAGCCTCTAAGGCTTGCTATCGGTCCTAGGAGCTCAATGCCCCTGGACTTCTTTGAATTCCACCCGGACGTCGTGCAAGAACTATCAGAGAAGGATTTCGTTTCATGCGTAATTTCCGTAAGGCAGCCCTCGCCGGCGCAACCGCCGTCGCTGTGGCATTCGGCTCCACCGCAGTCGCAACCGCTCAGACCGAGGAGGACACCAAGGCGGCAGAGAACACCTATGTCGCACCGGCCCGCCCGGTCGAAGACAAGGACGGCAAGGACGGCGTCAAGCCTGGTTCCTCCGAGAAGATCACCCACTCCAAGTGGCTCGAGTTCCGTGACAAGGACGGCAACCTGCGCGGCACCGATGGCACCGCGATCTTCGGTAAGAAGGACAACTTCGACGCACAGCCGACCTACGCCAAGGTTGGTTACGGCCTGACCATCTTCACCGCTGTTTCTGCTGTCATCGGCCTCATCGTCGGCCCGCTGTACAACTTCATTGTTCACGGCCCGGTCAAGTTCTAATAACGCGGATTTCCGCTAACCACTTCCAACTCACATTTCGAAAGAAGGAAAAAGATGCGTAACTTCCGCACCGCTGCAGTTGCTTCCGCAACCGCTCTGACCGTCTTCGTTGGCGGCACCGCTATCGCTTCCGCTCAGGATGCGGACAAGCCGGCGACCCCGAACACCAACGCTTCTAGCCAGGAGAACGGCCAGGACAACACCAAGCAGGACGACAAGAAGAAGGGTGACAAGCAGGTCATCTTCGTCGGCAAGCAGGAGGGCGACAAGTCCTTCGGTGAGGTCATCTCCGACGGCACCAAGGGTCTCTTCGACGGCAAGGGTTCCTCCAAGTACTTCAACCAGGAAGTTGATGGTACGCCGGATGCTGAGAGGCCGTTCTACCCGACCGATGCTTTCGGCAAGAAGACCAACCCTGAGGCTGTCCCGCAGTGGGCACGCTACTGGATCGACGGCACCATCGTCGCTGGTATCGGTGCTCTCGTCGGCCTCGTGATCGCTGGCATCAACTTCGCTTCCTACAACGGCTTCATCCAGCTGCCGAAGTTCTAAGTCAACTTCGTCGTAGGACGATAGAAACCCGCTGCTCCGGCAGCGGGTTTTTGCTTTGGCCGGTGCTGGCCCTTGCAGCATACAAAAGTGTGCCCCGCAGGGAACGTTCCCTGCGGGGCACATATGCATCTACCAGTGCGACGCCTACTCCCCCAGCATGTGCTGGCCTGCTGCTACATCGGCGTCCGGGATCGTGAGAATCTCGTTGCCATCGTCAGTGATCACGATGGTGTGCTCGAACTGCGCGGTGTACTCACCATCGACGTTCTGTACCGTCCAGCCGTCGTCCCACACGGTGTACGGCAACTCACCCAAGTTGATCATTGGCTCGACGGTCAGCGTCATTCCCGGCTCGAGAACATCCGTGTAGGCATCCGAGTCATAGTGCAGGACGACGAGGCCGTTGTGGAACGTCGTGCCCACACCGTGGCCGGTGAAGTCGGTAACCACGTTGTAGCCGAAACGCTTCGCGTACGCCTCGATCACGCGCCCGATGACGTTGATCTCGCGTCCTGGCTTTGCTGCCTTGATGCCACGCATCATGGCCTGGTAGGTGCGGTCCACAAGGTCCTTGTGTTCCTGTGCAACCTCGCCCGCGAAGAACGTGGCGTTGGTGTCGCCGTGCACACCGTTCTTGTATGCGGTGACGTCAATATTGACGATGTCGCCCTCCTGGATCACAGTCGTATCCGGGATGCCGTGGCACACAATCTCATTGAGCGACACGCAGGAAGACTTTGTAAAGCCTCGGTAGCCAAGCGTGGACGGGTATGCACCATGCTCGATGAGGTAGTCGTGCACAATGCCGTCAATCTCATCGGTGGTTTTGCCCGGCGCAACCGCCGCACCGGCAAGGGCAAGGGCGTTCGCGGCGATCTTGGATGCCTCGCGCATCGCTTCAATCGTCTCGGGGGTTTGGATGACCGGTTCGCCGACGTTTTCTTGGACGTCGTCTTTCCAGGCGTACTCCGGACGCTCAATGTGCTCCGGGACCTTACGCACTGGGGTTGGTTTACCTGGTGTTAGTAGTCCTCTTGGATTCATAAAGGCCATGGTAGTACCGCAGCCAAATTGGCCCTGCGGCAGCTAGCCAGCTTTCTGATCTATCCCAGCGGCAAGTTGGCAAGCATCGTGTTCGTCAGCGCGACTGCCGCTTCAGAACCACCGCCGAGGACCACCAGGGTTGCAAACGCGATGTCGTCTTCCACGCGGTAGCCGGTGAACCAGGAGTGGGACCCACCGTTGATTTCGGCCTCGCCGGTTTTGCCGCGAATATCGCCGCCGGCACTCATGCCGCCTGCGGTACCGCCCGGCCCGGTCACGGCAGCCATGATCTGGCGCAGCTGATCGATCGCTTCCGGTGGAAGGGGCTGCACGTCCTCGCTGAGTTTCGTTTCCTCGCCCTGCACCAGGTACGGCACCGGCAATGACCCACGCGCGGCCGTCGCAGAAACCAGTGCCATGCCGAAAGGGCTGGCAAGGTCAAGGCCCTGGCCGTAGCCGGCCTCAGTGCGGTCGAGGGGCTCCTCCCCGACCGGGATCGAGCCAGTGATTGTCTCTACCCCTGGGATCTGCATATCGACCCCGAGACCAAACTGCTTACCCACGTCCTGCAACTCACCTGGGGCGAGACGCGTCGACATGTCCGCAAACGTGGTGTTGCACGAACGCGCAAACGCCGTCTCCAACGGCACGGTGCCGAGGCTGAAGCCTCCGTAGTTGGTCACGATGCGCCCATACAGGTTCATCGGGCCCGGACACGGCACCGGCGAGCCTGGTGTGAGCCCTTGCCGTGCAAGCCCCGCCGCTGCGGTGATGATCTTAAATGTCGAGCCAGGCGGGTACTGGCCCATCGTCGCCAGATTGCCTTGCGCATCCGCAGCCGGGGTCTGCGCAATAGCCAGAATCCCGCCCGTAGACGGCCTGATGGCCACAATCATGGCCTGCTGCCCGGCAACGGGTTCGAGCGCACGCTCAGCGGCTTCCTGGACGCGGTGATCCAAGCTGATGTGCACCGCCGGCGCCGGTGCGGGATCCTGACGGGTGATCTCCTCGTACGACGCACCATTTTCGTTGACAATGTCGACGCTCCAGCCGGAATCACCAACCAGATCATCGCGCACCAACTCGCCCACGCGCGCCATAATGTCGGGCGCGAAACCCGGCTTTGCGTTGACCATGGCGGCTTCTTCGTTGAGCCGGACACCGGGTTCGTCGCTAAGCGCTGCTTCAACAGCATCTCGCGCTGCTGCCGGCACCACCGCCACCGAATACACACCGGAGGCGCGCTCGAGCTCGCCCTTCAACGTGTCTGCATCGCGCAGTGGCACGCCACGGTCCTGCTCGTGCGCCCGGGCGAGAGCGCCGCTGATCGCAGATGCCGCAGCACCGGCGGTGCGCATCTCGTTGGTATCCACCAACACCCGATACGCGATGCCGGGCTTTAACAACTCCACCCCATCAGAGGACACGACACTCGCCTGTGCGGGTGCGATCGCGCGCAACTCCAAATGCTGGTGTGCCCCCAGACGCGGGTGCAACACCGACGGCTGCCAGCGCACAGTCCACTTCTCGCCAGATTGTGTCAGCGTCATCTGCGCGTCGTACTTCAACTCGCGATCGCGCGGCAATTGCCACGCCAACTCGTACGTCGCGGTGGCCAGGTTCTCCTCCTGGCGCACATCTTTCAGCGTCGCCGTGACGTCTTCTGCCTGCAAACCATCCCAGGTCGCGTTCGTGGAATCAGCCGCGGACGTCGGATTGTCAATCGCAGACGACTCGACGTCGCGACGCTCCAGCGCCTCCAAAAACGCACTCGCTGCTGGCTCAGCATCATTGGGGCGCGGGGTGCATGCGCTTATCGACGACGCAAGCACCACCCCGGCAACAACTGCGACGACACGACGCATACTAGCGGGTGACCTTGACCTCAGCCTTGGCGCCAGCGACCTCCTCGAGGCCCTGCTCCTCAGCAATACGCAGCGCGTGAGCAATCAGCGTTTCCACAATCTTGGACTCCGGCACGGTCTCCACAACCTCGCCCTTGACAAAGATCTGGCCCTTACCGTTGCCGGAAGCCACACCAAGGTCAGCGTCGCGCGCCTCGCCCGGACCGTTGACAACACAGCCCATGACGGCCACACGCAGCGGGAACTCCATGCCATCCAGGCCAGCGGTGACCTCCTCGGCCAACTTGTACACGTCCACCTGGGCGCGACCACAGGACGGGCAGGAAACGATCTCCAACTTGCGCGGACGCAAGTTCATCGACTGCAGAATCTGGTCACCGACCTTGATCTCTTCCACCGGGTCAGCGGAAAGAGACACACGAATCGTGTCGCCGATACCCTGCGACAACAGGGCACCGAAGGCGACGGACGACTTAATCGTGCCCATGAACTTCGGACCAGCTTCCGTCACACCGAGGTGCAACGGGTAATCCGTCTTCTCTGCCAACTGGCGGTACGCCTCGACCATCAGCACCGGGTCCGAGTGCTTTACGGAAATCGCAATATCGCCGTAGCCGTACTCTTCGAACAAGCCAGCCTCGTAGATCGCGGACTCCACCAGCGCTTCTGGCGTGGCCTTGCCGTACTTCTCCAGCAGGCGCTTATCCAGCGAGCCACCGTTGACGCCGATACGGATCGGGATGCCTGCGTCACCGGCTGCCTTTGCAACCTCCTTGACGCGGCCGTCGAACTCCTTGATGTTGCCCGGGTTCACACGCACAGCTGCGCAGCCGGCGTCGATCGCAGCGAAGATGTACTTCGGCTGGAAGTGAATATCGGCGATCACCGGGATCGGCGACTTTGCAGCAATTGCTGGCAACGCTTCCGCATCGACCGTCTTCGGGCACGCGACACGCACAATGTCGCAGCCAGCCGTGGTCAACTGCGCAATCTGCTGCAAGGTGGCGTTGATGTCGTGCGTCTTCGTCGTGGTCATCGACTGCACCGTGATCGGGTGATCGGAGCCAACACCGACACCTCCAACCATCAGTTGGCGGGTCTTACGACGTGGGGCCAGGGTGGGTGCCGGACCTTCAGGGATGCCTAATCCGATGGGGGTACTCATGGTGGATAACTCTAGCACCGTCACCCAAAAAGATTGACGGGGTTGACCACGTCTGCCGCCATCACCAACACACCGACAACAAGCAGCAGCGCCGCCATGAAATAGGTCAGTGGCATCAGCTTCTCGTAGTTTGCCGGGCCGGCTGGTGGCAGGCCACGGAGTCGTCGCAAAGCATTGCGAATCTTCTCGTAAATCACCACCGCAATATGCCCACCATCAAGCGGTGGAAGCGGCACGAGATTAAACAACGCCAGAAAGAAGTTCAGGCTGGCCAGCATCATCCAAAACGCCGGCCACTGGTCGCGTTCCACCAGCTCACCGCCGGTGCGCGAGGCCCCAATCACACTGATCGGGCCCTCAATGTCGCGCTCCCCGCCGAAGATCGACGCGACAACCCCCGGGATCTTGCCCGGAAATGCCATCAACCCGTCAACAGATGCTCGAAGCATCTGACCGGTGAACTTGGCCGTCGCCGGCACCGCCTCGACAGGCCCGAATTGCTTCACCGCATCCTTGACCGGAGCTGCGGCGATGCCCACCGCGCCGACGTCGATACGCTCGCCCGTCGAAGGATCGATGCGCTCGACCCGCGCCACGGGGAGATCAATGCTTTGCGACGACCCACCGCGCTCCACCTCAAGCGCGACCGTCTCCCCAGGACGCTGCGCAACATAAGTACGCAGGTCCGCGAATGTCTCGATTGGTTCGTCGTCGACCGCCACCAAAGTGTCGCCGACGCGCACACCCGCTTGGCCCGCAGGACCAGGTCCGCTGCACTCCGCCAGAGTTTTCTCATCCACCTGGTCGGCAACACAGACGACCTGGCCCACCTTCGGGGTGAAATCCGCGTACGGGTTCCGGATACCTGATGAGACAGCAACCCCAAAAATGATCACGACGCCGATCAAGATGTTCATCACGATCCCGCCGGAGAGCACCGCAATACGCTGCGACGCAGGCTTTTTCACCATCGCGTGTGGCGCTTCCTCCTCGGTGACCGGATCCATCGCCGTCATCCCGGCAATGTCACAGAACCCACCGAACGGCAGCGCAGCAACCCCATACTCTGTGCCGCCCCGTTTCACCGACCACAACGTTGGCCCGAAACCGACGAAAAACCGGCGCACCCGCATGCCAAACGCACGCGCAGTGAACATGTGGCCTGCTTCGTGCAGCGCAATCGAAGCAGTGATTGCAAGCGCGAAAAGCACAATCCCCAACACACTCATCGCGCGTCACCCCACAGCACACACAGCGAAGAGGTGCGGGCACACCGCCCGCACCTCAAGGGTCTAACGCTCAATGCGCGCAATCGCCGCGGCGACTCGCTCACGCGTACGGGATTCAACCCGCATCACATCAAACACATCGCTCGGGACTGCGGCGAACTCGTCGGCCTCGTCGAGGACCTCCCCGATAATGTCCACGATCTCCGGGAACTTAATGCGACCCGCGAAGAACGCCTCTACCGCTGCTTCGTTAGCAGCGTTGTAAATAGCCGGGTACGGATCACCCTTCTTGGTCACCTCACGGGCCAGACGCACAGCAGGGAACACCTCGTTGTCCAGCGGCTCAAACTCCCACGAGAATGCCTGCGAGAAATCCAACGGCTCCTGCACATCCGGCACACGGTTCGGCCAATCCAGCGCGTGCGCGATAGGCAGCTTCATCGACGGCGGCGAAGCCTGTGCAAGCGTTGCACCGTCCGTAAACGTGACCAACGAGTGAATCACGGACTGCGGGTGAATCGTGACGTCGATCTTGTCCGGATCCATGTCGAACAACATGGCCGCCTCAATCAGCTCAAGGCCCTTGTTCACCAGAGTCGAAGAGTTAATGGTGTTCATCGTTCCCATCGACCAGGTCGGGTGTACCACGGCTTCTTCCGTGGTCACCTCCATGAGACCCTCGCGCTCCCAGCCACGGAACGGACCACCCGATGCGGTAAGAACAAGGCGAGCGATTTCGCTACGGCGAGTGCCGCGCATGCACTGCGCCATTGCCGAGTGCTCCGAATCAACCGGAACAATCTGACCCGGCTTTGCAGCATCGAGCACGATACGGCCACCAGCCACAAGCGATTCTTTGTTAGCCAACGCAAGTGTCGCATCCGAGCGCAGCGCAGCCATGGTTGCCGGCAGGCCCGAGGCACCAACGAGTGCGTTGAGCACCACGTCGGCCTCCTGCGACTCAACGAGCGCAGCAGCGGAGTTCTCGCCAGTGATCACGTAACCACCAAGCGCACGGGAGACTTCCTTCGCACCCTCAATATTGCGCACGGCAATCTGGTCGGCGCTCAGGCCAAACTCCTGCGCCTGCTCAATGGCACTCTTAGGATTGGCGCCACCAATGGCAATCCCGACAATGTTGAACTTGTCGCGGTTTTCGCGGATCACCTCCACAGCCTGTGAGCCAATGGAACCGGTCGAACCTAAAATTACAACGTTTCGCACGCAACCATTGTGACACGTTTTGATTCATTTCGGCACTTGAACAGGATTAAACCCCCGAGGTGGTGCGAAAGTTTGAACACATTGGGGGCTATTGTCACCTTTTTCGCGCTCTGTGTGCGATGATGGGCAGCGATAGTTTCATCATTTCCAGGTGATCGTGTTTGCGATCGATCCCGTGTTAACAAGGAGCGTTGCAGTGGCCCACGCAAAGGAAAGCGCACCCCAGGTGTACAACGGTGTATCCGAGGCTGACGTCCCGTCCGCCAAATTTGGTTGGAGTGCGCTGAGCGACCGCGCTATCCAGCTGGCAGGTTGGATTTCCGTCGCGTTCCTCGTCGCCTACAACTTTGGCAACCACCAGGGCCACGTTGAGACCATTTGGCTCATCGCACTGGCCGTCCTCATTGCTCTCGCCCTGATCCTTCTGGCTACCAAGCCGAAGCTCAACCAGGTGCGTACCGTGACGTCACACAACAAGCCGGTCGGCTACGTGGAGCGTGACTGGACCTACGACCAGGCCACCCTCTCCGGCGATGTCTACGAGTCGCTGACCGATAGCCAGCTGCGCGCCCTCAACATCGAGCCGAGCCGTGTTGCACACCTGCGCAACGCCGCACCGGCACAGGCACGCGAAAACGTAGAGGTCATCGAGGTCGAGTCCAAGACCGGCAAGCACGCCCTCTAAATTCTTTTCGACGAAATACCGCCGCACCTTCCAACGAAGGTGCGGCGGTATTTTCATGCCGTCTGCCTGAGCGGACTAGCCAGTCTTTTCGTCGGCTGCCAACTGCCCGCAGGCAGCCGCGATCTCCTGGCCCTTGGTGTCGCGCACCGTGCAAGGCACGCCTTGGGCGATCACACGGCGGACGAACTCGTCCTGCCGATCCTTCGGCGACGCATCCCACTTCGATCCCGGTGTCGGGTTGAGCGGAATGAGATTGACGTGCACCAGCGAACCCAACGCGCTGTGAAGCTTCTTGCCCAACATGTCAGCGCGGAAGTTCTGATCGTTCATGTCGCGAATCAAGGCGTACTCAATGGAGACACGGCGCCCCGTCTGGTCCGCGTAGTAGCGGGCCGCATCAAGCACTTCGGCTACCTCGAAGCGGTTGTTGACCGGGACCAACTCGTCGCGCAATTCATCGTCCGGTGTGTGCAGACTCACTGCGAGTGTGCAGGACAGCCCTTCATCCGCGAGCATACGAATCTGCGGTGCAAGTCCGACAGTGGATACCGTCACGTTGCGCTGGGAGATGCCGAAGCCAGCAGGCGACGGCTGCGTAATCTGGCGAACAGCAGAGACCACACGCTTGTAGTTAGCCAGTGGCTCCCCCATCCCCATAAACACAATGTTGGATAGGCGGGAGCCTTCTGCCTCCATCATTGCGGCCGCAGCGCGCACCTGGTCCACGATCTCCGCGGTGGACAGGTTACGGTCCAGGCCACCCTGACCGGTCGCACAGAACGGGCATGCCATGCCGCAGCCAGCCTGCGAGGAGATGCACAACGTCGCGCGACCTGGGTAACGCATCAGCACCGACTCCAGCAAGATGCCATCGTGCAGACGCCACAGCGTCTTCGTGGTATCACCGTTGTCGGTCTCCACGGTGCGCACGGGGGTCAACAACGTGGGAAAAAGTGCGTCCTTGACAAGCTGACGCTGGTTCTCGGGCAGATCCGTCATCGTCAGCGGATCTGCCTCAAACTTGCCGTAATAGTGACGCGCGATCTGATCAGCACGGAACTTCGGCAGCCCGAGTTCCTTCAACGCGTCGATTCGCTCCTGTGCCGACAGATCAGCGAAGTGCTTCGGCGGCATGCCACGCTTTGGGGCGAGCAGTTTGATCTCGGGAAAATCACTCATAGTGCGCCCCATCTTTGCATGTCGCACGAATGTTTTCGAATTACTAGGTCTGTGCTTAGGCGCTCATAAGCGTGATGGTCGTGAGCAAGATGTAGGTCGCCGCTGCTGCGGGAAGCATCCCGTCAAGTCGATCCATGATGCCACCATGCCCTGGCAGCAGGTTGGACATGTCTTTGATGCCCAGTTCACGCTTGAACTGGCTTTCCACCAAATCTCCCATCGTCGCGCAAATCACTAAAGCGATGCCGAGCACTACGCCCATCCACCACGGGCCGTGAATGAGCAGCGTGACCACCAAGATGCCGGTAATACTTCCGGCAACGATCGACCCAGCGAAGCCCTCCCAGGACTTGTTCGGGCTAATTGCCGGCGCCATCGGGTGCGAGCCAAACATCACGCCTGCAGCAAAACCACCCACATCACTGGCAACAACGCACAGCATGAACGCCACAATGTAGGCGGAACCATCCACCCCACCTTGGCTAATCAAGGAAATCATTGCGGCGAACGTGCCAAACAGCGGAATCCACGCAAGCACGAACAGACTCACTGCCGTGTCGCGCAGGTAATTCTCTGGTCGCTTATTCCTGCCCTGGTGGAACATCCCCCAGAACATGACAACGAGAACGGTGAAGGCAAAACCCGCCACGAGCCCTGTAGTGCCATACGGCACGGAGGACCACAGCATGAGTTGGGCCATGATGATCAGCAGTGTGCGCGGCTGCTGGTAACCAGCTTCCCGCAGCCGGGTCATCACCTCCCACATCGCTCCTGCTACAGCGACGGCGACAAGTGGGTACCAGGCTTTGGGCCCCACCCATACGGCGGCAATGACAATCGCGCCGAGCACAACACCGGTCGTAATGGCGGTCGGCAGATCACGCCCCGGGTTGTTCTTCGGCTTCGGCGCATGCACCGGCCAGCGGCTCGGCGTGGCGCGCTCCTCCTGATCAGCAGCAGGCACGCTAGACCTCCAGCAGTTCGGCTTCCTTACGCTGAACGATCTCATCGACCTGAGCAACGTAGGACTGGGTGGTCTTGTCCAGCGCCTTCTCGGCGGTTACGACCTCATCCTCACCAGCGTCGCCGTCTTTCTGAATCTTCTTCAGCGCTTCCATGCCCTGGCGACGGATATTACGGATGGCAATCTTGCCGTCCTCGCCCTTCTGCTTCGCCTGCTTGACCAGGTCACGGCGGCGTTCCTCGGTGAGCTGCGGGATAGACACACGGATGACCTGGCCGTCATCCGTCGGGTTCACACCGAGATCAGAGTTACGGATTGCGTTCTCGATCTCACCCATGGTGGACATGTCGTACGGCTTGATCAGCAGCATGCGCGGCTCCGGCACGGAAATCGTCGCCATCTGGTTAATCGGCGTCGGTGCACCGTAGAAGTCAGCCATCACACCGTTGAACATCGCCGGGTTCGCACGTCCGGTACGAATCGTGGCCAACTCGTCACGAGCGTGCTCAACAGAGGCGGTCATGCGCTCTTCGGCATCCAGCAATACGTCATCAATCATGGGGAAAACCCTACCTTTTCTCTATTCGGCGTCCCTACTAACCTACCAGCGCGACTGGCACCTACACTGGCGCCATGCTGCATCCCGCGTTCACGTTGCCCCCAAGCACACACACGCGGCCGCGCCCAAACGTTGGACGTCTGGCTGGTTGGCAGATTCCGGTCAAAGACGGCACCGACGTTGCTGGCATGACCACTACCCACGGCAGCCCTGCACGCGCCTACACCGCAACAGCAACCGATCCGTTTATCTCCAATCTTTTGGCGCAGGGCGTCGCCATCCACGGCAAGACGCTGACCTCGGAGCTGGGCGCGACCTGCTACGCAGAGCGCCCTGACGTTCCCGTGCTCGAGTCGCCGGCCTACCCCGGCTGCACCCCAGGTGGCTCTTCTACTGGCGCCGCAGTTGTGGTGGCCGACGGCACCGTTCGCGCCGCACACGGCACCGATGCCGGCGGATCCATACGCGTGCCAGCTGCAGCGTGCGAGATCGTCGGCTTCAAACCCGCAAGCAAAGGTATCGCCGCACATGGGTTTCTCACTCAGGACGTCGCGGACCAATTCACGTTGTGGGGTTGGCACCGCCGCATCAAAGGCAAGCGGCTCCGAATCGGTGTGCTTACCGACGGTATCTTCGCGCGGCCGGATGTGGAGGATCGGCGAGGTGCGCTCGTCGAAAAGCTTGCGAGTGCTCTCGACTTTGAAGTGGTGCAGCTCAAGCCGTATCGCGAATCGCTGGAAACCTACGCCCACTTCACGACCACAATCACCGCGAGTTTCAACCTGACGGATCCGCTCGACAGCGGATACATCGGCTGGCTCGTCGAGCAATCCCACAAGCTGACCAACAGCGACCTTGACGCCGCCGAGCAACACCGCCGGGATTTGCCTCACCTCATCGCCTCCCAATGGGACGTCGATGTAGTGCTCTCCCCCACGCTCGCATTCGCACCACCCCGGATCGGCTATTTCCCCTCTCTCACGCCAGAAGCGAGCTTCCACGCGCAAACCGAATGGTCACCGTGGTGCTCGCTGTACAACATGCTCGGCACCCCTGCGATTGCACTCGGCGGGGTGCACCTTGGCAGCCTTACGCTCACCGGGCCGGAACTGCTCACGGTGGCGCAGCATTTTGAGACGCTGTTAGGCGACTAGCGTACCTACCTGCTCGCCGCCAACCGCGCGGGCGATGTTTCCTTCCTTGAGCAGGTTAAACACCAGGATCGGCATGTTGTTGTCCATACAGAGACTAAATGCGGTGGCATCCGCAACCTTGAGGCCAAGTTCAATGACCTCGCGAGGAGAAATCTCGGAGTAGAGCTTCGCATCGGGGTTCTCGCGCGGGTCGGAGTCGTAGACACCGTCCACACCCTTAGCCATGAGCAGCACCTCGCAGCCGATCTCCAGCGCACGCTGCGCGGCCGTGGTGTCCGTGGAGAAGTACGGCATACCCATACCCGCACCGAAGATGACCACGCGGCCCTTCTCCAGGTGGCGTGCTGCACGCAGTGGCAGGTACGGCTCTGCAATCTGCGCCATGTTAATCGAAGTTTGGACGCGGCAATCGATGCCCATCTGCTGCAAGAAGTCCTGCAGCGCAAGGCAGTTCATGACAGTGCCGAGCATGCCCATGTAGTCCGAGCGCGCACGGTCCATGCCGCGCTGCTGCAGCTGAGCGCCGCGGAAGAAGTTGCCGCCACCGATCACGACAGCGACCTCGGTGCCGGAGCGCGCGACATCTGCGATCTGGCGGGCGACGGACTCGACTACGTCGGGGTCGATGCCAACCTTGCCGCCGCCGAACATCTCACCCCCCAGCTTCAGCATGACTCGCTTGAAACCTGTGCGGTTGGGGTTGAGGTCAGTCACCGAAAACGCTCCTTTGCGCGGATCAGCCAATTGCAAAATGTTCGGAACCGATCTTAGCCACGCAACGCGTTGAGTTCAGAACTGCTTGCTTAACGACGACAACCCCGCACCACCCGTCCCCCTAATCGGGACAGACAGTACGGGGTTGCACCGCGTGTGAGGCTATGAAACCTCTCGCCTGGCTTATGCCTGGCCGACCTCGAAGCGGACGAAGTCGGTGATCTCGATGCCGTTCTCGTCAGCGAACTGCTTCACGGTCTTCTTGGAGTCAGCCAGCGACGGCTGGTCGAGCAGGACAACGTCCTTGAAGAAGCCACCCATGCGGCCCTCGACAATCTTCTCGATGGCAGCTTCCGGCTTGCCCTCGTTGCGGGTGATCTCTTCCTGAACCGCACGCTCCTTCTCAACAACGTCGGCCGGGACAGCCTCCTTGTTGAGGTAACGAGCCTTCATAGCAGCGATCTGCAGAGCCACCTGGTGTGCAGCCTCAGCGTTGTCACCGTTGTAGGCAACGAGTACGCCAACTGCCGGCGGAAGGTCAGCAGCCTTCTGGTGCAGGTACTTGGCAATGTTGTCGCCTTCGATGGTGGCAGCGCGACGCAGCTCGAGCTTCTCGCCGATCTTTGCGGAGAGGCGCTCCAGCACCTCGTGTGCGGTCTCACCGTTGACGTCGGCCTTTGCCAGCTCCTCCTGGGAGTTCGCCTTCACTGCAGCAGCAGCCTCAGCGATCTGGTTGGCGATGTCCTTGAACTCCTGGTTCTTCGCCACGAAGTCGGTCTCGGAGTTGATCTCCACGATGGTGTTGCCGGAAACAGCAACGAGGCCCTCGAGGGCGTTGCGCTCAGCGCGCTTGCCCACGTCCTTCGCACCCTTGATGCGGAGGTTCTCAACGGCCTTGTCGAAGTCGCCGTCGGTTTCCTCGAGTGCCTTCTTGCAGTCGAGCATGCCGGAGCCGGTGATCTCGCGGAGCTTCTTGACGTCAGCAGCAGTGTAGTTCGCCATATTGGGCGATCCTCCTCGTGAAAGTTTTACGTAAAGGTATTCAACCGTTTCAAGCGTAGCCGACGATCTGGCCGGCGGCATGACTTGCCACGTGTGGAAAATACGAACACCCCGGTCCGCCGCGTCCCGGCCGGTAATCGGCGGACGTGAGCGGAACGCGGGGTGTGCGTGAATCCTGGCCGAAGCCAGGCGGCTTACGCCTGGGTTGCGGACTTGCAGTGTCCTTGAGACTTAGGCGTCCTTGCCCTCAGCCTGCTCAGCAGCGCGGACGGCTGCCGGCTGCTCGACCTCTGCAACTTCCTGCGGAGCAGCGGTCTCTGCAGCAACAGCGGCCTTAGCAGCATCGGCTGCGGAAACCTCGTCGGAAGCAGCGGCCTGTGCAGCAGCCTCGGCTGCCTCAGCCTGACGCTTCGCGTCGGTGTCGCCTGCAGCGTCACGTGCAGCTGCGAGCTGACGCTCTTCGCGCTGCTGCTTACCAGCGATGACAGCCTCGCCCACGACGTGGGTGAGCAGCTTGACAGCGCCGATGGCGTCGTCGTTGCCCGGGATCGGGAAATCGACAACATCCGGGTCGCAGTTCGTGTCCAGAACAGCGACGACCGGGATGCGAAGCTTCTGCGCCTCGTTGACGGCGATGTGCTCCTTGTTGGTGTCCACGATCCAGAGAGCGGATGGAGCCTTGGTCATCTCAGAGATGCCACCCAGGACACGCTCGAGCTTCACGCGTTCGCGGGTCAGCATGAGGATTTCCTTCTTGCCGCGACCTGCGTAGCCGTCCTCGGCTGCGTCCATCGCCTGAAGTTCCTTCATGCGACCGATACGCTTGGATACGGTCTGGAAGTTGGTGAGCATGCCACCCAGCCAGCGGTGCGTGACGTACGGCATGCCGACGCGCTGCGCCTCTTCCTGGATCGGCTCCTGTGCCTGCTTCTTGGTGCCGACGAACAGGATGGTGCCGCCGTGTGCGACGGTTTCCTTGACAAACTCGTATGCCTCATCGATGTAGGTCAGCGTCTGCTGCAGGTCGATGATGTAGATGCCGTTGCGCTCCGTGAAGATGAAGCGACGCATCTTCGGGTTCCAGCGACGCGTCTGGTGACCAAAGTGGACACCTGCGTCGAGGAGTTCACGCATGGTTACAACTGCCATGGGAATGTCTCCTTCGGAGAAAGTAGTTCGGTTACTTGTAAGTCTCACGTGCGGGTTTTTATCCCTCACCCTGGCACCGTGCCTGCCCCGCACCCCTGTGAGAGGGACCGTTGCTGAGCAGCCATTGTTCGGCGCGCGTAGTCAATCTATGCAGCGCTCTACGGTGCTGCACAAACTGCCCCGGCAACCTTACCCGTATGAGCCCTAAAAACCTAAACTCATCTGCAACGTTGTGGATAACTTCCCCTGGAGTCACACTAACCACTCCCGTTATCCACAGATTTTGCGCAGACCCTGTTCTTTTCCGCGCCGCAATGGTCCTTTGAGAGCATGCATTGCCTATCGACGACGCCACGCACCACCACAGCCACCATCCTGCTCGGAGCCCTACTGTGGTGCTCCCCCGCCACCGCCCTTGCCTGGGTCGATCCCGCGGCAGGCACACCGTATCCCCGCGCGGTATCCCGTCCTGCGTCAATCCCGGAGGAAAATTGGAAGCCTGGCCACCGTGGCGTGGATCTGCCTTTGAAGCTCAACGCGCCTGTGCTCGCTGCGGGCGACGGGGTTGTGGCGTTCGTCGGCACTGTCGCGGGCACTCCTGTGATCTCGATTGACCACCCAGGGGGCATTCGCACGACCTACCAGCCAGTGCGCTCAGACCTCAAGGCTGGCGACAACGTTACGGAAGGCCACATCATTGGCAGACTTGCGCGCGCCACAAGCCACTTTGCTGGCGAACACGACGGACTGCACTGGGGTGCGCTTACAGGACCTGACAAGTACATCGATCCGCTCACACTGCTGGAGCCACCGAGAATACGACTTAAGCCCGTGGATGCGCCTGGTCGTAGACGTTTTTGAGCCGCTGCGCCGAGACGTGCGTGTAGATTTGCGTGGTTTGCAGGCTTGAGTGCCCAAGCATTTCCTGCACAACACGCAGATCCGCTCCGCCTTCGAGCATGTGCGTCGCGGCCGTGTGGCGAAGGGTGTGCGGACTGATGTCGCTGACACCGGCACGTTGCCCGGCGCGCTCGACAACACGGCGCACTTGGCGTTGGCCGATGCGCCCGCCACGGGATCCGACGAATACCGCATCCTCTGCTTTGCCATTGGCCAGTTCGGAGCGCCCGAACTCGAGCCACTCGTTGAGCGCCAGTGTTGCTTCGCGCCCGAACGGGACGACGCGTTGTTTGTTGCCTTTGCCGGTCACGCGGGCAAGCCCGCGCGCCAGGTCAATGTCGGAGAGGTTGAGACCGGTGAGTTCGCCAACACGCATGCCGGTGGCGTAGAGCAGCTCGAGCATGGCTCGGTCACGGAGGTGTTCGGCGGGGTGGGCGTCGTCGGCGGTATCCGCCTCGACGAGTTCTGTGGCACGCTCCCCGCGTACGACGTTGGGCAGCGCGCGATTCACTTTTGGTGCTTTGAGGCGGGCTGCTGCGTCGTGGTCGATGTAGCCCTGGCGGTACGCCCAGGTAGAGAATGCGCGCGCGGCTGCGGTACGGCGCGCAAGGGTGGCTCGGCTGCGCCCGGCGGTCAGTGCGTCGGCCAGCCAGGTGCGAAGCGCCTCCAGGGTGAACGCGTCGAAGGTGTCTGCGTACCCGGCGAGTGTCGCCAGGTCGGAGACATACCCCTTCACTGTGTTTGGGGAGCGCCCGAGCACAAGCGAGGCGTAGTCGGCGAAATCGCCGACGCCCGCTTGCACTTGCCCTACGCTTTCACTCATGTCGCAGGAGTTTACTCGCTAACCAATATTCACTTGGTTATTCACTCGGTGCGGGACCATTCCTTCCGCTCGCGCTGCACCACTCCCCGCTTGGCCAGGTCCATCAGAATGTGCACCGTCAGTCCGATGGAAAGGCCAGCGTCTGCCGCGATCTCTTCAGCCGTTCGCGATCCTTCGCCTGCTCGTGGCAGTGCGTCGTAAATGCGCAGTTCGTTGTGGCTGAGTTGCTGCGTCAATGTCGGCGGGTACTTCATTTCCATCTGCTCGCCCGCATCGAAATCCCCCGTATGCGCGATGTGCTCGTGAATCTGGTCGGCGTTGAGCACCATCGCCGCCTGCTTGTTCTGAATGGCGAGGTTCGTGCCGAGCGACTCCGTTGCAGTAATGGGGCCCGGCACTGCCATCGTTTGTTTATTCATTGCATTGGCCCACTTCAGCGTGTTTAACGCACCTGAGCGAAACGCCGCTTCCACCAGCAGGGTGCCCTGGGTCAGCCCTGCTACGAGACGGTTACGGGTGAGGAACCTGTGCCGGTCCGGGGTCGTGCCGGGTGGGTACTCGGTGACAATGGCTCCCCCGGCGCGCACAACCCGATCGAAGAGTGGCTCGTTGCTCAGCGGGTAGACGTACCCCGGCCCGCAGGCAGCGACCACGATGGTGGGTGCGCCGCAGTCGAGGGCCGCCTGGTGTGCGATCGTGTCGATACCCAGTGCACCACCAGAGACGATCGTGTACTGGTGTTTTGCCAAACCCCGCACAAGGTCATCGGTAGCGTGACGTCCATACTGCGTTGCTGTTCGTGTACCGACAACGCCGACCGACTGTGCAAGTAGCTTCGCAAGGTCTGCTTCACCTTTTACCCACAGCGCGTGTGGTGCAACCGCTTCTTCGTTCAGGGAAAGTTTTCGATCATCGTCCGGATACTCACAGTGGAACGTGGGCTTGATGTTCTCTCCAGGCCAGCCTGGCGAGTCTGGAGTCAGCAACGTATATCCGGCGGCCCTAGCACGCGCGAGATCCTGCGCAGGTTGGTCCCAGGTATAGCGGTTTTGCGTCTGCGGTCCTAGGGCCCCGATCCAGCTTGCACGCGTGCGCACACCGTGGGCAATCTCGTCCGCGCTTCGCCCGTTGGTAATGAACTCCTGAATGTGGATCGAGGGTCCCTCGACAACACGGCTGAGATACGCCCAGGATTCTGGCGAACTTACATTCCTCATGCCGCCACCTCCTCTGGTGCGGTGCGCATATCGACGGCGCGAGCCACATGGTCGATATCCGGTTGCGCCACGCCTTCCAGATCCGCAAGCGTCCACGCCACCTTCAGGCTCCGATCCACGCCACGCTGCGTGATACTTCCGGTGCGCAGCAGCGAGGACAGGTAGGCCATCGCTGCTTCGTCCGCGGGAAATTGCTTGCGGATGAAAGTTGGGGCAACGCGAGCGTTGACGGACTCGTCGATACCAGCCTGCGACCAGCGCTCTTGGGCACGCTCGCGCGCCTGCATGACACGCTCGGCGATGACTGCCGACGACTCCGCGTCACCCGGGGTAACCACCGTGGAATCCGCTGAGGTCTGGATGAACACATCCAGCCGGTCGAGCAACGGGCCGGAAACGTTGGATAAGTGCCGGGCCCGCTCAGCCACCCGACACGTGCAATTGCCGTTGACCCGCTGGCACGCACACGGGTTCGCAGCCAGAACGATTTGCGTATCAGCCGGGTAGACAACTTCCCGGCGCGAGCGCGTCAGGCGCACCTCACGCTTTTCTAGCGGGATCCGAAGCGCGTCGAGAACGTGCGCAGAAATCTCCGAGGCTTCGTCGAGGAACAGCACCCCATGGTGGGCCTGGCTGACCACCCCGGGGCGAGGCACTCCTGAACCGCCGCCGATGAGCGCCGCCCTGGTCAACGACGGATGTGGGGCGATAAACGGCCGGTTGGACACAATGCCGCCACTGGAAATTCCCGCAGCCGAGTGCAGCGCCGTGACTTCCACCATCTCCTCGATGTTCAGCGGCGGCAAGATAGAAGGCAGCCGCTCTGCCAGCATCGACTTGCCGGAGCCAGGCGGGCCGATCATCATCACGTGGTGCCCACCGGCTGCGGCGACCTCGAGGGCCTCGCGCTCCACAGTCATTCCGGCGATGTCACTGAAGTCCGCGACCGCTGCAGCGTGTTGGACCTCCGGCTCGCCGACGGTATCCAGCGTTGTCTCCCCGATGAGCCACTGCCACACCTGCGCCAGCGAATCTGCCACAAGGATGTTCTTCATGCCGAGCAGTGAGGCTTCTGCGGCGTTCTCTCGTGGAACGACGACGATGTCGGGTCCGGTGGTGGAGTCGTCGTGAAGCATTGCAATCAGCATCGGCAACACGCCGTCCACTCGGCGCAACGAACCATCCAACGCCAGCTCTCCGAGCAGCATTGTGCTCTCTAGTCTGCGCTGCACCCGCGGATCCAAACTGCCCAAGACGGCAGCTGCAATCGGTAAGTCGAAGTGCGAGCCCGTCTTCGGCAAATGCGCCGGCGACAACGACACCATGATCTTCGTACGTGGCCAAGGAAGCTGCGAGTTGGAGATCGCAGTGCGAATCCGGTCGCGCGACTCTTTCACCGCCGCATCGCCCAACCCCACCATGTGGATCCCCGGAAGACCCGGGCCGACGTTGGCCTCCACAGTGACAAGCCGAGCCGTGATGCCCTCAACTGTTGCGCTGATCGTGCTAGCAAGCGGCATCTTCCACCCCCAAGTAACGACGAAGGACGAAATCATCGCCATCGGTGACGCACTCCACGACGTCGAAACGGATAGCGCGAACCCCCAACGCAGGATGCTCTCGCATCCACTGCGCAGCGCAACGACGCATCGTGCGCAACTTCTTCGCAGTGACCGCCTCCGCAGCACCGAACGCGCCACCCCTGCGCGACTTCACCTCGACGAACACAATCGTGCCGTCTTCGTCTTCAACGACTGCGTCAATCTCCCCTGCAGCAACGCGTTCTCGCTGACCAAGGACGGTATACCCTTGCTCCGCGTACCAGCGAGCCGCAGCACGTTCCCCCAATACGCCCAACTCCTGTTGGGCCGCATACCTGGCGTGCATACATTCCCCCTTATTGTCTTTTAGCACCAAAACATCTGGTACCTATTAGACGGGCAAATGCACGCCCCGGTTCCCTACTCCGGGAATGTCAGCTCAGGTTTATCCAACTCTTCAATGTTGACGTCCTTGTAGGTGATCACACGCACGTAACGCACAAAGCGCACCGCACGGTACATGTCCCACACCCACGCATCCGACATGAGAACCTCGTAGTAGACGTCGCCACCCTCCGTGTGCGGAATCAGCTTCACCGCATTAGCCAGGTAGAAGCGGCGGTCCGTCTCCACAACGTAGGAGAACTGGCTCGCCACGTCGCGGTACTCGCGGTACAGGGACAGCTCAACTTCTGCCTCGTAGTTGTCAAGATCCTCGGCGCTCATACATGACCCCTTAGCTCAGTGTGAAACCTGTCAGCGTCCCTGACGTTCGCATAACTATAACGATGTTCCGGGCTCGCCCCGTGGCGGCGCACCGCGTCCATATGCACCTTTGTTGAATAGCCCTTGTGGCCCTCCAACCCGTACTGCGGATAGTCCCGAGCCATCTCCACAACGAGCCTGTCGCGGCTCACCTTTGCCAGCACACTCGCCGCAGCGATACAACGCGCGGTGTAGTCACCGCCGACAACTGGCAGTTGCGGTGCGCGAAGCCCCGGCACACGAAACGCGTCCACGAGCACGTAACCCGGATCGACATCCAAGCCTGCGACGGCGCGCCGGGCCCCATCCAGGTTGGCGTGTTGGATCCCGCGCCGATCAATCTCTGCCGCAGGGATATGAATGACGTGGTAGGAGACGGCGGCGTTGCGGATTTCGTCGAAAAGCAACTCGCGCTTCTTCGCTGTAAGCTTCTTCGAATCCGTCAACCCCTCAAGCGCAGCAATCGGCTTGATGGGCAAGACGCACGCAGCGATGGTCACAGGGCCAAAGCACGCACCCCGGCCAGCCTCATCGACCCCCGCCACCGGCCCCAGCCCGGCCTTGTCCAACGCGACCTCGTAGGTGCGTAACTGCTTAAGACGGCGCACTACCCTACTGCTGAATGTCCGGGTCCGACACACCCTGAAGGCGGTTCAGCGGGAAGACAACCGCCTGCACCTTGCCGCGGATACTCTCCTCCGGAATAGTTCCCTGGAACTGATCCCCCAAGTGGTAGCGAGAGTCCAGCGAGTTGGTGCGGTTATCGCCCATCATGAAGTAGTGGCCTTCCGGCACCGTCACCGGGCCGAAGTACGGACCACCACACGCATCCGATCCGGTCTCCTCATCCACCGGGTAGAAGTTCGGCTGCAAGATGTACGACTGATCGATCGGCTTACCATCAACCATGACCGCCGGGTCGCCCGCCTGACACGAGACAGTCTGTCCGCCGGTAGCGATGATGCGCTTGACCAACGTGTTTTCATCCTTGGGCACCAAACCAACCCAGGAACCCACCTCCTGCAACCCACGAATCGCAGGGTTCGAAGAACGGTTGGAGGAAAAACCCGTGTTCCACGAATCCGTACCGGCGAACACGATGACATCACCCGGCTCAGGGTCCGAGAAGTAATAGCTGACCTTCTCCACAAAAATGCGGTCGCCCGAACCGTCCTCGCCGTGCAGCGTTGGCTCCATCGACGCCGACGGAATGACATACAGCCGGCCGATAAACGTTTGCAGCACGAACATGATCACCAACGTGAGCACAACTACCACCGGGATCTCGACGTACCAGGGAAGGTTCTGCTTCTCGTCGCTGCAGTCAGCGCCATTTGCAGCGCCGTTTGCAGGGCGGTCTGCAGCGTTCACCTCATACGATGCATCCTCGGCAGCGTACGGGTTGTGCGGCTTAGGGGTCTGGGGCTGCCCGTTGGCGGGCACATTCGCGTTGGTCACGCCGGATAGGTTAGCACCGCACCCCGACACCCTGAGAACGCAACGTGCCCCGCCCGAGAAACTCGGACGGGGCACGTGGTGCGGCTAAAACTAGCGACGCTCCTTAATACGAGCAGCCTTACCGCGCAGATCGCGCATGTAGTACAGCTTCGCACGACGGACGTCACCCTTGCGGACGACCTCAATCTTCTCCAGGTTCGGGGAGTGCACCGGGAAGGTACGCTCAACGCCGATACCGAAGGAAACCTTGCGGACGGTGAAGGTCTCGCGGATACCGCTGCCCTGGCGACGCACAACGAAGCCAGTGAACACCTGAGTACGGGTCACAGAACCCTCGATAACCTTAACGTGAACGTCGAGGGTATCGCCCGGGCGGAAGTCCGGGATATCGTCACGGAGCTGGCCTGCGTCAACCAGATCAATAATGCCGTTGCTCATGAAAGCAATCCTTTTCGTTTTCGGACAGAGGACCCTGGCGGCACTTCCCTAATCAGGGCGCTCGGCCGGTTCGTGTCGATTACAACAACCTGCAGCATTCTACATACTGCCCGGTCACTTCCCAAATCCGGCACGCTTGAGCGCGTCCGCCATCGAGCCAGATGCTTGACGACGATCACCGCCCCGGTTCTGGTTTCGCCCCTGGCGCTGCTTCTGACCGCCACGGTTCTGGCCACGGCTCTGGCCACTGCGCTGTTTCTGGCTGGTGGTCTGGCCGGGCTGGCCAGGCTCGTCGTCAAGCCGCAGGCTCAACCCAATGCGGTTGCGAGCGACATCCACATCCATCACCTTGACCTTGACTACCTCGCCGGAGCGCACCACCTCGTGCGGGTCAGAGACAAACTTGTGGCTCATCGCGGAGACGTGAACCAGACCATCCTGGTGCACACCCACATCCACGAACGCGCCGAAAGCGGCAACATTGGTCACGGTTCCCTCGAGGATCATGCCGGGCTTGAGATCCTTGACCTCGTTGACGCCTTCCTTGAACTCCGCAGTTTTAAACTCAGGGCGCGGGTCGCGCCCCGGCTTGTCCAGCTCGGCGAGAATGTCGGTCACGGTAGGCACACCGAAAGTGTCGTCAGCGAAATCCGCCGGCTTGAGTTTGGTGAGTACCGCCGTGTTGCCGATGAGTTGCTCGGTGTTCAGACCCGTCGCCTGGGCGACGCGCTCCACCACCGGGTAAGCCTCCGGGTGTACCGCTGAGCCATCGAGCGGGTTCTTCCCGCCCTGGATACGCAGGAAGCCAGCGGCCTGCTCGAATGCCTTCGGCCCCAGACGCGGAACCTTGCCCAACTCCTTGCGGGTAGCAAAACTGCCGTGCTCGTCGCGGTACGCCACGATGTTCTTCGCCACCGTGCCGGACAGACCAGCGACACGCTCAAGCAGTGGTGCCGAAGCCGTGTTGACGTCCACGCCAACTGAGTTCACCGCATCCTCCACCACAGCGTCCAACGTTTGTGCGAGCGCCGTCTGATTCACGTCGTGCTGGTACTGGCCCACGCCGATCGACTTCGGGTCAACCTTGACCAGTTCCGCCAACGGGTCCTGCAGGCGGCGCGCAATGGACACTGCGGAGCGCAGCGAGACATCCATGTCTGGGAACTCTTCGGCTGCGATCGGGCTTGCCGAATAGACCGACGCGCCTGATTCGGACACAACCACCGGAGTCGGGCGCTTGCCGCCAGCCTGTGCGATGAGGTCCGCTACCTCGCCGGCGAGCTTTTCCGATTCGCGCGAAGCGGTGCCGTTGCCAATAGCGATGAGCTCGACTCCGTGCTGGGCAGCCAGCGACGCTAACTCGGCGCGCGACGCGTCCCAACGGTTCTGCGGCTGGTGCGGGTAGACGATTGTCGTGGCCAGCACCTTGCCGGTGCCGTCCACAACCGCGCACTTCACGCCGTTGCGATAGCCCGGGTCAAGCGCGAGCGTTACGCGCTGACCTGCGGGGGCGGCGAGCAACACGTCACGCAGGTTGGTCTTGAACACCTGCAGCGCGCCCTCCTCGGCCTTTTCCTTCAGACGCATGCGGGTATCCAGGTTGGCCGACACCTGCAGTTTCGTGCGCCAACCCCACTGCACCGCCTTGGCCAGCCAGGCGGAGTCTTTCACCGGCAGATCGAAACGATCCGCGATCATGCCCTCAAAGACGGCCTCGTCGCCCGGGTCGAGGTTGAGCGTGAGCACGCCCTCGTTCTCACCACGCAGCAACGCCAGAATGCGGTGGCTGGGCAGTTTGTGGAACGGCTCCGAGAAGTCGAAGTAGTCCGCGAACTTCGCGCCTTCCTGCTCCTTGCCCTCAACAACCGAGGAGCGCATGGTGCCCTGTTCGTAGACGCGGTCGCGCACGGCTCCAACAAGGTCGGCGTCGGTGGCGAACCGGTCCACCAAAATCGAACGAGCACCGTCGAGTGCAGCCTTGGCATCCGGGAAGCCTTCGGAGAGGTACCTCTCGGCGAGGGTCTCGGGGGTGGCGGTGGGGTCGTCGATAAGCAATTGCGTCAAATCCTCAAGACCCGCCTCGCGGGCGATATCCGCCTTGGTCTTGCGACGCTTCTTGTAGGGCAAGTACAGATCCTCAACGCGCGCTTTGGTGTCAGCTGCGAGGATCTCGTGCTTGAGATCGTCGGTAAGTTTGCCCTGCTCTTCAATACTTTCAAGCACCGCGGTCTTGCGCTCAGCGAGCTCGACGAGGTAGGTGTTGCGCTCCTCAATGTGGCGCAACTGCCCGTCGTCGAGCCCACCGGTGGCTTCCTTGCGGTAGCGGGAAATGAACGGCACGGTGTTGCCTTCAGCGAGCAGTTTCAGTGCCTGCTCGACCTGAGATTCCCGAATGTTGAGTTCGTTCGCGATGGTGACTGCGATTGATGTCATTCGGGCGATCTTAGTCGCGCCGTACTCACGGGAGCTTTACAGCAGCACCTGCGCCAGAATCGAGCCCACCACGCACGAAGTGAACACCGAGATCGCACCCGGAATCAGGAACGAGTGGTTGATCACGAACTTGCCAATTCGGGTGGTGCCGGTGCGGTCGAAGCCGATGCAGGCAAGATCCGACGGGTAGGTCGGCAAAATCCAGTAGCCATACGCGGCGCCGTAGAAGCCAACAATGACCTTCGGGTCGATGCCCAAGGCAAGCCCGATCGGGGCAATAGCGACCAGCGCCGCAGCCTGGGAGTTCACCAACTTGGACACAATCAGCAACACGATGGCATACGCCCACGGGGCAGCTTCCACAACAGAACCGAGGCTGGATTCGAGCTGGTCGATGTGCGCCGCGAAGAACGTATCCGCCATCCAGGCCACGCCAAACACGGAGAACACCGCGGTCATGCCTGCCTTGAACACCGGTGTCGAGGCGATCTTCTTGTGATCTACCTTGCAGAACAGCAAGATGATCGCACCGGCAAAGAGCATCACCATCTGGATGGCGAGGTTCATGGACAGCGGCTTCATGCCACCGTCACCGTCGTCGAACGCGGGACGCAGGCCCTCAAACGCGCCGAGAACAACCACGAAGGCGATAGCGCCGAGGAAAATCCACACCGCGTTGCGAGCGGACTTTGGAAAGACTTCGTCCAGAAGCGAATGGCTGGACTTGTTGATGGACTCCGCAAACGCCGGGTCCTGCATGCGCTCCTGGAATACCGGATCCTTGTCCAGATCCTTGCCACGGTGCAACGACCACAACGCGGCCAAGATCACGCCGGAAAGCGAAGCCGGAATGGCAACCATAAGAATCTGCGGGATCGAGTACGCCTTATCGATAACTCCGGCGTGTTCCGCCAAAATCGACGCGAGCGACACCGTTGCCACCGACACCGGCGAGGCTGTAATACCCATCTGCGCCGAGGTAGAAGCAACCGCCATGGGACGCTCCGGGCGAATTCCCTTCTTCACCGCGATGTCTTCGATAATCGGGAACATGGTGTAGACCACGTGACCGGTACCGCACAGCACAGTGAGGAACCATGTGGTCACCGGAGCCAGCAAGGTGATGCGTTCCGGGTGGGCGCGAAGGAGCTTCTCGGCTTGCTGCATCATCACCTCCAATCCGCGCGATTGTTGGAGGGTCGCCGCACAGCCGATGACTGCGATGATGGTGAGCATAACGCCCACCGGTGGTTCGCCCGGCTCCAGACCGAAGACGAAGACCATGAGCATAAGGCCGATGCCAGAGATCAGACCAAGCCCAAGGCCCCCGTACCGCGTGCCGAGCAGAAGAGCGCCAAGAATAACGGCGATTTGAAGGACAATTGCGAGCCCCGAGGTGGGGTCGAGCACTGACGCGAGCATGGGTGTCCTTTCGTTTTGCAACGCGTGTAACACACCAAACATTACGCGATCAATGATCAGATCTTTAAATTATTCCAAGGTGATTTCTACCACCTCAGCAGGCATTACCCTGCCGTGTACCCGCTCCACTGCGTGCCCTTCGGCAACGCATCCGCAACCGCTTGCGTCGCATCCTCCAGCGACAGCGCGGTTCGTCCCTTCACCGTGAGCGTCGTTTCGTTCCGCTCGATCGTCTCCGCACGATAGCCAGCCTGTTTCAGCGCCCGTCGCAGTTGCTTTGCGACGACCCGCTGTCCGCCCACCTCGAACACCGACACAACCTCACGCGAATCCAGCATGAACCGGTCCTCTTCACTGAGCTCCACCTGTTCGAGCAATTCGGGCCTGACGGCACGGGTGCGTTTCAGCGACTGCTCACGGCGCCACGCTTCAACCTTCTTGTGGTCGCCAGAGGTAAGCACCTCCGGAGCCTCGATCCCCCGCCATACTCGTGGTTTTGTATAACTCGGGCCCTCAAGCAACCCATCCGAGAAGCTGTCCTCCTCGTGGCTTTCAGTGTTGCCAAGCACTCCGGGGATCAACCGGGTGACTGCCTCCGCGATGACCAGTACGGCGACCTCGCCACCAATGAGTACATAGTCACCAATGGACACCTCACGCACCCGGTAGCGCTGCTTCGCATCCTCGAAGACACGCTGGTCGATTCCCTCGTAGCGCCCGCAAGCGAACACAATGTGTTCCTCGCGCGACCAGGCACGGGCATCCGCCTGCGTAAATGGTTTACCTGCCGGAGTGGGAACGAGCAACAGCGGCTTTGAGGCGTCATCGCCTGCCACTGGGGATTCGTAAGGGCGTGGTGCAACGTTTGCGACATCGTCGTGACGCAACTTGTCATTCCGGTGCTTGGCCGCCGAGTCCAGCTCCGTGCCTGTGCGTCCCGCAGCGATATCGTCGAGCGCCGGCCCCCACACTTCCGGCTTCATCACCATGCCAGGACCACCGCCCAGAGGGGGCGCGTCTACCGACTTGTGGTTACCCGTCGCCCAATCACGCAGGTCATGCACACCGACGTTGAGGATTCCCTGCTCAATCGCCTTGCCCAGCAGCGCGTGGCGCAGCGGGTCCAAGTACTCGGGAAAAATAGTGACGACATCAAGGCGAAGCGCTGGCTTCGGGTTAGACATCAAGTAGTCCCTCCGGCGGCGTAATCACCAGGTAGCCATCAGCGAGGTCAATGTCCGGCACAAACTCCATAACGAAGGGCACGAGGACTTCCTTGCCGTGATAGGCGATCTCCAGAATCTTGCGATTCGGCGCATCCATCACGCCAGTAACAGCGCCAACTTCATCGCCGTCATGGCGGACCTTCAACCCGATGAGTTCGTGGTTGTAGTACTCGTCGGAATCCTCGTCGCGCTCCAGAGGTTCTGCAAAAAACTTCATGCCACGCAGACTGTCCGCAGCGGTGCGGTCTGGCACCTCCTCAAAACTGACGAGGAGGCGCTTCTGATGAGGCCGAACCGTCTTCACAGTCAAGTGCTGTTCCTTGCCAGCCTGGCGGCCGGTGAGCACCTCGCCGACAACAATGTGGTCTTCAGACTCGTCGGCGAGGAGCTCGACTGCTACCTCACCCTTCACGCCGTGCGACTTCACGACGCGGCCAATATTGAGCTCCATAATCGGCTACGGTAGCAGCCCCACAAATTGCCCTTGTCGGCCTACCAGACCTTGTCGCCACGAACCGTGGCGTCGAAGCCGCCGTCGATAAAGACAACCTGGCCGCACAGGTGGGTATTCTCCTCACTGGTCAGCCATGCAATAAAGCTGGCCGCGGCCTCTGCCGGCATCCAACCGTTCAGCGGCATCGGCACCTGCGCCAACTGTGCACGACCCTCGTCGGTGTTGCGCAGCTCTTCAGTCATCGGGGAAATCACGACGGCCGGCGCAATAGCGTTGAGCGCAATGCCCTTGCCAGCCCACTCCTCGGAGATCGCGTTCTTGCGCACCCAACGAGCAATGGCCTGCTTAGAGGACGAGTAGTTAAGGTATGCAACCTCGGGGCCCTGGTCAGCAAGTTCCTGGCCACGCTTGACGGTGGCTTCCTCATCACCAGCAAGCATCGCTTCAATCAACTGGTCATCCGCCGGCTGCAGTGATGCGATCGACGCCGTCACCACAGCGCGCGGCGCATCCGACTTCTCCAGCAGCGGACGAAGCCCCTCAAGCGTCGCAACCGCACCGAAGTAATTCACCTGTGCGGTCTTCGGGGTCGGCGCCTGCATACCGGCATTCGCAATGACGCCATCGAGCTTGCCATCAGAAAGTTTGGTGGCCTCCTCGACAAGCGCCTGACGGCCCTCTGCGGTGGTCAGATCCGCATTGATATCCGCATTCGCAATATCGGCAGTAATCACCTTGTGGCCGCGAGAGGTAAGCAACTCCGCAGTCGCCTTGCCAATGCCGCCCGCGCCACCAGTCACCAAAAACGTACGAGCCATGATCCGCTCCCCTTTCGATTAGGAAATGTCTGCATGCCCAACCGTACGCAAGTTTTACAAAGTCGCAGCACGAAAAACCCCGCACCGGCACGAAATGTGTGCGGGTGCGGGGTGTCGTCGATAAGCGAAAGGCTTATGCCTCCTCGGACTCAGCCTCTGCAGCCTCGCCCTCAGCCTCTGCAGCCTCGGCCTCTGCGGCAGCTGCAGCCTCAGCAGCTGCCTTAGCCTCAGCGTCTTCCTTAGCCTTCTTGCGCTTCTCGGTGATCGCCTCAGCGGTCGGGCCGTTCTTAGCCTCTTCCAGAGCCTGGTTGAACAGGTCGAGCTTGGACGGCTTCTCCTCAGCAACCTTGAGGGTGCCCTCAGCACCGTCGAGGCCCTTGTGCTTCTGCCAGTCGCCGGTCACCTTCAGCAGCGCGAGCACCGGCTCGGTCGGCTGTGCGCCGACACCCAGCCAGTACTGAGCGCGCTCGGAATCGATGCGGATGAGCGACGGCTCTTCCTTCGGGTGGTAGATGCCGATGTTCTCGATGACAGCACCGTCACGACGGGTGCGAGCATCAGCGATGACGACACGGTACTGAGCGTTGCGGATCTTGCCAACGCGCTGCAGCTTGATCTTTACAGCCATGGTGTACTTCCTTTAGGTCACTGGGCAGTGCAGACACTCGCCGCTTCTCGACGAGCCGGTTCAACCCTTCTTATTTACCCTGCGCGTGCCTGGCCGGTCGACCATCCCCTCCCAGGCAACCTGGGAAGGATCCAGACGGATCCGGCGCGTACGCAGTTATAGACTTGTCGTGCCAAACGCCAACAATGACGTCAGACAACCTTTGACACCTTACGGGCTAAAACCCCAAGACACCAAACTCCCGCACGGCAATGCCTTGCAATGCCCCGGTGTGGCTGGTTCGGTCATGCAAAGTTCAGACTGTATGGTCTTTACCGATTGCGACGCGCATTGCCAGCTGCAATACACGTCGCCTGTAACGAAATAGAAGTAGTTGACAAGGTTGGACACGATGGCAGGACAATCGGCACAGTCGACAAAAGGCTCGACCGCATACCGCGTCGACCTCGATGGGCTGCGTGGATACGCCATCGCACTCGTCGTCCTGTTCCACGTCTTCGTCGGACGTGTCTCTGGTGGCGTCGACGTCTTCCTGCTGCTGTCCGGTTACTTTTTCCTTGGCGGGCAACTGCGATACGCCCTGCGTCCGAACCCAAACCTGAACCCGTGGTGGCCCCTGTGGCGCACCATCCGCCGACTCGTACCGGCGCTCGCACTTGTCATCGTTAGCGTTGTCCTTCTCGTTCTCGCGTTTACGCCAGAACTGATGAGCCAGCAGCTCGCGAGCCAAGTCACAGCGTCGATGCTGTACTACCAAAACTGGGAACTCATCGCCCAAAATGCCGACTACGCTGCAGCAAGCCAGGAAACATCCCCGCTACAGCACCTGTGGTCAATGTCGGTCCAGGGCCAGTTCTACATCTTCGGCATCCTCATGGGCACCCTATTGGCTGTTGCAGTATCGAAGCTCAAAGCCAACCCTGTCTGGGCGCGACGCGTAGCCATCGGAGTGCTGGCACTCATCACTATCGCCTCCTTCGCCTGGGCCTCCCGCTTCGGTTTCGTCGGCACCGGCGCCAACTACTACTCCACGTTCTCTCGCGCATGGGAACTCTCCCTCGGCGCACTGCTCGCCTTCGTACCAGCCGAGCGATTCTTCCCACAGCGTTTCGCCTGGTTCACTGCACTACTCGGCGTCGCAATGATCACCATCACCGGCATCGTTATCCCAACGTCGCTCGCATTCCCCGGCCCCCTCACACTGCTGCCACTGACCGGTGCCGCACTGGTCATCCTGTCAGGCAACAGCAACGCTGTCTCCGGCGTGCTGGCATCTGCACCCATGACCTGGCTGGGCAAGATCGCTTACTCGCTCTACCTTTGGCACTGGCCGCTTTTGATCATCGTCACCGCCCTCGGCGGATACGCCGTTCCCCCAGCATGGCTCGGCGCATGTGTCATCGCCGTGTCCCTCGCCCTCGCACACATCACCCACATGCTGGTGGAAGATCCACTACGCCAGCATCGTGCGCGCCCGCGTGCCATGGATACGCCGGTGCGCGACGCGGGGTCGTCGCTACGCACGTGGCCCGGAAAATTCCGCGCAACGGGTGGTGTGCTCACCGCCGCTTTGTTTGCCGCAGCACTTGCCATCCAGCCAATCTGGAACGATCGTATCGACGACGCCGACAAACCCCTCGACCCCGCCATCTACCCAGGCGCACTCGCACTCGCCGGCGCCGAAGTCCCCGACGTCGAAGCCCGACCAGACCCGAACCTGGTTGCAGGCATCTACCCACCAATCGGGCTGGACAACTGCATGGTCTTCCTCCCCGAAGGCCCAGACATCATGCCGGGACCTCACTGCGTATACGGTGACCTGGAAGCCGACACCACCATCGCACTGGTCGGCGGCTCCCACATCGAACCATTCGGCATCCCACTGGACATCCTTGGCAAACGCCACGGCTTCAAAGTTGCAACATTCGTGCGCCAAGAATGCCCACTCGTCGTCGGAGGCCCCTGGGACCCCGCCAACGCCGACATTGTCTCGCCAGAATGCGCAGAATGGGGCGAGAACGCGTTCGCAGAACTCGTCGAACTCAACCCTGCCATGGTGATCTCCACCTCCACACGCCCCGCAGGTCACGCAGGCGGTGGCATCGCCTCTCAGGACTACGTGCCTGACGCATACGCAAACTTCTGGCAACGCCTCGCTGAATACGGCATCCCATTCGTCGGCCTGCGCGACAACCCATGGATGTTCAACCCCGACGGCGACCCAATGGACCCCAACCTGTGCCTCGTAGCCGGATACTCCGAAGCCGACTGCTCCATGGACGCACACGTGGTCTACTCCCCTGAAGACCCTGCGAAGTACTTCCTCGACGGCGGCTACAACCAGTGGGAAATCGACACCGCCAGCTGGTACTGCATCGACGGCATCTGCCCGCCACAGATCGGCAACATTTACATCTACCGCGACCAGAATCACATCTCCAACGCGTACGCCGAATCGCTCGCCCCATTGATGTGGGAAGAGCTCACCCCGATCTTCAACAAGCTTGGGCTTATCGACGACACCACGCTGGCCCCCGAAACCGCCACCGACTCTGCCCAAGATGGCGAAGAGGCCAACACCCTCTAAAGTGCTGGCCTCTCCCCCCCTTGATCTGTGAAGCGTTCGCGCTGCGGCGCGCTGCGCGCTAGAAGAACTTTCCCTTCTGCATACGCTTCATCGCCTCGTTGAAATCGAGGTTGTTGAGATCCATGCCCTGCATGCCCGCAGGAAGCTGGCTCTGCAACTTTTCCAAATCCTTCATATCCGGCATACCGCCACCCATGCCCGGCATTCCTGGCATTCCTGGCATCCCTGGCATCTTCGGCATGCCCTGATTTCCACCGCGCTTCACCGGCTTGCGCTTGCCGTTCTTGCCCCGGCGACCCTTCGGCTTCTTCTTAGTAGCGCTTCGGCCCATGCCAGGCATACCCGGCAAGCCGAACTGGCTGGCCATCTGCCCCATCATCTTCTTCGCCTCGAAGAAGCGCTCCACCAACTGGTTCACATCCGAGACCTTCACACCGGAACCGTTAGCGATGCGCTTGCGGCGCGATGCGTTCAAAATCTTCGGATCCTGGCGCTCCTGAGGAGTCATACCGCGAATGATGGCCTGGATACGGTCGAGCTGCTTCTCGTCGACCATGTCCGCCATCTGGTTCATCTGCTTGCCGCCAGGCATCATCTTGAGCAGGTTGCCAATCGGCCCCATGCGACGAATCATGAGCAACTGGTCGAGGAAGTCCTCCAGTGTGAGTTCGCCGGAAGCCAACTTGGTTGCGGCTGCCTCAGCGTCCTGCTCGTTATAAGTCTGCTCAGCCTGCTCAATCAGCGACAGCAGATCACCCATGCCGAGAATACGGCTGGACATGCGGTCCGGGTGGAACACGTCGAAGTCGTCGAGCTTCTCGCCAGACGACGCAAAGAGAATCGGCTTGCCCGTGACCTCACGGATGGACAGCGCGGCACCGCCACGGGCGTCGCCATCAAGTTTGGTCAGTGCAACACCAGTGAAGTCGACGCCAGCAGCGAACGCCTCGGCGGTAGACACCGCATCCTGACCGATCATCGCATCAATAACGAAGATGACCTCATCCGGATTCACTGCATCACGGATGTTGCGGGCCTGAGTCATCAGGGTCTCATCGATACCGAGGCGGCCCGCAGTATCGATGATGACCACATCGTTTTTGTTCTGCTTGGCGTGCTCAATACCCTGCTGCGCCACCGCAACCGGATCACCGTGCGAGGTGCCCATCTCGTGCTCATACGAGTCGATGGACGTACCCGGATCCGGGGCAAACGTCGGCACACCAGCGCGCTCACCAACAATCTGAAGCTGCTGCACCGCACCCGGACGCTGCAAGTCACACGCCACCAACATCGGGGTGTGGCCCTGCTTAGCCAAGTGCTTAGCCAACTTACCTGCCAGGGTGGTCTTACCAGCACCTTGCAGACCGGCGAGCATAATCACGGTCGGCGGGTTCTTCGCCAAATTCAACCGGCGAGTCTCACCGCCGAGAATGTTTGTCAGTTCCTCATCAACAATCTTGATGACCTGCTGCGCCGGATTCAGCGCTGCCGAAACATCGGCACCGAGGGCACGCTCCTTGACGCGCTTAATAAACGCACGCACAACCGGAAGCGACACGTCCGCCTCCAGCAACGCGATACGAATCTCGCGAGCCGTGGCGTTAATATCCTCCTCGGTGAGCTTGCCCTTGCCTCGCAGACCACCCAGGGCTGATTGGAGGCGGTCGGACAGTGACTCGAACACGGTGTGCACGCTCCCTTTTGCTTCTAGCGGAAAAGAATCCCCACAAGACTAGCGCGCGCCCCGGGTGATGGGCACATCACCGGGGGCGCGGGGTCGTCGACAAGCAAGCGCTTAGCCGAGAAGAGCGTCGACGAAACTCTCAACCTCAAACGGCGCAAGATCGTCCGCGCCCTCACCAAGACCAACCAGCTTTACCGGCACACCAAGTTCCTCCTGAACCTGGAAAACGATACCGCCCTTGGCGGTGCCGTCGAGCTTGGTCAGCACCACACCCGTGATGTCAACAACCTCACGGAAGACACGCGCCTGCGCAATGCCGTTCTGCCCCACCGTCGCGTCGAGCACCAGCAACACCTCATCGACGTTGCTCTTCTTCTCCACGACGCGCTTGACCTTGCCCAGCTGATCCATCAGACCCGTGGAGGTGTGCAGGCGGCCCGCCGTATCGACGAGCACCACATCAGCACCCTCGTCAACACCAGTTGCCACAGCATCGAAGGCCACCGAAGCCGGGTCCGCACCCTCCTTGCCACGAACCGTGGAAGCGCCGACGCGCTTGCCCCAGGTCTCCAACTGGTCCGCAGCCGCCGCGCGGAACGTATCCGCAGCACCAAGCACCACCGAGTGCCCCATAGACACGAGCACACGAGCAAGCTTGCCGGTAGTCGTCGTCTTACCGGTGCCGTTGACACCGACAACCAAGATCACGGCCGGTTTGCCGTCATTCGGCATCGCCTTAATCGAACGGTCGAGCTCCGGACGGGCAGCCTCAATCAGAGTTTCGCGCAGCATCGCACGAGCCTGCGCTTCGTTTTCCACACCACGCTCAGCGATCTTCTCGCGCAGGTTGTCCGTGATCTTCATCGTCAGACCCGCACCGATATCGGCCAAGATCAGCGTGTCTTCAATCTCCTCCCACGCGTCCTCGTCCAGATCGCCAGCGGAAAGAATGCCAAGCAGACCCTGGCCGATGGCGTTCTGAGAACGGGAAAGGCGGCCACGGAGCTTGCCCATGCGACCTGCTGCCGGAGCGATGTCATCGATCGGTTCGCTCGCGGGGGCCTCAACAACGACAGCCTCATCGGAAACCTCAGCACCATCCTGGAGCGCCTCTTCAGCACCCTCTTGAGCCACTACAGCAGCCGCAGCAGCCTCCTCTGCCTCCGCCGTGTCTGGCGTGTCTGGCGCATCGGGCGTTTCCGATTCGGCCTCAGGGGTTTCTGCCTCATCGACAGCAGGTTCCGGCTCCGGTTCTGGAGCTGGCTTCGGCTCTGCTACCGGCTCAGGTTCTGGTGCCGGCTCCGGTTCTGGCACGGCACATTCTTCAACGACAGGCTCCTCCACAGGCCGCTCGGCCGGCTTCGGCTGATCTACCTCCGTGCTGGTGGTGTCGTCGACAAGCAATGGCTCTTCATCAGGCGCAACTGCTTTCTCGATAACAGTCTTCGGCTCCTGCTCGGCCTTTTCAGGCTCGACTACCGGCAGAACCGGCTGGTCACGACGAATCGGCTCCGGCTGCTTCGGCTGAGCATCCGCCGGTGCGAAATTGAAACCGCCCTTCGCCTGATAATTGCCGGATTTCTCCTGCTGAGTGAGCTCCTTCGGCTCCTCCGGCTTCTCAAACGAAACGGTCTTCGACTCCTTGCGCTTCTTCCCCGCAACGACGATGCCCACGATGATCAGCACGGCAACGACGACCGCAACCGCCACCCAAAGGGCCGGGGAGTTCATCAACTCAGTGGTATTCATGCGTTCTAGTGTGCCAGCCGCCACGACACAAGGTGGAACAGCAATAGACACATTGCTTATCGAAGAATCAACGCTGCAGGTCAGGCCCATCCATACGAACGGGTGTTCGAATGTGTGGCGATCGTGTCGGCCTGGTCTGTAGCTTCATTTTCAACTCAGTTAGCAGCACACGTAGCCGAGAGGGGGACCCATGACAACCATCATCGACCAACACGTCAACCAGATCACCGCTGGACTAGAAGCGCTGTCCAACCTCATGATGGAACCCGACTCCCTCCACCTCCTCGGCACCCACCAAGCAATAGAGCGGCTACACGGCTCATTGCCACTGCTCGGAAACGTCAACGCCGCCTTCGCACATCTCTGCACAAGGGACAACGCCGGATCCCTGGTCGGCGCCAACCATCCCGTGGAATACCTCACGCAACGCCTCGGCCTCTCCCGTGCCCAGGCGTTCGACCTCCTCAACCACGGCAAGCGCCTCTTCGGCGAGCCCGATATCCCAGCCCCACCAACTAACCCGGAACAAACCGAAGAGGAAAAGCGCGCCGCAGAAGAAGAAGCACAACGACGCAAAGAACAAGAAAAGAAAGCCCAGGAACGCGCCCGCAAGGCTGCACGAGAAAAGAAAGCCTCCGAAGAAAAGAAGCGCATTATCTCCAACGCGCTCAAGGACCTCAACGAACACGCCAACCCGGGCTACCTCGAGTGCTACTCCCAAGCCATGGAAGCCGCAGCACGCATGACCCCCGAAGAGCTCCGGAAGTTCGTCACCGACCTCGTCCGCAAAGCCAACCGCGCGGGGCTGGACTACGAAAAGAAAAAGGACCCCCTAGCCGCGTTTAAAAAACGAGGCATCTCCTTCGGCCCCACCGATGCAGACGGCGGCTCCTACGCCCGGCTCTACCTCGACGCCGCATCACGCGCAAAATTCGAAGCAGCCCTCGCCGCCGGAGAAGCCCCCGGCTCTCACCTACCCGACGGCTCCAAAGACACCCGCACGAAACAACAACGCCGCTTCGACCAACTCATGCACATCCTGGATAACTACTCCCAGGCACGTATCACGCGCGACCGCGGCATCGGAACCGTTGTGGTGACACTGACCCTGGAAGATCTGGTCGGCGCTGATTGGCAAACACGCTTTTCCACCAATACCAGTGTGGATCTCACTGCCCTCGACATTCTTCACCTGGGCTTAGCAGGAGACACTTTTGCTCTCCAACTCGACTCTGCAACCGGTGTGCCACTATCACTCGGACGCGCCCGCCTCGCGTCGATTGAACAGCGCCTCGTCCTACTCGCTACCCAAGGTGTCTGCGCCTGGAACGGGTGCACCAAACCTGGCGTCGAACTCGAAGCCCACCACCTCCAGTCCTACCTCCACGGAGGTGTCACTGACCTCAATAACCTGATACTGCTATGTCGCGAACACCACAGATGCAACAACGACAACAGAGACGGAGCCGGTGGTAAGGGACACTTCGAAAAAGACCCCGACACCTGGGACATCACCCACCATCCAGCCGACGGCGGGCCACCGACCACGACCAGCACATGGCAGTTCGAACAGTCACCCGGTCAGCGGCATAAACGAAAAATTCGGGACAAACACCCAAGTTTCGACGACCAAGAACTACCGGGAACAGATCCACCCCTGTTCGCACCGGACACCGGGTAGCCATCTTGCGCTGTGCTACGCCCCAGGTGCTACGCCCCAGGTGCTACACCCCAGGCGCTGCACCGGCAGGTTGCATGCGTTGAGACAGCACTCGAGTGACGCCATCGCCACGCATAGTCACGCCATAAAGCACGTTCGCAACATCCATCGTTGGCTTCTGGTGCGTGATCACAATGAGCTGCGAATCCTGACGGAGTTCCTCCAGAAGGGCAATGAGCCGGCGCAGGTTGACGTCGTCGAGCGCCGCCTCAACTTCGTCGAGCACATAAAACGGACTTGGACGCGCACGGAAGATAGCGACAAGAAACGCCAAGGCTGTCAGCGATTTTTCACCACCGGAAAGCAGCGAAAGCCGCTTGACACGCTTCCCCGGTGGCCGGGCCTCAATTTCAATGCCGGTGGCCAACATGTCGTCTGGCTCGGTGAGCACCAAGCGCGCCTCACCACCCGGGAAGAGCGTCTGGAACACTCGCGGGAACTCGGCCTCCACATCCGTCCAGGCATCGGTGAACAACTGCAAGATCTGTGCGTCAACGTCCTCGATCACACCAGTGAGGTCTTTGCGTGCCTGAATAACATCATCAAGCTGCGTAGAAAGAAACGAATACCGCTCCTCCAACGCCTTGTATTCCTCCAATGCCAGCGGGTTGACCTTACCCAGCGCGCGCAGATCCTTTTCTCCCCGCTTGAGACGTTTCTCTTCTGCTTCGCGGTCAAAGTCCTCACCTGGGGTGTACCCATCAAGCAGATCGGCTACGGCGATGCCCAGGGTGGAGGTGATGTTGGCTTCGGCTTCGTCGATACGCACCTGTGCTTGCGAGCGGGCAATATCGGATGCGTGTGCGTTGTCGGTCAATCGAGACAATTGTTGGCGCGTGGCATTGACCTGCTGACGAGCTTGCTGCAACTGTCCCTGCAGGCTTGCGGTCTGGGCGGAGAGCTCATCGCGTTGCGCCGTCGCGCGTGCCAACGCGTCCTCGATTCGGGCGGCAAGGTCGCGCGCGTGCTTCTCGACGACCCGCGCTAGCTCTGCCTCCGCTCGACGCCTTGCCATCGCAGCGTCATGGCGGGCTTTCGCCTGACGTTCTTGCTCGGCTTGGCGGCGTAGCGCGTCTCCCTTGCCCGCTTCCGCCTCTGCCCGCTGTTGTGCAGTACGCGCGGCGAGAACGGCCTCCATTTCCATGGATTTGATGTGGTTTAGCGCGTTTCGGGCAGCGTCGCGTTCGGCAGATGACGGCTCCTCGGGTGAGGCGGATACGTCCGTGTCCACTCGGGTGAGGCGGTCGCGAGTTTCTTCCAGTTCGGTGCGGCGTTGCGCAAGCCGTGCGTCAGCTTCGTTGGCGCGCTGCGCAGCTCGTTCGTGCTCCGACTTGTTCGCTTCAGCTTGCTTGACCAAGCGGGTGCGATCGCGTCGCCAGGCTTCGAGTTCGGTGTCGTGTTCTCGAAGAGACGCACGCGCCGACGCGGCGTTGACTCGGGCTTCTTCCGCCGCAACCTTCGCACCTTCAAACGTGCCTGCGAGTTCGCTGAGTTGTTGGCGGGCCGTTTCAAGTTCCACGCGAGCAGCCTCGATGCGGGCGGAGACTTCAACCGTGGTTGCTTGCCCGGAGCCGGCTGCGATCCAGCCTTCGCCGACAAGTACGCCGTCGTGTGTGACGGCTCGCAACCTTGGGTCCTGCTCGACGACGGCACGTGCCGCCGCGACATTTTTTGCGACCACAGTGTCAGCGAGCAAACGTGTCACCGGACCAGCCACTGCATCGTCCAGCGTGACGTGGTCGAGCAGCCAGTCCACCTCAACGTCGGTCTCCAGGCGCCATGTGGAGCCGCCTCGCTTATCGACGACCACCGTACGACTCGCATTCCCCAACCGCGACACGGTCTCGTCGGACACATCACCTGCGAGCGCTTCGGCATAGTCGCCGAGGGCCGCCGCAAGCGCTGTTTCCAAACCTGCCTCTGTAGTCAGCAAACCCGCTAGCGGTGAGAAACCGTCGAGCAATTCGGCGGCATCCATTTTCGGCGTCTGCTCAGACAGCGTTGCAATGCGCGATTCAAGCGTTGCTACGTTGCGTTCGTGTTCGCGCTGCTCAGCACGAAGTTGCTCTAGGCGCTTCTCTGCAGCGTCAGATTCGGTGTGGGCGCGGGCGAATGCGGCGTCGAGTGGAGCGCGTTCCGCCTGAAACGCCGCGATGCGTTCCTCAACGGACACAACCTCAGCGTCAGCTTGGCGTGCACGTTCACGGGTTTCTTGAAGCGTCTCGTCGAAACGCCGAATCTCCTCCTCAGCAGCTTCAACCGCTTGCGCCTGCGATTCTTCTTGAGCAAGCAGTCGCACTACGCCTTCGCGACGGTCCGCGATCGCACGCACCTGCGCCATGTGTTCGCGCTCAGCTTCATCGAAAGCTTCCTGTCGTTCCGCGACTTCTTCTCGTACCGTTTCCAGCTGTTCTGCTGCTTCTTCGGCTGCTTCGACGGCTTCCGCGTAGCGTTCGTCGGCAATCCGTGCCCGTGCTTCGAGGTCTTCCGGGTCTTGCCCGGCATAGGCAACATCGGCGTTGTGGCTCCGAGCACGCTCCGATGCGATGCGTTCCGTAGCACTCGCCCGTTCCGCCAGCGTCGATAGCGCAAACCACACCTGCTGTGCTTCTTGTGCTTTGGGCTGTACTTCCTGCTGCTGTGCTTCGATGCTCTCCTGCGCTTCGGTGTATTCCTCGAGTTGCGCGGTAACGGTTTCTACCTGTTCTTCGAGGAGTTCGGCAGCACGGGCGGCGTCGGAAAGCTTCGCTCGCAAACGCACGACTTGGTCACCTGCGAGCTTGAGTTTGGCGTCGCGCAGTTCGGCCTGCACCGCCGCCCCACGCTTCGCGGCTTCTGCCTGCCGCGCCAACGGTTTGAGTTGCTTGCCCAGTTCGTCGGTGAGGTCGGTGAGGCGATCCAGGTTCGCCTGCATGCCGACAAGTTTGCGCTGTGCCTTCTCTTTACGACGACGGTGCTTCAGTACACCAGCGGCTTCTTCGATAAACGCGCGACGTTCTTCAGGGCGCGAATCAAGGATTTCGGAGAGTTTGCCCTGGCCGACAATGATGTGCATTTCGCGGCCGATACCGGAGTCGGACAGCAGCTCCTGAATGTCCATGAGACGTGCTTTGGAGCCGTTGATTTCGTATTCGGACGCACCGTCGCGGAACATGCGGCGAGTGATTGCTACATCGGTGTAGTCGATGGGCAATCGTTTGTCGGTGTTGTCGAAAGTAAGCGTGACTTCGGCACGTCCGAGTGGTTTGCGCCCGCCGGCACCGGCGAAGATGACGTCTTCCATCTTCCCGCCACGCAGGTTTTTCGCACCTTGCTCGCCCATCACCCACGCGAGTGCATCGACGACGTTGGATTTTCCCGAGCCGTTCGGCCCGACGACGGCGCAAATGCCCGGTTCGAATTTCATGGTTGTCGCGGACGCGAAAGACTTAAATCCTTTGAGCGTCAGCGATTTCAGGTGCATTCGCGCAATATTACCCGCTCGGGCGCGGCTTTTAGCGTTCGTCGAACCCTACCGCACCCTTCGGTGCGCTGTACTGGGCTTGCACATGGTTCACGCGCCCAGGGCGCCCCGAACCAGAGGGTGTTTCCCGCAAGAGCTTTTCAAGCTTTTCGACGCCACCCTGCTCCCCCTCCGCAACCACTTCAACGCGGCCATCTGCAAGGTTCTTGGCGTATCCCGCAAGCCCAAGTTCGAGGGCGCGGGAGCGTGTCCACCAGCGAAACCCAACCCCCTGGACTTCGCCGTGGACGTGGGCGGTCATGCGTTTCTCAGCCATACCGCCCGAGAATACAACTTAGATGCGGTCGTCTGCGCTGCGTCGGGTGACGGGGTCGGAGCCGTCCCAGAACTCAACGTTCTTGACTTCCGGCAGCATGTCGCGGTGGAAGACAGGGTCTTCTCCTCGGCGACGCTGTTCGTTGTAGTTCTTCAGCAGCTTCAGCGCTACCCCGCCGAGCGGAACGATTGCGATGATGTTGAAAAGCGCCAGAAGACCGGCCATCGTGTCGCCGAGGGCCCAAACGAGCGGCACAGATCCGAACGCACCGAAGATGACGAAGCCGAGAACAACAATGCGGAACGTGGTCAACGCGGACTTGGAGTCGGTGAGGTACTGCAAATTAGCTTGCGCCAAGTAGTAGTTACCGATCACGGAAGAAAACGCCAGGAAGAACAGGATGCATGTGATGGCGTGTGCGCCCCAGGCGCCGACAGAATCGGCGAGTGCAGACTGCGTCAGCGAGGCACCCTGGATGTCATCGCGGCCATAGGTGATTGCGGGGCCGAGCAGTACAACAAACGCGGTGATGGAGCACACGAGCAGGGTGTCAAAGTACACGCCGAGGGCCTGCACAAGACCCTGCTTAACGGGGTGAGACACGGTCGCAGTCGCGGCAGCATTTGGTGCCGAACCCATGCCTGCCTCGTTGGAGAACAAACCACGACGCATACCGTGTGCGAAGGCTGCGCCAACGGTCGCGCCCGCAACCTGCTTGAGGCCGAGAGCGTGGCCAACGATGAGTTCGAACATGCCTGGGATCTCGCGCCAATTGATCACCAGCACTGCGAGGCCAATCAAGATGTAGGCACCGGCCATGAACGGAACGATCACCTGGGTCCAAGATGCAATGCGGGTAACGCCACCGAAGATGATGAGCGCGGTGAGTGCGGCGACGACACCAGCCACGATGGTTTTCACAGCGACAGAGTCGTTGCCCAACGAGCCGGAAACCGCTTCAGCGATGGAGTTGGTTTGGATGGCGTTGTACACAAAGCCGTAAGTGATGGCGAGGAAGGCAGAGAACAGCACCGCGAGTGGCTTCCATCCAAGGCCGCGGGTCATGTAGTAGGCCGGACCGCCGTGGTAGTTGCCGTCGCTGTCCTTGGTTTTCCACAGCTGGGCCAGCGTGGATTCGACGAATGCGGTCGCACCACCGAGCAAGGCGAGCATCCACATCCAGAACACCGCACCCGGGCCACCGATGGAGATTGCCAGTGCGACACCGGCGATGTTGCCGGTGCCGACACGAGAGGCGGCAGAGATGGTGAAAGCCTTGAAGGCCGACAAGCCACCGTACTCTTCATCGAGGTCGCGGCCCTCGCGGTCTTTGCCCTTCGGGGTTTCTGCAACGGCTTTGAGCATGTCCGGGAACATGCGGATTTGAACGAATAATGTGCGCAAGCCGAAGTAGATGCCGGCAGCAACGAGGAACCACGGTACGAGGCTCCAAATCACGCCATTGAGCGATCCCTCGACAAATGAGGTAGCTGAATCCATGGCGGGCAGCTTATCCCTGGGTTGTCTCAATTACCCAACGTGATCGAGCGCACTACCCCTCTATGGATTTGGTCTGTACCTCTCCGGGTTGGATTGGCCCGTGGGTGCCAAACTCGCGTTGCCAGTACAGCAGCGGGCAGTTTGCGGTAACTTCGGTGGCAGTGACGTCAACCAAGACGAGGAAGTGGTCCCCTGCTTCGATGATGCGGCTAACGTTGCCGGCGATCCAGGTGTGGTCGCCGGCAAGTTTCGGTGCGCCGTCGGCAATGCGCCAATCCACCCCCGCGAAACGATCCTCGAGCTTGTCAGCGAACCTGCGCGCCAACTCGTTCTGTTCGGTGGACAGCACGTTGATACCGATCGGTGAGCCGATCTCCAACCTCGCGAGCAGCGATGACTTCTGGTCTAGCGAGACCAGCACCATCGGTGGTTCGAGAGAAAGTGACATGAATGCGCTGACCGTTGTGCCGTGTGCCGATGCTTGCGTCCCTGTCGTCACAATGGCAACTGCAGCGGCAACCTGGGACATCGCGACTTTGAACGTCTGCTGATCAACCATGTCTTCTAACCTAGAGCACTTGGCAAACCGGGCAGTAATAACTGGAACGGCCGTTGATCACGGTGCGGGCGATCTCCGTTCCGCATCGCGCACAGGGTTTTCCGGCTTGACCGTATGCATTGAGAGAGCGTGCGAAGTATCCGGAGGCTCCGTTGACGTTGACATAGAGGGCATCGAAGCTCGTTCCGCCTTGCTCGAGCGCCCGGGCCATTACGTCACGCGATGCCTCAAGCACTGCTTCGGCGTCGCGTTGTCGCATGGTGCGCGCTTTACGCCAGGGTTTGAGGTTTGCAGACCACATTGCTTCATCGGCGTAGATCGAGCCGATTCCACTGACAATTTCTTGGTTGAGCAGCACCGTTTTCAGAGCCGAATTCTTCCGGCGCATCGCGCGCGCTGTCTCTCGCACATCAAATGCATCCTCGAAAGGGTCCGGCGCAATATGGCCCGCAGGACGAGGCACCCCGTCGACGAGGTCGGTGTATTGCCAGAATCCGAACGTGCGCTGGTCGACGAAACACAGCTCACATGTGCCCATGTCTGCGCGAATTCGCAAATGCGGCGATGTCACTTCGCCATGCTTTGCGACGAGCATCTGCCCACTCATCCTCAAATGCACCAGCACCGCTGCCCCATTGTCCAGCAGTAGCCACAAGTACTTGCCCCGTCGGCCCGTATCCACGACGGTACGTCCCGGCAGCACTCGCTCAAGATCAACTTCGTTGCCACGTGCCGCACGTGGGTGAAGCACTTCGACGCGGCCAAAGGTAAGGCCGACAATGTGCTGTTCAAGCCCCCGGCGGACCACCTCAACTTCTGGCAGTTCAGGCATGTCCTAGGGTCGCCTCGGCAGCGTGGTCGCGCAGGTATACCAGTGCCTGTTGCGCTGCTTCCTGTTCCGCGAGTTTCTTGTTCGGCCCTACGCCCTTACCTCGCACGACGCCGTTGATCAGTGCTTCGGCGTGGAAGGTCTGCTCATGGTCTGGACCAGTGGCTTCAGAGCGATACTCTGCAACAGGGAGCTTCAGTTCTGCCACACGAACTTGCAGTGCGGTCTTCCAGTCCTTGTTCTTCTTGCTTACCGTGGCGTGACGCAGTTTCTCGTCGAAAAGCCGCAGGATCACGTCGCGGGCAGTCGCGAATCCATGCTCGAGGTATATCGCGCCGAGCACAGCTTCTGTTGTGTCGGCAAGAATCGACTCTTTATCGCGCCCACCAGTCAGTTCTTCACCTTTGCCGATGAGAACGTGCTGGCCGAGGTTGATCTCACGGGCGATGTCGGACAAGCCGTAACGCGACACAATCGCTGCGCGCATTGGAGAAAGATCGGACTCGGGACGCGACGGGTAAAGCTCAAAGAGCTTAGTTGCCACGGTCAGACCTAAGATGGCGTCGCCGACGAACTCGAGTCGCTCGTTGTTGGGCAGTTGGTTGTGTTCGTTGGCGAACGAGCGGTGAGTCAGCGCAAGTTTGAGATTGTCGCGCTCGATGTTGACGCCCAGTTTTTCCAGCAGTGGCGCATGGTCTACTGCCCCATAGGCGTCTTCCCATGCCTGTTCGGCGTTGGCGGGTTTCCTGCGTGAACGGCTCACAGGAACTTCTCCAGATCTGCCCAACGCGGGTCGACGAGGTTGTTTTCTTCACCCGATACACCGTCCGGCACGGGAACGTCGGTATCGCCGGCGCATTCTGGCTGGCAGGTCGGGTTGAACGGCAGGTTAAGCCCAGCTTCGTTCACAAACGCTTGCTCTAGGTCGACAGTATCGCCTTCGACACGGGCAATTTCGTCCCCCGAGCCACGGTCTTCTTCTTCCTCTGCGTCTCCGGTGATGAAATCATCTGAAGTGGAAAACACTTCGGAGATCTGGAGCGTTTCGGTGGGGGTCAGATCTTTAAGGCAGCGCACACACTGGCCTACAAATTCGGCAGTCAGGGTCGCATCGACCATGATGCCGGAGCCAAGTGGGGTCAGGGTGGCTTCTACCTTGACCTCTCGGCCTTCAGGAATAGCGATCATTTCCGGGCCGATACGCGACGGGGATGGCCCCGTCTGCGTCAGGGTTTCCGGCAGTCCGTCGCCTTTGAGGACGCCGGAAACATCAAATACGAAAGGATTGTTAGCCATAGCCCTTTCAGACTACAACGAATCGCTTCCCTTGCTAGTACTCGTCGGCTTCACCCTGGCCACGGCGAGCGCGGTCTGCACCGGAGACGCCCGCCCCACGACGCAGCGCGGAGCGGTCGGTGGAGACAGTGCGCAGCACGGTGTTGAGGGTCTCCTCGAACTCTGCGAGCTTGGAGTCGACATAGTCGTCGCACTCTGCGCGCAGGCGGGAGGATTCAGCGTGTGCGTCTTCGACGAGGCGATGTGCCTCTTCGTCTGCGCGACGCATGACCTCAGACTCGGAGATCAAGCGCTTCTGCTCCTTCAGGCCCTGGTCGACGGAGCGCTGGTATTCCTCGTTGCCGGTTTCCACAAGGTGATCGGCTTCGCGCTGAGCACTGTTGATGGTGGTTTCTGCAATGTCGCGAGCGCGGGTGATCATCATGTTCGACTCTTCCTCGGCGCCCGAGACGAGTCGAGTTGCGTGGTCCTGGGCGTCCGACAGCACCGTCTCCGATTCGGCTTGGGCGTCGGAAACGATGCGACGGGCGTCCTCTTCGGCGTCGCCAACGAGAACGTCGGCGCGTTCCTGGGCCCCGCGCAGGATTTCGTCCTGCTTGTCCAGAACGTCCTGGGCATCGTCTAGATCGCCGGGCAGGGCGTTGCGGAGGTCGTCGAGAAGAGCGAGCATCTCATTGCGGGGCACCATGCAGTTGGAGGTCATCGGCACGCCGTAGGCCTGCTCCATCGTCTGCACTAACTCATCGAGGGCTTCAAAAACGCGGTACATAGTTGCACAGCGTACTGGATGAAGCTCTAAATCACGCCTTGCGCCAGCATCGCGTCGGCAACCTTTTTAAACCCAGCGATATTTGCGCCCACAACATAGTCGCCCGCGCGGTCATATTCTTCCGCGGTTCGTGCAGCGGTCTTGAAAATGTTGGACATGATGCGCTGCAGACGGTCGTCGGTGTATTCGAAGGACCAGGAGTCACGGGAAGCGTTTTGCTGCATCTCCAGCGCAGAGGTAGCAACACCACCGGCGTTAGCCGCTTTACCTGGGCCGAAAGAGACCTTATTAGCCCGGAAGACCTCGGTCGCTTCGTGCGTGGACGGCATATTGGCGCCCTCCGCGACGTACTTCACACCGTTGTCGACGAGGCGTTGGGCATGCTCGCCGTTGAGCTCATTTTGGGTTGCGCACGGCAACGCCACGTCAGCTTCGAGGTCCCAAATGGAGCCGTCGGTGTGGTAGGTCGCCCCGGTGGCTTCTGCGACATAGTCGGAAACGCGTCCGCGACGGTTTTCCTTGATGTCGATCAGGAGCTCAGTATCAACCCCATTCGGGGTCTCCACCCAACCGGAGGAGTCGGAGAAGCCAACGACAGTTGCACCAAGCGCCTGCGCCTTCTTGATCGCATAGGTGGCAACGTTGCCGGAGCCAGAGACAATCACGCGTGCACCGTCAATGGATTCGCCGTTGGTACGCATCATTTCGTCGGTGAAGTACACAGCGCCGTAGCCCGTGGCTTCCTTGCGCACGAGGGAGCCACCCCATGTCAGCCCCTTACCGGTGAGCACGCCCGACTCGTGCTGGTCCACCAGGCGGCGGTACTGGCCAAACAGGAAGCCGATTTCGCGCCCACCCACGCCGATGTCACCCGCGGGGACGTCGCGGTATTCGCCGATGTGGCGCCACAGTTCAGTCATGAAGGATTGGCAGAAGCGCATGATCTCAGCGTCGGACTTGCCCTTCGGGTCGAAGTCGGACCCGCCTTTGCCGCCGCCGATGGGCAGACCGGTGAGCGAGTTTTTGAAGATCTGTTCAAAGCCAAGGAATTTGATGATGCCCAGGTTCACGCTCGGGTGGAATCGCAGACCGCCCTTATAGGGGCCGAGCGCGGAGTTGAACTGGACACGGAAGCCGCGGTTGACGCGCACGTTGTTGTCATCGTCGATCCACGGGACGCGGAAGATGATCTGACGCTCCGGCTCGCAGAGGCGCTCGATGAGGCCGTAGTCGGCGTAGTGCGGGTCTTTTTCCAGGACGATCTTCAGAGAGTCGAGCACCTCGGCAACTGCTTGGTGGAACTCGGGTTCTCCCGCGTTTCGCTCGAGCACCCTGTCGTAAAAACTCGCAACTTCCTGGTCGATTGCACTCATGTGACCCCGCCTCCAATTTCTATAGGCTTGCAGAATTGTTTACCGGAAAGATGCTACAACACATCTCGCCCGCCCGCGGAATTTTGCGGTCTTCCGGTTAAACTTGCCCGCATGTCTTCCTCTTTCGACCCGGCTCCGTCGCCGAAAATCGTCATCGCCCCGGATTCGTTTAAGTCCACTGCTACTGCGCAGGAGGCTGCTGAATGGCTGGCAGAGGGTGTGACAAGCGTGATCCGCGATGCCCAAATCATCCTTGCCCCGATGGCCGACGGTGGCGAGGGCACGTCCGCGTTGTTTGAGGGGGAACGCATTTGCTTACCGACGACCACAGCAGACGGTCGCCTTACCGAAGCCGAATACACATTCCACGCCCCCTCCTCCACCGCCTATATCGATGTGTCTGCTGCTTCTGGGTTGCCCGCTGTGGAAAAGCCGGTCCCGCTGACCGGCGACACTTACGGCACCGGTGTGCTCATCGCTGATGCGGAGACCCGCGGCGCGAAACGTATCGTGCTTGGTCTCGGTGGCACCGCAACGGTCGATGGCGGTACCGGCATTCTGGTGGCGCTCGGTGTCAACCCCCTCGACGCTGCTGGCTATCAGCTAAAACCTGGCGGTGGCGCTTTGGAAAACCTTGCGGATTTCGACACTGCCAAAGTCAATGTCCCTGCTGGCGCTATGGAGTGGGTGCTGCTCACTGACACGTCTGCACCAGCAACAGGCCCGAACGGTGCAGCTCACGTGTTCGGCCCACAAAAGGGCGCTACCACCGACGATGTTGAACTCTTGGATCGTGGCCTTGCTCGACTGTGCGAGGTCGCAGAGATCGACCCCACAACCCCGGGGCTTGGTGCGGCGGGCGGCGTGGGCATCGGCCTGACATGGCTTTCCACCATGCTGCACGGGACCGATTCCCACGTGCATATCGTGCCCGGCGCGCGCGTTGTCGCAGATTCCAACGGGCTGACTGAGCAGATCGATGGCGCTGCGTTGGTGATCACCGGCGAAGGTCGCTTCGATGGACAGACAGGCACCGGCAAGGTGGCGTCTGTGGTCGGCGAGCTTGCTGCGGAAGCAGGTGCGGTATTCGCGATTGCTGCAGGGCGTTTCGACGAGCAGCCCGCCGACGGAACTCTCGCAGTGACGCTGCCCGAGATTGACGACGTCCGCGAGCAGCTCGTTCGCGCCGGTGCGGAGATTGCGGTCGCTTACCTCAACACTTCAACTGTCCAGGGATAAATCGACGGGGCCTCGAACTTGTCCTGGTCCTCGAGCGCCACGGGGTCGCGTGGCAGGTCGCGCTTGGGGGTCAGGATGCGTGAGAGCCCCATAGCGAGGCGGTTAATACTGTCCGCGCCTTCGGACTCGATGCGGTAGCGGTGGATTTCAGCGTCGTCGGCTGGCTCGCCGCGGTCGTGTTCATAGGTTTCGGCGAGCTGGGCGTGCACGGTGTCGTCGATACGCACTTGCTCCATTGTCACGCTGCCGGAGGTGAGCATCTCGCGGCGCACCAGGATGTCGAGGGCGCGCTGGAATGCGTCGCGTACCTCTGGAGCTGCTGCGGGTGGGACGAGGACGTCGAATTGAATGACAGACATGGGCATAAGGCTAGACGCTCGGGGCGGTAGGGTGTCGTTCATGTCTCACGCTGCTGTCAACCCGACGCCCGCGCAGCACACAGCGCTGCAACGCATGAAGGACGGCACGTTAAAGCAGGTCAATCCGTTCACCGGAACCCATGTGTGGACGGTGCCTGGCCGTGGCAACCGTCCGCTTCACACCCAGCCGAACGAACCTTCAGCGCTTGGCCCCGGCGCGCACACCGATACGTGTAATTTCTGCGCGGACCGCATGCTGCATACTCCCCCGGAGCGTTCGCGACTGGTGACTACCAGCACGGGTTTCGACATTCTGCGCAATGTCATGCCGGATGAACTCGATGCGACACAGGCCGACTTTCGGCGCGTGCCCAACCTGTTCGAGATCGTTTCTTACGACTACTGGCGCGAAAACTATGGTGCGGAAATGTCAAAAGATTGGCAGGAGCACATGGAGCGCTACCTGTCGGACCCGTCTGGCCGACACCACGTGTTGGATATTGTGCGCACGCGCTTGTCTGCGTCGGGTCAGGATCCGGATCTGCCGGACGAGCAACTGCTCAGCATCGCGCCTGCTTATTTTGGTGGTGGGCACGACGTCATCATTGCAAGGCGGCACTTTATCGACGACGCCCGCGACACCTCCGACCTCGCAGGCTCAGGCTCGCTCACTGCGGATGAGCATTACCAGTTCATCGCCTTCACCGTCGATTCGTTGCACGACCTCATCACTCACCACCGTCACGCCCGCTATGTTGTGGTGTTTCAAAACTGGCTCGCCGCAGCCGGCGCGTCGTTTGAGCACCTGCATAAGCAGTTGGTTGCTATCGACGAGCATGGCGTCAACGCTGAGTCCGAAATCGCCAAGTTGCAGCAGCACCCGAACATGTACAACGACTGGGGTGTGAACCCCGCTTTCGACAACAACCTGGTCATCGCAGAGAACGACCACGCCGTCCTAGTTGCCGGTGTGGGGCACCGCTACCCCACGATGACGGTGTATTCGAAGTCGGAAGCATGCGAGCCATGGCTGCACACTGACGACGAGGTCCGTGCCATGTCGGACCTGCTCCACGCCGCACACGCCGCGACCGGTACCCGTGTGGCCACGAACGAAGAGTGGCACTACAAACCACACGATGTCGAGGTGCCAATGCCGTGGCGTATCAATGTGAAGTGGCGCATCTCTACTGTTGCGGGTTTTGAGGGCGGCACGCAGATCTTCGTCAATACGCTTTCGCCCTTTGATGTCCACGACCGCGTCACCACGGAACTGGAGCGCTTGCGTGCCGTGGGAACGGTCGCGCCTAGTATCCGTATAGGCCAAGAATGCACGCCTAGGCCGAACGTGCTGCGCTATACCCAAGGTTTGGCCCCGAACGTAGAGAGGTAACGAGACTATGAGCAACATCGCCGACATCTTGGATACGTACCAGGTTGATGCAGCCTGGCAGCGCCGACTCTACGAGGAACTGCACGCTAACCCGGAGCTCTCCATGCACGAGGAGGAGACCTACCAGCGAATCCTGCATGAGTTGAAGCCGCTTGATTGCGAGGTTGTTGCCCCGATTGGCAAGTACGGCATCTGCGCAGTCTTTCGCAACGGCGAAGGCCCGACAGCGCTCTACCGAGCCGACTTTGATGGCCTTCCGGTCACGGAGCGCACCGGCGTACCGTTTGCTTCCCGCAAGGTGGTCACCACTGCGGATGGGCACACGACCGGCACGATGCACGCTTGCGGCCACGACATCCACACCACGGCTCTGCTGAGCTTGTGCCACGTCATGGACAACACGCGCGACCACTGGTCGGGCACGTTTATCGCATTGTTCCAGCCTGGCGAGGAGCTGGCTGCGGGCGCCCAAGACATGGCCGATGGCGGCCTGGCTGAGAAGGTGCCCACCCCGGACGTGGTGTTGGGCCTGCACGTGATGCCTGGTCGCGCTGGCGAGGTCATGTCCAAGCCCGGCCCGCAGTTCGCTGCTTGTGATTCGATCAGGGTGCACATTCCCGGCCGTTCGGCCCACGGTTCGATGCCGCACAACTCGGTGGATCCCACGTTTACTGCCGCGATGATTATCGCTCGTCTGCAGGCGATTGTGGGGCGTGAGGTCAATCCGGCGGATTTCGCGGTGGTCACCGTCGGCAGCATGAGTGCTGGGCGCGCGATCAATATCATTCCAGGGTCGGCGGAGTTGGTGCTCAACTGCCGTTTCTACGACGACAAGGTCAAGGCACGCGTGTATGCCGCCATCGAGCGTGTTGTCCATGCCGAGGTAGCTGCCTCGGGCGCGGAGGGCACGGCTGGCATCGAGTACTTTGCTCACGGCGAACTGTTGGACAACGACGAGGCGGTCTTTTCCGCAGTGCGCGCGAACTTCGATGCGGTGTTCGGTGAGGACTCGGTCACGTCGGATCCGAAGACGGTTTCCGAGGACTTCCCGATCATCGGTCAAACGTTTGGGGCGCCGTACCTCTTCTGGCTCATCGGATGCACCCCGCGCGACGTGTGGGATCGTGCTGTCGCGGAGGATAGGGTTGCCGAGGATGTTCCGGTCAACCATATGCCGAACTTCCTGCCGGATTATGAGCCCACGATTTCTGCTGCCACACGCTCGGCCGCAGTTGCTGTCTTGACCTACCTAGCTGGCTAACTGGCGGTACGCTTGGGCGCCATGACGTTCTCCAAGCAGTCACCCGCATTTGAGCAGACGATCGCAGGCCATGTCCGTGGCTTTGCCGGCAAGTCGCCGCAAGCCGCAACCGTAAAGAAGTTTTGGACCGGCTTGTCGGCCGCTGTCGTTGAGCAGATCGCCGACGATTGGGATGAAACTCGCAACACCTACCGCAAGACTCGTCGCGCTGCGTATTTCTCGGCGGAGTTTTTGCAGGGCCGTGCGCTGCTGAACAATCTGACGAACCTTGGGCTCGTCGATAAGGCTGAGGCTGTGGCCCGCGAGTTGGGCCACGAGCTCTCCGACGTGTTGGAGGCAGAACACGACGCGGCACTGGGCAATGGCGGGCTCGGCCGCCTCGCCGCCTGCTTCTTGGATTCGGCAGCGACGCAGGACTATCCGCTGACCGGCTATGGCCTGCTGTACCGCTACGGGTTGTTCCGCCAGGAGTTCGAGGACGGCTTCCAGCGCGAGCACCCGGACCGTTGGAAGGAATCGTTCTACCCGTTTATCGTGCGTCGTGGCTCTGAGCAGCGCATTGTTCATTTCGACGACATGGATGTGCGCGCAATTCCGTACGACATGCCGATCACGGGTTACGGCACGAACAATGTGGGCACACTGCGTCTGTGGGACGCTTCCCCGATCGATGAGTTCGACTATGACGCGTTCAATTCTCAGCGCTTTGCCGACGCGATCCTTGAGCGCGAGGCTGTCCACGACATCACGCGTGTGCTCTACCCGAACGACACCACGTACGCCGGCAAGTTGCTGCGCGTGCGTCAGCAATACTTCTTCGTGTCTGCATCGTTGCAGGAACTTATCGACGACTACCGCGCCGCCCACGGCGACGACCTGCGCAACTTCCATAAGTACAACTCGATCCAGCTCAACGACACACACCCGGTGCTCGGCATTCCTGAGCTAATGCGTTTGCTTATGGACGAGCACGGACTCGGCTGGGACGACGCCTGGGAAGTCACCACCAACACGTTTGCCTACACCAACCACACGGTGCTGCAGGAGGCGCTGGAGACCTGGGAGGAGTCCATCTTCAAGCAGCTCTTCTGGCGCATCTGGGAGATTGTGGAAGAGATTGACCGCCGTTACCGCCTTGATATGGAGGCACGTGGGGTTGATCCAGAAACGGCGCACCACCACTCCCCGATCCACGACGGTCGCGTCCACATGGCATGGATCGCCTGCTACGCCTCCTATTCGGTCAATGGTGTGGCTGCGCTTCACACGGAGATCATCAAACGCGACACGCTCGGCTTCTGGCACGGGCTGTATCCGGAACGCTTTAACAACAAAACCAACGGTGTGACCCCTCGCCGTTGGCTGCGTATGTGCAACCCGCGATTGTCCGAGCTTTTGGACCGTCTCGCGGGATCGGATGAGTGGGTCACGGACCTGTCCAAGCTGCAGGAACTGCGCCGCTTCGCGGATGACCCGGATATCATGCGCGAGCTGCGCGAGATCAAGGCAGCGAACAAGCGAGACTTCGCCGGATGGATCAACGCCCGCCAGGGTGCGGTGATCGACCCAGACTCGATCTTTGACACCCAGATCAAGCGTCTGCATGAGTACAAGCGCCAGTTGATGAACGCCCTGTACATCTTGGATTTGTACTTCCGGATCACCAAGGATGGCGAGCACAACATCCCGAAGCGCACGTTCATCTTTGGTGCGAAGGCGGCCCCGGGCTATGTCACTGCCAAGGGCATCATCAAGCTCATCAACACCATCGCAAACCTGGTGAACAATGATCCGGTTGCTTCCCAGTTCATCCACGTGGTGTTCGTGGAGAACTACAACGTCTCCCCTGCCGAGCAGATCATCCCGGCAACGGATGTCTCTGAGCAGATTTCCACCGCTGGCAAAGAGGCCTCGGGCACATCGAACATGAAGTTCATGATGAATGGCGCGCTCACGCTGGGCACGATGGACGGGGCGAATGTGGAGATTGTCGATGCCGTCGGCGAGGACAATGCTTACATTTTCGGCGCCCGCGAGGAGGACCTTCCGGAATTGAAGGCGCACTACAACCCGCGTCAGATCGCCGAGCAGACCCCAGGGTTGATGCGCGCACTCGATGCGCTTGTCGACGGCACCTTGGATGACCGCGGCACCGGAGCCTTCCACGACATTCGCGCATCGCTTCTCGACGACAACGGCTACGGCGAGCGCGACGTCTTCTACGTCTTAGGCGACTTCGCTGATTTCCGTGCGACTCGCGATCGTATGGCCGCTGACTACTACGCCGACCAGGACGAGTGGGCGCGGAAGTGCTGGATCAACATTTGCGAGTCTGGCCGATTCTCCTCCGACCGCACCATCCGCGACTACGCCGACGAGGTCTGGAAGATCAGCCCGACCCCGATCGACTAGTGGCGCACCATGCGTTTGGTGGTGATCTTGTCCCGCTCATGGGTTTTCGACTCACCATCAAACGCAAAGCCTTGCTTGGTGTAGAAGGCCTGGGCGCGGTCGTTGAAGTCTGCCACCCAGAGGAATGCTGGTTCGCCGGGGTGGATGACGGCATCGAGAAGCTTCGGCGCCACTCCGGTCCCTGCTGCGTCCTCGAGCAGGTACAGGTTGCGAAGTTCGGTGCGCTCGCCTGGGATGCCGTACGCCAACCCGATGATCTTTCCGTCAAACTCCGCGATTGCGACGCGGCCGTTCGGGTTGCGGAAGTACTCGACCCACTGTTGTTCGAGTGCTGCGTGATCGTCGAGGACGTCGTCGTCAATATGCCCCCGGAATGCTTGGGCACGGGAGCGGTAGTGCATGTCGGCAATGGCGATGGCGTCTTGTGCGCTTGCTTGTCGGATGCTGGCGTCCATGCGCGTCAACGCTATACGATTCCGAATCGATGATCCTGCTCATTGACAATTACGATTCATACACGTTCAACCTCGCCCACCTCATCGCCGAGGCTGCCGGCCGCGAACCACTCGTTGTGCCTGCTGGCGAGGGTGCTGACCTTCCACAGCGTGTGCGCGCCGGCGAGTTCAGCCACGTTGTGATCTCCCCCGGGCCAGGTACCCCCGAACGCGAGGAAGACTTTGGTACGTCCCGGCGCGTGATTGAGGCTGCCGCCGATTCCGGGGTCCCGCTGCTGGGCGTGTGTCTGGGACACCAGGGTCTGGCGATGCTCGCAGGGGCCTCCGTCACTCGTGCTCCGGAGCCTCGCCACGGGTTCGTTTCCACAATTACCCATTCCGGTGAGGGCATTTTCGCTGGTATTCCGCAGGGTTTTCAGGTGGTGCGCTACCACTCTCTGCACGTCGAGGAAATCCCCGGCGTCACCGTGCACGCTCGCAGCGAAGACGGCGTCATCCAGGCGCTCAAGGTCGATGGCGCTCCGCATTGGGGTGTGCAGTTCCACCCCGAATCGGTGCTGACTGAGCACGGCGCCGCGATCATGCGTAACTTCCTCGGCGGCTGGCGGTTGCTGCACCGCGAGGTGCCCGGCGCACTCGACTGCCAGCGCGTCTTCAACGCGATCAATCGCGACGGCAACGATGCGTTTTTCCTCGATTCCGCCGACCCCCGCGGGCGTTTCTCCATCCTCGGAGACACCGCGGGCGCCCTGTCGCGCTCGTTTCGCTTTTCGCTTGGTAGCGACCCCGATATCCTCCACACCCTCCAACGCGAACTATCCGCCCCTCTCCACGACGCGCCTGACCTGCCCTTTACCGGCGGTGTCATTGGGTACCTCGGCTACGAGTGCGCGGAACTTACGCTCCCGATCACGCTGCGCCACCGCTCGCCGTACCCGGATGCTTACTTTGTGCGCCCGCAATCGTTCATCGTTTACGACCACGAGGCAGAAACCGCCCACTTGTGTGCACTCGCCGGCGACGGCACGGATGCACTCCTTGACCGCCTCGAGAAGGCCTTGGATGGGGCGGACGGTGCGCGGGGGTCGTCGATTAGCAATGGTTCCTGGAGCAACCCCGACTACCTCGGGTGCATCGAGAAAGCACAGGACCTGCTGCGCGCCGGTGAGAGTTACGAGGTCTGCCTGACCGACACCTACACCGCCGAAGCGACCGGCGAGATCTATGCGCCGCTGCGTGAGCACAACCCCGCACCGTATGCTGCGCACCTCATTTTCGACGGTGTGGAAGTCGCCAGCGCCTCACCCGAGCGCTTCCTCACTGTGCGCGGTCGCGAGGTGGAGGCCAAGCCGATCAAGGGCACCATTCCCGCTGATCAGGACCCCGCATTGCTTCACGACGACAAAACCCGCGCCGAAAACCTCATGATCGTCGACCTGCTGCGCAACGATCTTTCCCGCGTCTGCGAACCCGGCAGCGTACAGGTCCCGGGTCTGATGCAGGTGGAGTCGTATGCCACCGTGCACCAACTGGTTTCCACCATCACCGGGCAGCTACGCGAGGGAGCCACTGCCGTCGACGCCATCCGTGCCACCTTCCCGCCCGGTTCCATGACCGGCGCACCGAAACTACGGACGTGCGAAATCATCGACCGGCTGGAAACCTCCCCGCGCGGCGTCTACTCGGGCGCGCTCGGCTACATCGGGTTCGACGGCCAAGCCGACCTGTCGGTGGTCATCCGCACCGCAGTACGCGCCGGCTCCACTGTGACAGTCGGTGCAGGTGGCGCGATCGTGCTCGCCTCCGACCCTTCCGCTGAGATCGCCGAGCGCAACCTGAAGGCCCAGTCCGTTTTAGGAGCGTGGGATGCGTAAGTACGCCTGGTACGGCGCGTTTGTTCCGCGCGACTTCTCCGACGGCCCCCTGGACGTCGCCGATTCTTGGCGCCACTCCTCCGGCCGCACCAACGGCCTCAGCCTGCACATCGAGCGCTTCACTCGCACCGCCGGTCCGCTCCCCGCCGGGTTTGTCGACGCGATGCTGCCGCTGCTCAGCGAAGGCGAACTCTTCCCCCGCATCGCGCTCTCCTCAGGGCTTTTGCTTCTCGACGTCCGCCCCGCCCCATCCCCTCGCCCCACCACCTCACTGACCTACACGCAAGCCCCAGACCCGCGCACCCAGCCCGAGGTGAAAGGCCCCGACTTCGGCGCGTTCCGCGCGTACCGTTCGCGGTACCAGGTGGAGGGGACGGACGACACGGTGATCGTCGATAAGCATGGCTCCATGCTGGAGACCACCACCGGCGCGCTCGTGATGTGGGACGGCGACTCCCTGTGTCTGCCCGACGGAGTGTGGCTGCCGAGTGTCACACTGCACCAGGTTGTCGCGCGCGCCGAGAAGTTAGATATGCGGGTGGAGCGCCGTCAGCTCAAACCCGAACTCGCCGCCAAGCACCCGTTGTGGTTCCTCAACTCGCTCCACGGCATTAGCCCCGTCAGCGAACTGCATGTAGGCGGCGATGTGATCACTCCGCCGGTCCACCCAAGTTTCAACGAGTGGCGCGACTGGTGGTGGGGCAGTTTTACGACCGAATGGCACATCGAGGCATAGCGAAACACCGTGGGTCCCCAGGACTATGCCGCTGCATAGTCTCTACAACCGCCAACACACTATGCCGCTGCATAGCGTCGCACCACCGCCGGGTCCGAAACCCAGCGAGCCCCCGGGACTATGCCGACCGCTCGGCGAGCACGCGCCCTGTTGCGGTGTCGCACTTTGCGAGCTCTGACGGGGTGCCCGAAGCCACAACTTGTCCGCCGTCGGCGCCAGCGCCGGGGCCCATCTCGATGACACGGTCCGCCTGCGCGATCACGGAGACGTCATGCTCGACCACGATCACGGTTTGGCCCGCTTCGACGAGGCTGTTGAGTTCCTTGACTAGCAGTGAGATGTCGGCGGGATGCAGGCCGGTGGTGGGCTCGTCGAGGAGGTACACGGTGTAGCCCCGGCGCGAGTTGCGGGAGCGCTGCAACTCGGTGGCGAGTTTGATGCGCTGTGCCTCGCCACCGGACAGTTCGGGCGCGCCCTGGCCGAGGCGCAGGTAACCCAGCCCCACGGCTTGCAGAGTTTCGACGGCGCGCAGGATCTTCGGTTCGTCGGCGAATACGTCCGCGGCTTCGTCGACGGTCAACTCCAGCACCTGAGCGATGGTGAGGCCCTCCCAGGTCACTTCGAGGGTTTCGTCGTTGTAGCGTGCACCGCCGCAGTCGGGGCAGGTGGTGTACGAGCCGGGCAGGAACACTAGCTCGACTTCGATCTTGCCGGCACCGCCGCAGGTCGGGCACTGTCCTTGCTTGACGTTGTAGGAAAAGCGCGACACGCTCCATTTGCGTCGCTTTGCTTCGTCGGTTGCGGCGAAGAGTTTGCGCACGCCGTCGAAGAGTCCGGTGTAGGTGGCCAGGGTTGACCGCGGGGTGCGCCCGATCGGCTTTTGGGTAATTTGCACGACGCGGGTGACAGCGTCAAAGCCATCATGCTTATCGACGCCCCACTCGCCCTCCTGTCCCACCTCATCGTCTTCATCAACAACGGTAGAGGCGGCGTCGCGAAGGACACCGGCGAGAACGGTGCTGACCAGCGTCGACTTGCCTGAACCAGACACACCAGCCACGGCGGTGAACTGCCCCATCCCAAACGACACATCCAGGCCGTCGATGGAGCGGGCCGAGACACCGGACAGGGAAAGTTCGCCGGTTGCGGCGCGGGGGTCGTCGTTAAGCGAGAGCTTGCGGTTGGCAAGCGCGCGGGCAGTTGGCGCATCGCCGGAGTATTCGCTGGTGGGGCCGGAATAGACCACTTCGCCGCCGCGCTCACCCGCGAGCGGCCCGACGTCGACGAGCCAGTCAGTCTGGGCAACGAGTTCCATGTCGTGTTCCACCAAGAGAACGGAATTGCCTGCGTCGATGAATCGGCGGCAAATATCCAGCACCGCACCACGCTCGGATGGGTGCAGGCCGGCGGACGGCTCGTCAAGCACATACGCCACACCGAACAGGCCGGAGCGCAACTGTGAGGACAACCGGATGCGCTGCAACTCACCCGCGGACAACGTGGGCGCGGGCCGATCCAGGCTCAAGTGCGCAAGGCCCAAGTCGAGTGCGGACTGCACCGCGGGCAAAATCTGTTTGAGCAGCAAGTCTTCGGCGGAGCCCTCCGAGGGCTTCTGTGCCGCGAGTACCTCATAGACACGGTCGAGAGGCAAGGCGCCGAGCTCGTCGATGGGCATGCCAGCATAGGTAACCTTGAGTGCTTCCGGGTTGAGGCGACGGCCGTGGCAGGTCTCGCAGACGCGTGACTCCATGTAGGACAGCACGCGTTTGCGCAGGGTATCGGACTGTGTTTCGGCGAGTGTATTGGTCAGATACGACGCCACAGATCGCCAGGTGCCTTTGTAGTTTCGCTGGATCTGGTCCTCACCGCGCAAGGGTTTCACGGTCACCACGGGGCGCTCGTCGGTGAACAGGATCCAGTCACGGTCCTTCTTCGGCAGATCCTGCCAGGGTGAATCGAGGTCGTAGCCCAGCGTCTGCAAAATGTCGTGGAAGTTCTTACCTGCCCACGCGCCAGGCCAGGCTTGGATCGCGCCCTCCTCGATGGATAGCGTCGGGTCCGGCACCATCGACTCTTCGGTTGGCTCGTGCACGACACCTGTGCCCTGGCACGTCGGGCACATGCCTTCCGGCGTGTTGGGCGAAAACGAGTCGGAGTACAGCCCCTTCGGGTTATCGCCAGCGCGCGAGTACAGCAGGCGGATGCTGTTGGACAGCGCCGAGACCGTCCCCACCGTCGAGCGCGCCCCGCCCCCGGAGGTGGACTGTTCGAGCGCCACGGTCGGCGGCAGTCCCTCAACCGCGCCGACCTGCGGGTCTACTGCAGAACCAATCAGGCGACGCGCAAACGGCGCCACCGACTCCAGGTAGCGCCGTTGCCCCTCCCCGTGGATGGTGCCGAACGCCAGCGACGACTTACCGGAGCCTGACACCCCTGTCACCGCAACGAGAGTGCCGCGTGGGATATCCACGTCCACGTTGCGCAGGTTGTGTAGGTGGGCATCGCGTACTTGGATTCCGGCATGTGTTTCAGGCATGCCCACCAGGGTAACGCGTTAGGGGTTTCGCGTGTCCTCGCCGAGTTGGTGCACGAGGATCGTGTTGGTAGTGCCCGCAACTCCTGGCGGGGTGCCCGCGACGACCACCATGGTGTCGCCTTCGTGGTACTGGTCCATGGCTAGCAATTGCTTGTCCACAACTTTGACCATCTCGTCGGTGCTGTTGACCTCATCGCACAGGAACGTCTCCGCACCCCAGGTCATGGCCAATTGCGAACGCACCTGCTGCACCGGTGTGAACACGAGCAGTGGCAGGTCCGGGTGCAGACGCGCCACGCGGCGTGCAGTATCGCCGGAGGTCGTAAACGTGACAATGGCACGCGCGTTGAGTCGCCGCGCAATGTCGTTCGCCGAGTAGGACACCACGCCACGCTTGGTGCGCGGAATGTGGTTCAGCGGCGGGACGTTGCCCATCGTTTCCGCAGAACGCACGATGCGGCTCATGGTGCGTACCACGTTGTGTGGATCCACGCCGACGGATGTCTCGCCGGACAGCATCACGGCATCCGCGCCGTCGAGCACCGCGTTGGCTACGTCGGAGGCCTCCGCACGGGTGGGGCGGGAGTTCTCAATCATCGAATCGAGCATCTGTGTTGCGACGATCACCGGCTTCGCATTCTCACGCGCGATCTGAATCACACGCTTCTGCACAGCCGGCACCTGCTCGAGCGGGATTTCCACGCCCAGGTCACCACGAGCGACCATCACCGCGTCGAATGCAAGGATGATGGACTCCAACGCGTCGACAGCCTCGGGCTTTTCCAGCTTTGCGACGACCGGAACGCGCCGGCCGACCTCATCCATGATCTCGTGCACGAGGTCGACATCAGACGGCGAACGGACGAACGACAACGCAATAATGTCCACGCCGAGCTTCAGCGCGAACCGCAGATCTTCCTTGTCCTTCTCGCTCAGCGCAGGCACGGAGATGTCCATACCGGGAAGCGACACGCCCTTGTTGTTCGACACCGGGCCGCCTTCGGTGACGCGGCAGACCACGTCGTTGCCGTCGATGTCGGTGCAGACGAGGCCGACCTTGCCGTCGTCGACAAGCAAACGATCCCCCGGCTTCGCATCCTTGGCCAGCTGCTTGTACGTCGTAGACACACGGTCGTGCGTACCTACAACATCGTCGACGGTGATGCGGACGGCTTCGCCCGTCTCCCAGTAGGTTTTGCCGTCGCCTTCAAAGCGGCCAAGGCGAATCTTCGGGCCCTGCAAGTCCGCCAAAATGCCGACCGCATGGCCGGTCTCATCAGTGGCTTCGCGCACCCAACGGTAATTCTGCTCGTGATCCGGGTAATCGCCGTGCGAAAAGTTCAGGCGCGCGACATCCATGCCGTCGCGCACGAGTCCTAAAATCGCATCCTTGCTGGCCACAGCGGGACCGAGCGTACAAACGATCTTCGTTTTCCTATCCACGTTTTCCAACCTCACCTTCGTAGGCTTCTCGCGTGTCTTCCACCGCAACACGGTACTCCGGATTGTCCTCTTCTGCCGTGGACGGTGCGTTGTAATCCGGATCGACCTCTTCCGGGGTCTCGCGCCCCTTCGGTGTGCGCATGAACATCACCACCGCGATGATGAACAAGATTGCGGTCATCCAGGTGTTGACGCGCAGGCCGAGGATGAGCGTGGCTTCGTCGCTACGCATCAGCTCGATGAAGAACCGGCCAAGGGTATAACCCGCGACATAGAGCCAAAACACGCTGCCGTGGCCAAGGCGCCGGCGGCGGTCAATCCAGATGAGCAGGAAGAACACCGCAACGTTCCAGATCAGCTCGTAGAGGAACGTCGGGTGCACGCTCGCGATCACCTCACCGGTGGACCGGCCGGTCAGCGGCGCGAACTCCCCCGCCTCGTTGACGCGGTAGTAAATATCCAGCGCCCACGGCACATTGGTTTCGGCCCCATAGAGCTCCTGGTTGAAGTAATTGCCCAACCGGCCGATGCCTTGGGCGAGAATCACCGTCGGCGCAACTGCATCCGCAAGTGGCGCGAACGGAAGGCCCTTGCGGCGCATCATCACCCACACGCACAGGGTTCCCAGCGCGACTGCGCCGATGATGCCCAACCCACCCGAGGTGATGTCGAAGGCCTTCCACGGGTTCTTGCCCTCACCGAAGTACTTATCGTAATCCGTGATCACGTGGTAAAGGCGCCCGCCGATAATGCCGGTCGGGATAATCACGATCGCTGCATCCCAGATCGTCTCCGGATTACCACCGCGGGCCTTGTAGCGACGCAGGGAAATCAACAGCGCGACAACAATGCCCGCCATGATGCACAGCGCATAGGCACGAATCGGAATCGGTCCGAGCTGCCACACCCCCTGCGGCGGGGAAGGAATGTTTGCCAGAAGTGTTGTTTGCACGCCCAACAGTGTGCCAGTTTAATTCCGCGATGGACAGGCTGGGTGCTGTCCCGCGGCCGCCAAAGAGCGGGTTGCCTCGTACACATCGCCAGACGCCATCACAGCCTCCGCTGCCAACACGGCATCCGCACCACACGCGGCGGCGTCCATCAGGTCACGCGGAGTGGTCACACCACCCAGGCTGATCTTGATCACTTCGGTGGGAAGCCCCGGCGCGATATCCGCAAAGGCGTTGCGGTTGAGGTCGTTGGTGTCAAAGGTCCAGGAGTTCACCGCGATCACACTCACGCCGGCCTTAAGGGCCCGATCCGCCTCCGCTGGCGTGCGCACCTCGGCCACACCGACCATGCCCAGCGATTCCACTCGGTCCAGCAGTGCCTCCAGGCGCGGCTGCTCGAGGATGCCTACCTGCAGCGGGAGCATGTCGGCGCCGTAGCAACGGGCCTCGTGGATCTGGTACGGGTCGACGATGACATCGCGACACACCATCGGCAGGCTTACGGCTGCGCGGGCGTTGGCCAGATCTGCCAGGGAGCCGTCGAAACGCAGCCGCTCTGTCTGGCAAGCGATGAGGTGGGCGCCACCGCGCTCGATGTCTTGGGCAACCGACTCGATCGAGCGTCTGCCTACCGCGGTTGGGCCAAAAACTGGCGAGTTGCGTTTGATCTCCACGATGACCCCGCAGCCGTGGCGCAAAAGTGCTGCTTTAGCATCGCGGGTTGGGGGCATGTCGCGCGAGCGGGCCTTGATTTCCTGGAACGGCACGACCGCTTCGCGTTTTTCGACATCACGGAGCACACCAGCGACAACGTTTGATACTGCGCTCGGTGCCGACATGCGCCTACCTCCAGGTGATACGGCCTATAGCGCTATAGGTTAGCGGTTGCCCTGCGTAGGACGAAAATCCTCGTCACCAGTTTCGGTCGGGTCGATATCCGCGTCGAGCGCATCCCACATCACGCGTCCGGAATCCGGCTCCTCTTTCAGGTCGTGACGGATGGTTTCTTTGCGCACAGCTTCCTTCTCGTATTTGTGTTGCTTCGGCGCATCCTCGCCAGGCTTGACGACGAGCATCGCACCGCCAATCACCCCCAGCACACATCCCACGATCGTGAGTACTGGGCCTACCACAGCAACGTCGGCGGCGGTGATCTCCGCCCAGTTCGCAATAGCAGCGGAGGACGTATCCGTGGCTGCCTGTTCCGCCCCTGCCGTCAAGATGGCGTGGATACGCTCATGGTCAGCACCACGCGCCAGAAGCGCTGCTGCTGGGATGACAGCAGCAGCGGCGGCGAGCGCGCAAATTCCGCCAACGACACGACGACCGACCTTGCGCAACGCAAACGCGGCAATCGCACCGGCGAGCAGCAGCACCGCCACTGCGGTGATCTCGGTGGACCACTCCGCGCCGGTGATGGTTGCTACACCTTCGCCGGAGAGGTCGTCGTTGTACTTCGCGGTCACCCAGTCCATGCGGGAAAAGCCCCACATCACCGCACCCGCCACACCGAACAGCAGTGCACCGGTTTTGTTCTTCTTCATCTGAAGCGTCCTTCCGCTACTTTGCAACCATCTGGATCGCATCGAGCACAGTACGATGCGCATGCGGTGTACCGATAACCACACCGGCGGTGGTCGGAGTCCATTCCGAACCATCAAACGCGCTTGCGTTCGCCCCTGCACTGCGTGCCAACAACACACCAGCTGCGTTATCCCAGATGTGCGGGGAAAAACTGACCGCAGCCTGGTAGATCCCCTGCGCGACGAAGGCCAGGTCAACGCCAACCGATCCGCTGATGCGCGGCCGCAGGTGCGAATCCGTGAGTGCGCCTGCCAAGTCGAGACGGAACGATGCTGGGTATCGCTGCCTATCCGCCGAGGCCAACGAGCCAATCCCCACCTGCTCCGCAGCGGAAGTCAGCGCACCAACCGGTGGCAAGGCGTTGCCGTTGAGGTGCACGGGCTCGCCATCGACCGCGGTGAGGCGCATGTTCAGCAGCGGCGCATCGGTAATCGCTGCGACCGGTTTTCCACCAAGCAGCAGCGTGCACAGGATGGCGCAGTTCGGATTGCCGGACGAGTAGTTCGACGTACCGTCGATCGGGTCAACAACCCAGCACGCCTCCGGATCAAACGACCCGCCTTGTTCCTCGCCGTACACCGCAATGCCAGTCGTGTCCGTCAGACGCTTGCGCAACAGCTTCTCAATGATCAGATCAGCCTCTGTGGCAAAGTCGCCGGCCCCCTTGCGCAGTGCAGGAGCAGCCCCCACTTTGTCGACGAATACCTCACGCGCCTCATCAACCGCGCACAATGCAGCATCAAGCAGCTCCGCCGGCTTATGCATGAGACACCTCCGGCTGCAGCTGCTGCACCCAGTTGCCCAGCACGCTCACACCAACCTCACCGGACATGGCTGGGTCGAACGCCATCGCCCACAATGGCCCATTTTCTACAGCGGCAAGGATGCGCTCGCCGTTGATGTCTGCCCAAGACAGTTTCGGGTAGGCGATGAAGTCATCCTCTGCCAACGGGAACGACTTCACGGCTTGTGGCGCGTCGAAGAACACGTCTCCAACAATTCCGGCCAGCAGCTTCGAACCATCTGCCGCCACGACGGGGTACTCCCCCGCTTCAAATGCTGCCTCCACAACTTGGCCCGGCCACTCCCCAAGGCCTGGTGTGGTGCGGCTGCCGGTCACGGCGTCGTCGAAAAGCACGTGCATTCCAGTGCCGACCGCAAGCAGTGCCCTACCCCCTGCCAGACGCTGGCCTACGATGCGATCCCCTTTGATGCGCTTGATCGCCGCAGCAGCGTCTGCAAACGATGCCCCACCAGGCAGGACAAGACCGCTTGCCTGCACAGCCTTGTCGGGGTCAGTGGTGGCAAAAGCATCAGCACCTGCATTCACCAAAGCACTGACAAGGCTGGTGGTGGTCTCACTGCCGAGGTAATCAAGTACCGCGACTGTCGGGCTTGCCGGGGTGTTCGTCATGGTTGCGTAGTGTATCCGCTCCCCCGATTACTGGTTCTTCGGCTGCTTCTTATTCTTCGACGGATAACGACGCGGCGCCTGCACAGCCTTCAAACGAGCCGACAGATTGTTAACTTCCACCACACGGTGACGGCCCAACTGACGGTCAAGCAACGTGACAATCAGCCCAATCGCGATGACACCGGAGGCGATGCCAAACATCGGCGCGAACGCCATCGTGGCAATGAGCATGCCGTAGAAGGTAGAACCCAGGCCCGTCCCGCCGTCGAAAGCAATGTTCCAGATAGCAGAAGCTTCCGAGGTCTTCGAGCGCGGCAGGCGGTAGAACATCATGGTCAGTGCCTCGTTTTGCACCGCGCCGAAGCCTGCGCCGTAACACAGGGCGGCCAGCAGCATGGTCCAAACCGGTAGCTCAAGCGCCAAGATGGCTGCCATGAGCAACACGCCGAGTGCACAAAGGACCTGGCATGGGATGAGCACGGTGCCAGGCTGCCCACGACGGTCCATGATCTTGCCTGCCGTGTAGCGCGAGATCATCGACGCAAAGTTCATCACGCCGAGCATTACGCCGCCCATCGCGGCACCCGTGGCCGGGTCGAGATCACGCATGGAGACCGGCAAGAAGTTCGTGATCGCACCGTAAGCAGTGGTCACAAACATCAACGCGAGTGCCGGCACGAGCACCAGATGCCACATGGGCACATGGACCATGTTTGTGGTCTCTGGCTCGGGATCCGGTGGTGGAATAGCAGGGATCGCCGCACAGGCAATGAGCGAGATGCCACCGATCGATGCGGCGATAATATACACGGCGTCGTACCCAATCCTGTCCACCAGGGCTAAGCCCGATGGCAGCGCAATCATCTGAGCAAGGCCGACAACACCACCGAAAATTCCCGTGGCACTGCCGAGCAGGCGCAGCGGTACCAGCTCCGCGATAATCGCCGCTTCAGCCACGGACAATGCACCGAAGCCGATGCCACGAATCGCACTAACCGTCAGCAGCGGCGCTGCATCCATGCCGATGATGTACCCCAACGCCGGGATACCCAGAAGCATTGAGGCCACTGCCATGATGATGCTGTAGCCGAACCTCCGCAGAGCCCACGGTGTACAAACTTGTGTGAGCACTGTTGCCAGCATGAACACACCAGTGGACAGCCCGGCAAGGGATGCAGACTGTCCGGCATCGATGACGGCTGTGGGCACTACCGGCAACAGAAGCGACCAGGCGGCGAAGGCGGATGCAACGGCGACGAGCACCGGGATCAAACCACGGGCCCGCCACACATTGGTTAGCGAATCAACCTCGTCGCGGATAAGGGGCCGAACTCCGAACATCTCACATCACCTCCACCAACATCAGCACACCACCTAGGGCTGCCATAACTGCAAGAAGCGCGAGGACGGCAGTCACCGCTCTTGAGGAGCCGTTCTGATACGACGACCACACTCCACCGACGAGGATGCCTGCAAGGAGGAACAGCAAAAGAATGAAGAATGTGTTTCCGGCACCTGTCACTGGGCGAACCTCCTGCGTTATTGGCGCGTTCAAGCTGTGTACGCCGTCAGTGTAACGACGCAGTCCGATTCCGGCCGTTCGGGGCCTTACAGACGGCTGTCGTCATCCCCGCGTGGTTCACGCGCATAGGCGCGCAGGTTGCCGATCCAAAACACCAGACCAGCTGTCAGCGGCGCAACAGCCCACCCGACCCCCGGCGAAACCGGCGGGACAAGCGTGAAGCTCGATCCGGTTTCCAAGACATCGTGGGTAGGCCTGGGGTGCAGTTTGAGGCTCAACCAGTCACCAAACAAGTAGATCGAGATCGCGCCAAGTACGGCAACGGTCATGATCCACAGCATCCACCACACAGAACCGCCGACCCTGCCGCGGCGCACGCTGCGCCACCCCACGGCGCCAAGCACCACCCCGAGCAGGAGTGCCAGCAGCACAAACCACGCAAACCCTGTGAACTGTACATTCACAGGGCTTGCCACTTCGTCGACCCCGATACCGCCGTTTTCTGTGATCACGCCGACGTATGCGGGACGAAGACCACCCCAGGCGAAACCTCCAGCGATACCGAGGAGCAGGGCTAGCGCGAGCAGCCCTGCACCAGATCCCATCACTAGTTGCAGAACTTCCAGCGGCCGTCTTCCTTCTCGAAGATCATGACCTGGGTTTCTTCACCGTTTGCGTTCTTTGCAGTCAGGTTGGCAGACGCACGGTTACCGTCCACACGAACGTCGGAAATGCTGACCTCGGACTTCGGCAGCTCGAGCGCCTGGCCCTGCTGCTCAGCAAGGCGGCCTGCCTCTTCAACCTGCTCAAGGGTCAGACCCTGACGCTCCAGTTCCTCCATCATCGGGTCAGCGACTGCCTTACAGGAATTGTCCAAGATGGTGCGGGTCCAGTCAGCGAAAGAACCCGGGTTAAGCACAGCACGTGCAGTGTCTTCCATCTGCTTGCGGTCTTCGTCGGTACCTTCCTGTGCGCCCTCGAGCGGCTGGTTGGTGTTTTCCGGCATGCCGTTCTCAAACGGATTGGCAAGGGTCGGGGCCTCGCCCTGGTTGCCGCCCTCTTCCTTCGACTCCTTCTTCTTCGAAGTCGTGGCGGTTGCCTTCTTCTCGTCCTTCTTTGCGTCGTCCTTCTTTCCTTCGCTCTTATCGGCATTCTCGGACACCGTGGACTCGACAGCCGTATCGGCCGGAGCAGCCTCAGCAGCGGTGGACAGCCCTCCGGACTTGCCTTCGTCGGAGGATCCGCATGCCGAAAGCGGAAGTACGAGCATTGCTGCAGCTACGCATGCTGCCATGCCGGACGTAGTGTTCATTTTCATCTTTGACTACCTTCCTAGTTTCACCCCATCCGTTCGCTGGACGCGGGCAACCGTCTTGGGCGTGGATTGGCGCCACGACGGGACGTTCGTCCCAAAGAGTACCAACGCAACGCTTACCTGACGGTTGAACGTCCGTACTATTGTTCTGAATGGTTCCTGTGAAGTCACGTAAACCCATGTTTCGGCCACTTCGGTCTAGGGTGGTGTGTCATGCAATTGTCTCGCGAGCGCATCACGCAGGCGGCGCTTGAGCTGCTGTCTGGGTACGGTTTGGCCGATGTTTCCATGCGGCGTGTGGCGTCGTCGCTGGGCGTCGCCCCTGGCGCGTTGTACTGGCATATCGCCAACAAGCAGGAGTTGCTCGCGTCGTTGGCGGAGCATATTGTGCGCCCGCTCATGAGCGATCCAGTTGCCGACCCAGCTGAGCTAAGTCGCGCGCTGCGGGAAGCGGTGCTCGGCATCCGCGATGGCGCAGAGGTGCTTGTGGCTGCAGTGAGTCAGCCGGACGCTGAGGTTTGCGCCCAGTTGTCGGAATTGTTTATTGCGTCGGTGCGTGAGTATTCGGGTGAGGGGTCGTCGTCAAGCGAGATGCGTGCTGTGGCTCTCGGCCTGTTGCATTTGACGCTTGGGGATGCCGCCGTGCACCAAGCGAGCACACAACTTGCGGAAGCGACCGGCAGTGTTTCGGACACGTACGAAGACGATTCTGCGCAGATGCATGCTGCGGCCGTGAAGTTTTTGCTGGACGGTTTGGCGCAGCATTCGTAGCCCGGGCAGTGTCGAGCGGGTGCACTATGCTCGGGCAGCATGACTGAGACGACGCATCCGGATCTGCAGCAGCAAGTCTGGCCTGGCTCCGCACATCCGCTGGGCTCGACGTTTGATGGGGCGGGGACGAACTTTGCACTGTTTTCGGGGGTTGCTGATGCAGTTGAGCTTTGTCTTATCGACGACACCGGCGCCGAAACGCGTATCGCCCTCGACGAGGTGGATAACCATGTCTGGCACGCTTACCTGCCCGGTGTTGGCCCAGGTCAGCGTTATGGCTACCGCGTGCACGGGCCGTGGGACCCGGCCGACGGCAAGCGTTGCGATCCCAGCAAGCTGCTCGTGGACCCGTACGCGCGCGCCTTTGATGGGGAGTTTGATCAGCATTCCTCGCTGTTTTCCTACGACGTCAACGCAGAAGAACCTGGTACCGGTCGCAATGAAGAAGACTCGCTCGGCCACACGATGTTGTCGGTGGTGATCAACCCGTTCTTCGACTGGGGCGACGACCGCGCGCCGAAGATCCCTGATGAGGAGATGGTGATCTACGAGTGCCATGTCAAGGGCATGACACAGACCCACCCGGGCATTCCTGAGCAGTTGCGCGGCACCTATGCGGGTATGGCGCACCCGGTAATGGTGGATTACCTCACCGACCTTGGTGTGACCTCGATTGAGTTGCTGCCGGTGCACCAATTTTTGCAAGACGACCGCCTACTCAAACTCGGGTTGCGCAACTACTGGGGCTACAACACGTTCGGTTTCTTCGCCCCGGAGCACAGCTACGCCTCCTCCTCTGCCCCTGGCGATGCCGTGGCCGAGTTCAAACAGATGGTGCGCGCCTACCACGAGGCCGGCATCGAGGTGATCCTGGATGTGGTATACAACCACACCGCGGAGGGCAACCACATGGGCCCGACAATTGCGTTTCGTGGCATTGATAACGAGGCGTATTACAGGCTTGTCGACGACAACCGGTTCCTCTATATGGACTACACCGGCACCGGAAACTCACTGAACGTGCGCTACCCGCACTCCCTGCAGTTGATTATGGATTCGCTGCGCTACTGGGTCACCGAGATGCACGTCGACGGGTTCCGCTTCGACCTCGCCTCGACCCTCGCGCGCGAGTTTTCAGACGTGGACCGTCTGGCCACCTTCTTCGACTTGGTTCAACAGGACCCGGTGGTGAGCCAGGTCAAACTCATCGCCGAGCCGTGGGATGTGGGCGAAGGCGGCTACCAGGTCGGTAACTTCCCTGCCCTGTGGAGCGAGTGGAACGGCAAGTACCGCGACACCATGCGTGACTTTTGGCGCGGCGAGGACTCCACTCTCGGCGAGTTCGCCTCCCGCCTGACCGGCTCGTCGGACCTGTACCAACACAACGGGCGCCGCCCGACCGCGTCGATCAACTTCATCACCGCACACGACGGGTTTACCTTGAACGACCTGGTCAGTTACAACGACAAGCACAACGAAGCCAACGGCGAAGACAGCCGCGATGGCGAGAACCACAACCGGTCCTGGAACTGTGGTGTGGAGGGCCACACGGACGACCCTGTGGTGCTCGACCTGCGAGCACGGCAACGCCGCAACTTCCTGACCACACTCTTGCTATCTCAGGGCACCCCGATGCTCGCTCACGGCGACGAGATCGCACGCACCCAGGGCGGTAACAACAACGTGTACTGCCAGGACAACGAGACGGCTTGGATGGACTGGTCCAACCTTGAAAGCGCAGCAGACCTGCACGAATTCACGCGTCGGCTCATCGCTTTGCGCCGAGATCATCCGGTGTTTCGCCGCCGCAGGTTCCTCGAGGGCGGTGCGCTTGGCGACGACGAACACGGCCGAGAGATCGCTTGGCTCACCCCCGACTGCCGTCTCATGACACAAGACGATTGGAACGCCGCCTTCGGCCGTGCACTTATGGTTCACCTCGATGGCGAAGCGATCGCGGAACCCGATAGCCGCGGCCAGCGCATCGTGGACGATTCATTCCTTCTCATGTTCAACGCCCATTATGAGGACATTGACTTCACTGTTCCCGGCGCGAGGTTTGGTGACGAGTGGGAGATCGTCGTCGATACGACTGGCCCCCTCGGCTACCGTGAAGGCGCACAGCCCATCGGTCCGGATTCGACTGTCACCGTCGGCCAGCGCTCGACCGTGGTGCTGCGCCGTACGCAACCGCCCGCTGGAGCGGGCCGAAAGGAAGGCAACGCCTAAATGATTTCCGCTCATGGTGCAACGTTGACTGTGACCAACGACGCCCTCACCGTGACCCCAACTGCCCTCCTCGCCTCGCTGCGCGGCGACTCCTCGGACCGCACCGTCAGTATTGCGGATATCACCGGCGTGGATATCACCGAAGGTGACGCATGGTCGCCGACCAAAGTGGATGTTGCCACCACCGGTGCTCCGCTGACCGTCTGGTTCGCACCGGGAGACGTCGATGGCGCAAAGAAGTTGCGCACGCTTCTCGACGACGCCAAGCACGGCAAGGCCCCCACCACCGCTACCGCCGACGGCGGAGCAGGCATTCCTGACTTCTCCTTCGTCGGTTTCGATGTGGAAACCGCGAACCGTCGCTGGGGCTCGATCTGTCAGATCGGGTTGGTCAAGATTGTCGACGGCGAAGAGGTCGAGCGAAAGTCTTGGTTATGTAAGCCGCCTGCCGGTTTAGACGAGTTCGAATCCGGCAACGTTGCTATCCACGGCATTTCTGCTGAGGATGTCACTGATGCCCCAGACGTGCGCGACTGTATCGCGGAAATGACCACCTTTGTCGGGGATTTACCCCTTGTCGCGCACAACGCACAGTTCGATGCCGCCGCACTTCGCGATGCTTGCTTGGCCTCCTCCATCGCCGTCCCGAAGATGCTGTTCGCGTGCACGTTGGCACAGGCCCGCGCTACCAAGCTGGATGTGGCAAACCACAAGCTTCCAACCCTTGCGCAGCACTTCGGCGTTTCCTTGGACAACCACCACGATGCCTGCGAAGATGCCGCTGCGTGCGCCGGTGTGATGGTTGGTCTCGCCCGGGAGGCCGGCCACACTGGCAGCCTGATGAGCTTCATCCACGACACCGGGTTCACGCTCGGATCGATCGACGACGCCCGCGTCACCCCTGTCCTCCGCGACCGCTCCGGTGCCGGCCGCGCGGTGCAGGCGAAGCAGGTCGCCGAAGGTGGTGTCGCTGCTGCCGTTGCCGCCACCGCCGAGCCACGTGGTTCCAACCAGGCCGGGCCGGTGAAGAAGGAGCGCAAACCCGCTCCGTGGCAGTCGGTGGCCACCCCGGACACCGTGCCGGAGCCAGATGCTCAAGCCGACCCGAACGCTCCTCTGTACGGCGAGCACGTCACCTTAACCGGTGAGTTCGAACCGCACGATAAGGGCGAGTTGTGGGACGCGATTGCGAAGCAGGGCGCGCAGGTGGGCAAGAACGTCACCAAGAAAACGACCATCCTGGTTGTCGGCGAATGGTCGAGTGTGACCTCGAAGGAGAAACGAGCCCGCGAACTGCAGGAAAAGGGCCAGGACATTCAGATTTGGCAGGCCCCGAAACTCCTCGAGGTACTCGGTCTGTAAAAAGCTTTGGTTCGGATGGAACCGGGGCGGTGTTGGCTACGTCTAACTGAGTATGTACGTAGTAGAAACTCTTCCCCGCCCTGTCCACCAAGATGCTATTGAATTGCGGCTGGCGCGTCGCGACGACGTCGCGCCATCGTCGTCGTCACGTTCCTGGCTCACGCCTGGCTTTTCGGCCTCGACCGCGTTTATCAACCTTGCACCGCGCCTGGTGTGTGTCTTTACCGTCGACGACGGTCCGGCGCTGACCCACCAACAAATCGGTGAGCTCACGCCGAGCATGAACCAGCTCTGGAATGGTGCCGCTGACCGGTTGGCGAAGCGGGCGCTCGTCGACACGGGCGTCGAGTTTTTGGTGCGCAATCCCGCTGCAGCGCTGGAGCAGACCGGCCTTCCGCCCGGTTTAGAGGTAGGTGGACACGGTGTGCCACCCACCGCGTGGCTCGCTCACCCGAAAACGTTTACGGTGATGCACCGCCATTTTCAGACGGTGCTCGACCCCCACCACGAGCTGGTCTACGCCACCCGCGACGACCAGGAACTGTTTATCTTCGACGCACCGTTGCATCACGTCCGCGACATCCTGGGGCGCGGCGCGCTGATGACATACTCGGTCGGCTTCCCGCTAATGCACGATCCGCCAGTTTCCGGGTAAGCTCACCCGCCGACATGAGCACTTCAAAACAACCGGCCAAGCGAAACAAGGAAGCTGACGACACAATCGCACGTCTCGGCTCCACATACTTCGCTTGGGTAAACGCACACGAGGACGCGGCGATGACCTTCCGCCACGCCCTCCATGAACTCATGCGCGATGCCGGCGTGAATTTCGACCGTGTAGATGCACGAGTGAAGTCCTGGACCTCGTTGAAGGAAAAAGCCCGCAAAACTCGCGACGGTGAGTTGCTCTACCCCGACCCGTGGCACGACATCAAAGACATCATCGGCGCCCGAATCACCGTGCTGCACTCGACCGAGATCCCTGCAGTGCAGCGCCTGCTCGCCGACGAGTTTGAGGTGTTGCGCAGCGTGGACAAAGCCGAAGAAACCCGAGTCGCCGGCAACTTCGGCTACGGCTCGCACCACCTTGTCGTCCGTGTTGAGGAGCAATCCGAGGGCCTTGAGGAGTTCGTCGGCCAAGTCTTCGAGGTGCAGATTCGTACAGTGCTGCAGCATGCGTGGGCGGAGTTTGAGCACGACATCAAGTACAAACGCTCAACGGAAAAACTCGACCCGCAGGTGGACCGCGCGTTCACCCTCGCCGCGGGACTTATCGAGCTAGCCGATCAGCAGTTTGACCAAATTTCAACCTTGGCAGACCCGCAGGAAAAGGTGCACACCGACGTGGACACCGAAATCTCGCCTGAGACACTGCCGGGCATTCTGACCGTGTTGCTTGGCAGCCAGTTTCCGCTCTCACGCGCGGGCGACTACCGCTTCCTCACCGAGTTGCTGCGTGCCCACGGCATTGAGCTTGTCTCGGACGTTGCGGACCTGACCAACCCGGCAGACATCGAGGCTGTCTCCAACTCGATGAACTACTCATTCGTCCCGGGGCAAGTGCGCATTATCGACGATCTCCTGCTCAACCGGTTCGGCACCGAACACATCGAGAAAACCTGGGATTCGGGAAACCGCCCAGAGGTGCGCCGCAAGCGGCTCAACGGCCGTCTAGCCCGGCTACGCGGCAGCATCGATTAGCTGCGTTTAGTCCCGCCGCCCCATGAGGCGGTCGATTTCGCGGCGTTCCTTCTTCGTGGGGCGCCCAGTTCCGCGATCGCGCACAGGAGGTGCCGCGAAGAGTTCACGCGGTGGTGGTGGCGGACTGTGGTCGATGTAGCAGGTGCGCGCCACCGGTGCGCCAACGCGCTTCGACACCGTCGCCGTAACCTCGAGAATGTACTCGTGGTGGTTCTTCCATACCCGCACCGTGTCTCCCGGCACGACCTGGACGGCAGGTTTGACTGCCTTGCCACCGATCTTGACGTGCCCAGCACGAACGGCTTCGGCGGCCTGGCTGCGTGTTTTGAAGATCCGCACGGCCCACAGCCAGGCGTCGATACGGACGGCTTTGCCTGACGGTTCGATCAAGGCGCTAGTAACGGTCCTGGTGATTGACGATCTTTTGGACCTTGTTCCAATTCACAAAACCACCCGCAACTCCGATGACGAGCCCAAGCACCAGGATCGTCCAGGACTGCATCAGCAGACCGAACGCGATGCCGCCGGCGAGGCCGCCACCGGCCCACACCAGCGCGTCGCGCGAGTATTTGCGCACGGCGGCTTTTCGTTGGTCGATCGGGTTGTTTGGGCGCGGCTGCATAGTCATGGCATGCAATTCTAGCGCGAAGTAGACAACTCGACCCACCGTGGTCCGAGCGTTTTGCTTTCTGCTTTGCCTTGGGTGGCGGCGGCGAGGAGGTCGTCGATACGCTCGCGCTCCCCTGGTTCGAACGCGAGCGTGTATGTGGCGGCAGCGCCGTATTCGACGTCTACGACTTCCACCCCAGCGTTGCGTAGTTCTGCTTCGATTCGGCCGGCTTCAGCATGCGGAAGGTCCACGGCAACTTGCTCACGCATGGCGCGTGTGGTGGTGACAACGCTCGGCAGTGTTTCAGACACCGCGTTCGTGTACGCACTCACGAGACCGCCTGTGCCAAGCTTGATGCCACCGAAGTAGCGAATAACCACGGCGACAATGTCGGACATGCCTGATCCTTTGAGCACCTCAAGCATTGGCTTTCCTGCCGTGCCGGAGGGCTCGCCGTCGTCGGAGGAACGCTCGATTGGCTGTGCGTCGTCGACATGAACGATGAACGCCGAACAATGGTGGCGCGCATCCGGGTACGCCTCACGCGCAGCATGGATGACCTCGCGCGCTTCCTCCTCAGTGGTGGCGCGCGTCACCCAGGTAATAAACCGCGAACGCTTGATCTCAAGTTCGTGGATGGCTGTCTCCCCAGCCTTGGGTCGGACGTAGGAAGTAACCATTTAACCTGCAACGATGAAGTCGTACTCCGGCGTTCCCGGCTCTAGACGGCGGCAGCCGATCAGCGATCCGTCCATGCGCTCTAGAAGCGGGGCAAGGTCGTCCGCATGCGCAAGTTCAATACCGACGAGCGCAGCACCGGTTTCGCGGTTGTTCTTCTTCAGGTACTCAAACAAGACGATGTCGTCTTCCTCACCCAGGATCTCCCGCAGGAACATGCGAAGCTGCCCTGGCTCTTGGGGGAAGTTGACCAGGAAGTAGTGGCGCAGTCCACGGTGGACCAAGGAGCGCTCCATGACCTCCGCGTAGCGCAGCACATCGTTGTTGCCTCCGGAAATGATGCAAACGACGGTCGAGCCGGGCTTAATCGTCGTTTGCGCAAGACCTGCAACCGACAGTGCGCCCGCGGGCTCGGCGATGATGCCTTCGTTTTGATACAGCGAGAGCATCTCCGTGCACACTGCCCCTTCGTCGCAAGAAAACACCTCAGCACGATCTTTGTGTGCTTGGAACACCTGCCAGGGAGTGTCACCGATCCGCTTCACCGCCGCCCCGTCCACGAATGGGTCGATAGATTCCAGCGTCACCGGCTCGCCCGCCTCAATCGCAGCGCGTAACGACGACGCCCCCACCGGCTCAACACCAACCACCCTCGTCGACGGCGACATGTCCGCCACATACGACATCACACCTGCCATCAGGCCACCGCCACCGACCGGCACAAGAACAGTGTCGAGCTGCTTGCCCATACTGGACAACTGCGCGACGATCTCGGCCGCGACGGTGCCTTGCCCGACCACGGTATTGCGCGAGTCGAACGGCTCAATCACCGTCGCTCCCCGTGCCGCAGCGTCTTCGCGCGCAGCCTGGGCAGCCTCGTCAAACGTGTTGCCCGTAACGACGAGCTCAATCGCATCACCGCCGTGCACCAAAATGCGGTCACGCTTCTGCTTCGGGGTGGGTTTCGGGACAAAGATCTTGCCCTGAATCCCAAGCGCACGGCACGCGTACGCCACGCCTTGGGCGTGATTGCCTGCCGACGCCGCCACTACGCCAGCCTCCCGCTCCTCCGGGGTTAGCTGCGAAATGCCAAAGTACGCCCCGCGAATCTTGTACGAACGCACATCCTGCAGGTCTTCACGCTTGAGATAAATCTCAGCACCGTACTGCTGAGACAGCCGCGGGCAGTACTGCAGCGGCGACGGAGTAATGACAGAAGAAATCCTTCCCTGCGCGAACTGGATATCGGCGGCATGGACCTCTTGGAATGTGTCAGATGGGCGCATGGTCGATCAGTGTACGCGCGACGAGCTTTCAGTTTGTTCAAACCTCGATTTACCCCACCTCCATAGAACTTAGACATATAGATGATTTGGGGTACACTGCTCGCCGTGACCAAACCCCTGACTTCCAGGTGTTGGCCAATCCGATGCGGGGAACACTGAAAACATTGCCTATATCACTATGTTTTCTTCTGGGAACCTGCTAGGTTCTTCCGAGTGATCTGTCGAGCGCACGGTCGACAGCGACAAACCCCCTAGATTTCCATAGGAGTTTTTCATAATGAAGCGCTTTTCTTCTGCAATGGTCGCTGCCGCGACCGCGCTGACCCTGGCTGTTACCCCGGCTTACGCTGAGGACGCCGAAAACACCGGCAACGAGGCCACCGACACCCACACCACCGCTCCGGTTGACCAGCCCGAGGACAACAAGGGCGAGACCGACAAGCCGGGCGAGGGTGAAACCGACAAGCCGGGCGAGGGCGAGGACAACAAGGACGAGACCAACAACCCGCCGGCTCCCCAGAAGCAGACTTCCGGTTCCTCCCAGGGCCACATCATCGGCGCAGTGTCTGGCACCCTCGCTGCGGTTCTGACCACCGGTCTGATCGTGTTCTCTGACCCGCGTGGCATCAACAAGATCATCGACGCACTGAACCGCGAGTTCCACCTGGGCATCCCGCACGTCCACGTGCCGCAGGTCCAGCTCCCGAAGCTCCCGTTCTAAACCTCCACCCCAGCTAGGAATATTCAAGCATGAAGCTCCGCACTCTGTTGGTTTCCGCAGCCGGTGCCGCCGTCGCCGCTGGCGCTCTTGGCACTTCAGCTCTCGCTGCAGAGACCACCACCTCCGAACCCACTTCGGCAACTACCACCGCCACCTCGGAACCGGCACCGACGACGACCACTGAGGCGCCGGCGGAACCGGCACCTTCCGAGGACACGGAGGAAACCACCACCTCGACGACGACTACTGAGACGTCGGAGGAAACCACCACCAACCAGTCGACCGAAACCACGACGAAGGAAACCACGACCGCTCCTACGCCGACGAAGGTGACCGCTGAGCCTTCGGCAACGCTGGCTCCGCACGGAAGCATCGGCCCTGCCGATAATGAGGAAGAAATCCTGAAAGCAATCACGACTATCAGCGTGATTGTTACGACGCTTGGTGCTGCAATCGGCAGCCTGGTTGTCTTCATCAACTCGATCCCTGGTGGTCGCGAGGCGCTGCGTAAGTTCTTCAAGTAAGACACGCGCTTCATCTCCTCATGCCCGCTGTGCAATATGCCAGCGGGCATTTAGCTGCGCCGACTATGCAGCGGCATAGTCACCGCCGCTGAAACCTCGAGCCCGTGCACTATGCAGTGGCATAGTCTCCACCGCTCGAACCCCTAGCCGGCGCACTATGCAGCGGCATAGTTTCCCCCT